>JAURJF010000100.1 GCA_030832365.1 Candidatus Nanopelagicales bacterium
TGAAGTAATTGGAATAGGCGAAGAGCTAGGAATAGAAACTACCTCTTCTTCAATTGGGGCAGAGATAGCAATCGGTGATTGAACTTCAAATCCATAACTATCATCAATGACATGGCCATCTTTTGAAACCACTCGATACTTAACGCTATAACTCCCATTGCCGTTAATAGAAAGTCCTGCGCTAATTCTTGCGCCAGATACTTTTGAATCTCCTGAAACTAATTCTCCAGCTGCATCAAAGACTGCAACGCTATTGGGATCATCTTGGCCAATTACCAATAGCTCTTCATTAAAATCAAGAACTATCTCCATAGGAAAATCAACTAATACAGATCCGCTACTAGGGCTAGCGCTAACTAAAGAGCTATGGCTATAAGAAGGGCTTAGCGGAAAGAAAATAAGAAGGAGTGCAAGAAAAAGCTTTCTCATAGATTTAAACCAACTAGAGCAACTTCTACCTCTAGCAAGATTCCAAACTTATCCTTTACTGCCTTTCTTGCTCTTCTAGCTAGCTCTAATATGTCATCTGCGCTAGCACTTCCAGTGTTAACAAGTGCTAATACATGCTTACTAGAAATACCTGCGCCATTATGAGTTTCACCTTTTTTCACTCCAGAATTTTCCATAAGCCAGGCAGCAGAGGTTTTTACTCGTCCATCTTCTTGGGGCCATCTAGGAGCGCTCTCTGGAAGCTTCTCTGCATCTTTTGCATCTAATATCGGGTTAACAAAGAAAGAACCAGCAGACCAGCTATTGCTATCTTTTTCATCAAGGAGCATTCCCTTAGCAGCTCTTAAAACTAATACCGCTTTTCTTAGCTCTGTGATTAATACTCGCTCGCCCAAATTAACCTTTAGATAATTGGCAAGCTCGCTATAGGTAATTGGAAGGCTCATCTCGCCTTGTCGTAATTGAAAAGTCACCTCAAGAACTACATATCTTCCATTGCTTCTCTTAAAAATAGATGAGCGATAAGAGAACTTACACTCTGAGTTAGAGAAAGTCTTATAAGCGCTCTCTTTCCTATCCCAGCATCTAACCCTTGCCACAACCTCTGATATCTCATGGCCATAGGCACCGATATTTTGAATTGGAGTAGCTCCCACACTTCCTGGAATTCCAGACATACTCTCAAGGCCAGCAAATCCTTTTTCAATCATAAATGCGACAAATTCATCCCAATTCTCACCAGATGCAACGGTGATCATTCCCCCGCTACAGGCATCGATATGAAAGCTGTTTCCCTTGGTTTCAACATGAATAACTGTGCCGTTAAATCCAGCATCAGAGATCAAAACATTTGATCCACCACCCATTATTAATACTTCTTCTCCTGTGCTATCTGCAGCTTTAATAGCTTCAACTAGCTCGCTCTCACTTGCTACGCGAACAAATTTATTCGCCGGCCCTCCAACATGAAGGCTGGTGTAATTGGCAAGTAGCTCGCTCATAAGTAGAAGGTTATCTCCGCGCACTCAAGATGTCGCTACGTCCCCGATATTTCTCAAGGATTCGGTTGTAATTCTCCTTAGATTTCTTCTCCCTATAGTCAGGATCAGTATCGTGATAGCCATGATGGCGCTCCTGAATTAGCCCTAAATCAATTTGATAGAGCTTTGCCCCAGCTGCTCGTAGAGCAAGACTTAACTCCATATCGGCATTTCGATAGTAAGTAGCAGATGGGTTTGCTCCCCCTGCGCTAAGTGCAAACTGTCTATCAAGTGCTAGAAAATAACTAAATAAAACATCAACCTCTCCAGCTCCTTTATCATCAACGCTTCGCCATTGATCATCAACATTTACTAAACCGCCGCGCCAGCCCACAGCCTGGAAGCCCTTATCAAGATATTCAAGAGTTGGGGTAATGGCATCTGAGGTAAATATCGTTGAGGGATCCATAATTACTAAATACTTCTCACTTGAATTATTTAGAAAGTAATTGATGCTATGGCCCCAGCCGAGTTTATTCTTCTGAAAAATAACGTTCTCATCTTTAAAACGCTCTTGATAGCTTGCTAGCTCTTTACCTGAGGCAAATATTGTTATTGGAACATCGCTATAACTTCTAATTGATGAAATGCATTTAGCAAAGTCTTCAATGAAATTATCTGCTATTAAACAGATTCGAATTGATCCAGCCATTGCTGGCCCTTAATTAACGGGTTTCGCGGTGAAGAGTTGAAGCCTTGCAACGAGGACAGAACTTCTTAAGTTCCATACGATCTGGATCGTTGCGGCGATTCTTCCTGGTGATGTAATTACGCTCTTTGCAATCAACGCAGGCCATAGTGATCTTTGGGCGGACATCCGCACTCTTGCTGGCCATGGTGACTCCTTAATTTTTCTTTTTTTAGTAAGG
>JAURJF010000101.1 GCA_030832365.1 Candidatus Nanopelagicales bacterium
ACTGCAGCGATATTCTCATCAGGCTTTCTAATCACAAAGGCATTGATGCTAAGTGAGTGATCGCCAACTACTAGAGCGCAATGAGTCTCAAGCTTTGATTGCCCTGGAAGGGTTAGAAGATAGGTATCTGCGCCGCTTTTTTCATAATCTATTTCGTGAGAATCAAGAAATTCTTCAACTGTGGCGCTAGCCATCTCTCTAATTGCCATTTCAAGCAAGAGCGCGTGATTTTTTAATGCCACGAGAGAGAACTTGATCATAGACATCAAGAATTCCCCTTGCGGTGCTATCCCATCCAAAATGTGATGCATGCTCAACTGCGCCCAATGAGAGAATTAGCCTCTTCTCTGGTTCAAGTAGAAGGCGCGAGATAGTGGCAGACCAAGCTCTTGGATCATGGCCATCTACCAATAGACCTGAGATTCCATCAGCCACCGCTGTTCTTAAGCCTCCAACAGCAGTTGCAACTACTGGTGTTCCACAAGCTTGGGCTTCAAGTGCAACAAGGCCAAAGGATTCTGAATATGAAGGAACGCAGACTAAATCACTTGCGCGATACCAATCAGAGAGATCTTCATGTGCAACAGGTGGCAGAAATTCAATTACTTCAGATACTCCTAAGAATCTTGCAAGGCCCAATAACTTTTCAATCTCGCCCTGACCACTTCCAGAGGCTCCACCAATGATTACTGCCTTTAGGCGAGACTTAAGTGATGGGGTGTGCTTTAACATCTCAGCAACTGCGCGGATTAATACATCTGGTCCTTTATGTGGCTGAATTCTTCCCACAAATGCCAGAAGGAGAGTCTCTGGCTTAATTAATAACTTAGCCCGCGCTGCGCTCTTTCCTGCGCCAACTTTATAGGTCTTTAAATCAACTCCTGGCGGGACAACAAAGACTCGATCAGGGCAGGCGTCATAGAGTGAAACTAAACTGGCAGCCTCTGATGCGGTATTAGCAATAACGGCGCTCGAAGCCTTTACTACCTGCTCTTCTCCAATAGCTCTAATCTCTGGCTCTGCTTTCTCGCCCTCAGCAAGAGCAAGGTTTTTAACCTTTGCCATCGTATGCATATTGTTAACAAGCGGGATTGATAGGCGCTCACTAATTAGCCAACCAAGTTGTCCTGAGATCCAATAGTGAGAGTGAACTAGCTCGTAATAATTAGAAGTAAGGCGCGCTTCCTGGTGCATAAAAGAAGACATCAGCGCGCAGACCTGTGATGGCAGCTCATCTTTAGTAATACCGCCATAAGGACCAGCCTCGAGGTGTCGAACGCTTACGCCATCGGCAATCTCAACTACCTCAGGAAGGCCTGAGCGATTAGCTCTGGTGTAGATATCAACGCCAATTCCTGATTCAGCAATTCTCTTTGCGCTCTCAACTACATAGACATTCATTCCGCCGGCATCACCAATTCCCGCTTGTTCAAGCGGTGAGGTGTGGAGCATCAAAGATGCAATCCGTAATT
Organism: Candidatus Nanopelagicales bacterium; assembly: GCA_030832365.1. Classification (GTDB taxonomy): domain Bacteria; phylum Actinomycetota; class Actinomycetes; order Nanopelagicales; family Nanopelagicaceae; genus MAG-120802. Next base: position 1,473 of record JAURJF010000101.1, read on the forward strand.
TCTTCGCCATTAGAGGAGAAGTTTACTCGCTCTAATCTCACCGACAACCTGGCCTCCACCCAGCAGATATTCAGGCTCAATATCAAGGTTAATACCTAGATGGGAAAGGCTTGCTCTTGCTAACTCACCTGCTCCCCTTTGAGATCCATCGCTAATTTTCCAGACAATTACCTCTCCGCTACTTGTTGCCATAACCATTACAGATTCAGCGCCATCTTTAACAAATAGGCCATTCACTTTTTGCATAAGAAGAGTTGGCAGGCGATTTATCCCAGAGACTAAAACAGGATTATTGATACAACTTCTAATCACGCTCTTGTGAATTGGATCTGCAGAGAGTACAAGGCTTCTCATCGCTCTTGCTAGCCCTCTTAGCGGTAGGGCAAATAACGGCGCTCCGCAGCCATCAACTGCAAGATGTGTAATCTGCTCCCCACTTAATATCTCAAACTCATTAGCGATAGCTAGCTGCAGCAGGTGGCTTGGATCTTTATAACTTGCTAGATCCCAATTATTTGTCTTGCATGTTGCAACCATAGCTGCATGTTTTCCGCTGCAATTAGCAGCAAGAGATGATGGCGGTCCGACCCAAGAAGCTCTCTCAAGTGAGCCAAGTGGTTTATCTGGG
>JAURJF010000102.1 GCA_030832365.1 Candidatus Nanopelagicales bacterium
TTGGCTGCTATGGAATTTAACAGGTGGAGTAAATGGCGGGGTCCACTACACCGATGTGACCAATGCCAGCAGGACGCTACTTATGAACCTTGAGAGCCTTGATTGGGATAGTGAGCTTTTGGAGATCTTTGAAATTCCTCGTCAGATACTTGCTGAAATCAAATCTTCTTCGCAAGTTTATGGCCATAGCCAAATTGATGGACCACTTGCAAGCGCAGTTCCAATCTCTGGAATTCTGGGAGATCAACAAGCAGCGATGGTAGGACAGACTTGTTTTGAATTAGGGGAATCAAAGACGACCTATGGAACTGGAAACTTTGCCTTACTAAATACTGGCACTTCAATTGTTAGATCTAAGCATGGGCTATTAACGACGCTCTGCTATAAATTTGGTGAAGATAAAGCGCGATACGCCCTTGAAGGCTCTGTTGCTGTTACTGGATCTGCGATTCAATGGCTTAGAGATCAATTAGGCATTATTACCTCAGCTCCACAAGTTGAAGAGCTAGCAAAGAGCGTTAGCGATAATGGTGGGGTTTATTTTGTTCCTGCATTTTCAGGACTCTTTGCCCCTTACTGGCGAAGTGATGCAAGAGGGGTAATTGTTGGTTTAAGTAGAGCTGCTACCAAAGCACACCTTGCCAGAGCAGCACTTGAAGCAATCTGCTATCAAACTCGCGATGTATTAGATGCGATGAGCGCTGATAGCAATGTTGCTCTCACTGAAATTAGAGTAGATGGCGGAATTACTGCTAATGAATTATGCATGCAGATGCAGGCAGATATTATGGGAGTAGAAGTAATTCGGCCGGTGATAATTGAAACTACCGCCCTCGGCGCTGCCTATGCAGCAGGACTTGCAACAGGTTTTTATAAAGATACTAGTGAGCTAAAGACTAAGTGGCGCGAAGATAAGCGCTTTAAGCCAGATAAAGCCAGCAACCTTGCAACTACAGGATTTAAGAATTGGAAGAAAGCCATTGAAAAGACTCTAAACTGGCTTGATTAAAGCGCAGTTATTTCAATTAAAAGCGCTGATGCCGGGCGCAGGATTGGCGCGCTAAGACCAATATTTTCAAGCTCTGAACCAGTTAATTCAAGACCATTGGTAATCCATTTGGGCGGTTCGATAGCCATGAAATTTGATTTTTGACCTCCACTTAAAACCTTAACGCTGTATCTGCGATCAGAATCAAGTCCTCTTATGCGCATGCGCGGCGCGTGAGACTCTGGAATGGTCTCAAGACATGAGAATGAAAATAGCGCTGATTTCTTATCACTAGAAATGACACCATTGAGATAGTGAGAATCCTTTGGATAATCGATGCGGATAACATCCCCGCTATGAAGAAGTTTGCGTTTTGATTTATAGAGAGTAATCCAACTCTTTAGCTCAGCTATCTCACTGCTAGAAAGTTGAGTGATATCTCGCTCTACACCTGCGTGGCCAAAGAGAGCAGTTAAAGCTCTAAAAGAAAATGATATAGATCTTCCAGTTTGATGACCAGGATCTGCTCCAATATGAGTTCCTAGTAGCTCTGGCGGAATAAATTGCGCGCTCCATCTCTGAATTCTGGCTCGCTCAAGAGCATCATTATTATCGCTGGTCCAGAAGCGGTCGACTAAATCAATAATTCCTAGATCAATTCTTGCTCCCCCTGAAGCGCAAGATTCAATCTCTAGATTTTTATGGCGCTTCTTTAGTTCAGCAAAGAGACGATAAAGTCCTTGAGTTTGCTTTCTTACTGCAGCTCGATTATTTGAGCCCGCATCAACA
>JAURJF010000103.1 GCA_030832365.1 Candidatus Nanopelagicales bacterium
CTTTAACTTTTACTTCGTCACCTTCTTTGACAACGTCAGTAACTTTAGCCACTCTTTTATCTGCTAGCTCTGAAATATGAACTAGTCCATCTTGCTTTCCAAGGAAATTTACAAATGCACCAAACTCCATAATCTTCATAACTTTACCTGAATAGATTTTATTCAATTCAGCTTTTGCAGTGATGTCTTTAATCATTTGTAATGCAATGTTTCTAGACTCTTCATCTGGAGCAGCAACTGTAACGATACCTTCATCATTTACATCAACTTTTGCACCTGATTTTTCAACAATCTCTCTAATCGTTGCACCACCTTTTCCAATCACAGCAGCAATGTCTTTTTTATCAACAGTTACTTGTTCCATTTTTGGAGTATGTTTTCCAACTTCATCTCTTGAAGCTGATAGGGCTTTATTCATTTCACCTAAAATATGAATTCTTCCATCTTTAGCTTGCTTTAAAGCCTGCTCCATGATTTCAAATGTAATACCTGTAATTTTAATATCCATTTGAAGTGAAGTAATTCCATCTTTAGTTCCAGCAACTTTAAAGTCCATATCCCCTAAGTGATCTTCATCACCTAAAATATCTGATAAGACACTAAACTCGTCGCCTTCTTTAATAAGTCCCATAGCAATACCTGCAACCGGTTCTTTAATTGGAACACCAGCGTCCATTAAAGCCAAAGATGCTCCACAAACAGTTGCCATTGAAGAAGAACCGTTAGATTCTGTAATCTCTGATACTATTCTAAAAGTATATGGAAATGCTTCTTTTGAAGGAAGAGAAGAATTAATTGCTCTCCATGCTAATTTACCATGACCTATTTCACGTCTTCCAGTTCCAATTCTTCCAGTTTCACCAACTGAAAAAGGAGGGAAGTTGTAATGAAGCATAAATCTTTCTCTTTGAAGACCATCTAAACTTTCAATTCTTTGTTCATCATCAGATGTACCTAAAGTAGTAACTACAATTGCTTGTGTTTCTCCTCTAGTAAACAAAGCAGAACCATGAGTTCTTGGCAATACACCAACTTCACACGAGATAGGTCT
>JAURJF010000104.1:0-739 GCA_030832365.1 Candidatus Nanopelagicales bacterium
TTACTTCGTCGCCCTCTTTGACAACATCAGTAACTTTTTCAACTCTTTTAGCGGCAAGCTCAGAAATATGAACTAAACCATCTTGTTTTCCTAAGAAGTTTACAAAGGCACCAAACTCCATAATTTTCATTACTTTACCAGAGTACACTTTGTTTAGTTCGGCTTTAGCGGTGATATCTTTAATCATTTGCAAAGCAATGTTTCTAGACTCCTCGTCTGGAGCAGCAACTGTTACAACTCCTTCGTCATTTACATCAACTTTTGCACCTGATTTTTCAACAATTTCTCTAATTGTTGCGCCACCTTTTCCAATAACAGCTGCGATATCTTTTTTATCAACAGTTACTTGTTCCATTTTTGGAGTATGTTTTCCAACATCAGCTCTTGATTCACCTAAAGCTTTGTTCATTTCACCTAAGATGTGAATTCTTCCATCTTTAGCTTGATTTAATGCCTGCTCCATTATTTCAAATGTGATACCTGTAATCTTAATATCCATTTGTAATGAAGTAATACCATCTTTAGTACCAGCAACTTTAAAGTCCATATCGCCTAAGTGATCTTCATCGCCCAAAATATCAGACAAGACACTAAATTCATCACCTTCTTTAATTAAACCCATTGCAATACCTGCTACTGGTTCTTTAATCGGCACTCCCGCATCCATTAATGCTAAAGAGGTTCCACAAACAGTTGCCATTGAAGATGAACCATTAGATTCTGTAATCTCTGACACTAT
>JAURJF010000104.1:749-1011 GCA_030832365.1 Candidatus Nanopelagicales bacterium
ATGCTTCTTTTGAGGGTAATGAAGAATTAATTGCTCTCCAAGCTAACTTACCATGACCAATTTCTCTTCGACCTGTTCCAATTCTTCCAGTTTCTCCAACAGAAAAAGGGGGAAAGTTGTAATGAAGCATAAATCGTTCTCTTTGTAATCCATCCAAACTTTCAATACGTTGCTCATCATCAGAAGTTCCTAGAGTTGCCACAACAATTGCTTGTGTTTCTCCTCTGGTAAATAATGCAGAACCATGAGTTCTAGGTAAAAT
>JAURJF010000105.1 GCA_030832365.1 Candidatus Nanopelagicales bacterium
TCAAAGTAGTCTATGAGATTTGGATCAGCAAAAAAAGTCCTGTATTCTTCATATGACTTATCTGAAAGCTCCTGTAGGAATTCCTGATTTGGTATTTTTATCTTTAATTTATTTCCAGATTCATTAATAAAAGCAATCGAACCAAGTTTAATGTTTTCAAAACCAAGATATGCTGTTGAATACTTATCTGAGACTACTTCACCTTGTTCTGTATATCTTATTTGAGATGATACAGTGCCCTTTGGTTGTGCAGAAATTGAATTGTAAGTAGGGCCCCCTCCTCTACTAATAGTTCCCCCTCTGCCATGAAAAAATGTAACATTTACATCATTTGATAAACCCTCTTTAAATAAATTAATTTGAGCTTTGTAAACATTCCATTGTGAAGAGATTATTCCACCATCTTTATTTGAATCGGAATAGCCAAGCATAACTTCTTGATTGTTATTGTTATATTTTTTTATAAATGATTTGTATTGTCTGTTTAAAAATAGTTTTTCCAAAATTATATGAGATTTTTGCAATTCCTCAATTTCCTCAATTAAGGGTGTTATTGAAGGAATATTTTCTTTAGGCATATACTTTTTACATACATGAAACAGATTCAAGATATCACTTTCTGAACTTGTCATTGAGAGAATTATTGAATTAAATACTTTATCACCATAGATTTTTTGAAGTTCAGGTATTTCTTTTATCAATTCTTCAAAGTCAATATACTCCCTCCCAGACTGCGCATTAATTACTGAAGAGTTTTGCCTTATATCCAAAGACACACCATGAAATTCAAATTGATAAACCATTTCAATAAAATTATCTAACTTTGTATATTTAATTTTTGTTCCAAATATTTTTAGAACACTATTTTGAAATAATAAAATATCTTCAAGAAATTCATGAAAATATTTATAACCTTTCTTGTTTTTTTGAAAATTATCCAATCTATGAAAAACTAATGAAAGAAATATTCGG
>JAURJF010000106.1 GCA_030832365.1 Candidatus Nanopelagicales bacterium
GATCAGCCCATGGAATCCTTAGCGTTTTTTGCAGTCTTTATTATCTCGCTAACTGTGATCGGTGGACCACTAGCGGTTGCACTTACCTACCTACCACCTAGATTACTACCAGCAGCGGTGCTTAAAATCTTTGCCGTATTAATATCGCTGATCGCAATTTTTATTGGTGCTATGTTGATTATTAATGTGGATTCAATTGGGGCAAGAGTTACTGGTCTATTTGGGGCAGGCTGTGGTTTATTTGCAATTTATCGAGTAATTAGAAAGTTTAAGTAAATTAAGTAAAGTGGAGGTGCCGGGAATCGAACCCGGGTCCTCTAGCACTAATTCAAAGTTTCTACGGGCGTAGTGCAATTAGCGCTTTTTTAGTCCAAACTCTCACATGCACAAGTAGTTTGCGGACTTAGTTACAGATTTATGTCCCCATTAACCTCCGTAACACGGTTAGGGGTAAGTCCTCTAGCGACGTTAGATCCGAAGGCGAGAACAAACTTCGGGTAACGGATAACAGAGCTAGCTTAGGCAGCTAGTTGATAATCAGCGGCAGTTTTACTTGCGCTTATAGTTTGCCATGTTTTTGTGGTTAACGAGATCATCACGGCTTCCTCGGCCCGCTTGCCTTGAAGTAACGACTAAAGTCGAGACCGTTCACCCCCAAGAGTTAAGCGAATTACTTTTCAATATTTAGTTGTTTGAAGGAGTTATTTTACAGGCTATTTGTAAATACTGTTAATTCAACTACTAATCGTAATCTTCATCTGATTTTTTGCGCTTACCTTTACCACCACTCTTACCTGTTGCATGGCGAGATAGCTCTCGGTCAACCTCTCTAGTTGCTTGCTGTTGCTTCAAAGTTTCGCGCTTATCATGGGCTTTCTTACCCTTGGCAACTGCAATTTCAACCTTTG
>JAURJF010000107.1 GCA_030832365.1 Candidatus Nanopelagicales bacterium
AGTGGGTGAAACTGGAAGAATTGGAACTGGAAGAAGAGAAATTGGTCATGGTAAACTAGCATGGAGAGCAATTAACTCCTCACTACCTTCAAAAGAGGCGTTTCCATACACTTTTAGAATAGTATCAGAGATTACAGAGTCTAACGGTTCTTCTTCAATGGCTACTGTTTGTGGAACATCTCTAGCATTAATGGATGCTGGGGTTCCAATTAAAGAGCCAGTTGCTGGTATTGCAATGGGATTAATTAAAGAGGGTGATGATTTTAGCGTCCTGTCAGACATCTTAGGTGATGAAGATCACTTAGGAGACATGGACTTTAAAGTTGCTGGAACTAAAGATGGAATAACTTCTCTTCAAATGGATATCAAAATTACTGGTATTACTTTTGAAATCATGGAGCAGGCATTAAGCCAAGCTAAGGATGGAAGAGTTCATATCTTAGGTGAAATGAATAAAGCATTATCAGCTTCAAGAGATGATGTTGGAAAACACACTCCAAAAATGGAACAAGTAACTGTTGATAAAAAAGACATTGCTGCTGTAATTGGAAAAGGTGGAGCAACGATTAGAGAGATCGTTGAAAAATCAGGTGCAAAAGTAGATGTAAATGACGAAGGTGTTGTAACAGTTGCTGCTCCTGATGAAGAGTCTAGAAACATTGCGATGCAAATGATTAAAGACATCACTGCGAAAGCTGAATTAAATAAAATTTATTCAGGTAAAGTAATGAAGATAATGGAATTTGGTGCATTTGTTAATTTCTTAGGAAAACAAGATGGACTAGTTCATATCTCAGAACTTGCA
>JAURJF010000108.1 GCA_030832365.1 Candidatus Nanopelagicales bacterium
AACAGCGAGTTCAGGTTATTTAACTCGTAGACTTTGTGATGTTGCTCAAGATTTAACAATTACAAAAGTTCAATGTGATGATCCAGGTTTTATTGAGCTTTCAGAAATTTTAGAAGGTGGAAATGTTGTTGTAAGTTTATCTGAAAGAGCTTTAGGAAGAGTTACTGCGGCTGATGTTAAAAATCCACTAACAGGTGAGATTGTAATTAAAAAATCAAAAATGATTGATGAAGCAGGTTGTGATTTAATAGATGCAGCAGGTGTTAAATCTATAAAAGTTTACTCAGTAATGACATGTAGCTCAAAAGAAGGTGTTTGTTCAACTTGTTATGGAAGAGACCTTTCTAGAGGTAAAATGGTACACGTTGGAGAGGCAATTGGTATGATTTCAGCTCAATCAATTGGTGAGCCAGGAACTCAGTTAACAATGAGAACTTTCCACGTTGGAGGAACAGCATCTGTTAAACAAGAGTCTCAAATTGTCAGTAAAAATGAAGGAACACTTAAAATTTTAAACTCTAATATTCTAGAAGACTCTAAGAAAAACTTGATTGTTATGGGTAGAAACACTCAGTTATCAATTGAAGATGATAATGGAGTGCAAATTGCAGTTTATAAAGTTGCCTATGGATCAAGATTATTTTTTAATAATGGTGATAAAATTAAAGCTAATACAAAAATTTGTGAATGGGACCCATACACAACTCCAGTAATAGCTGAAAAAAGTGGTACAGCAAGTTTTGTTGATTTGATTGATGGAGTTTCAATTCAAGAAACTACAGATGATGCTACAGGTATTT
>JAURJF010000109.1 GCA_030832365.1 Candidatus Nanopelagicales bacterium
TACAGACGGAAATAGTTTTGGTAGGTGATCGATGCAAATGTTTGATTTTCACTTTGAATAGGAACACCTTCCTTTGCTTCAATAGCCTGATGCAACCCGTCCGAATACCTTCTTCCTTCCATGACTCTACCAGTAAATTCATCAATAATTTGAACTTGGTTATCACGAACAATATAGTCCTTGTCTTTTGTGAATAGTAAGTTTGCTTTTAACGATTGATTTATGTGATGGACTAAAGAGATATTTTGAGGGTCATAAAAATTAGATCCTTGTAGTAACTTTAATTGAGCAAGTTTAGACTCCACAGCATCAATACCAGAGTCAGTTAGATTTACATTTCTATCTTTTTCATCGATTTGATAATTATTTTTTTCTAGTTCTCTTACAATTTTATTACATAAAAAATATTCTGTAGAATTATCTTCTGTTGGACCGGAAATAATGAGAGGAGTTCTAGCTTCATCAATTAAAATACTATCAACTTCATCAACAATACAATAATGAAAGTCTCTTTGTACCATATCCTCTAGAGAGAGTTTCATATTGTCTCTTAAATAATCAAATGCAAATTCATTATTGGTTCCATAAACAACATCGCAGTTATATATTTTTTTTCTTTCTTCATCTTTGGTTTCACTAGTTAAACAACCAACCGTAAGACCTAAAAATTCATATATTTTTCCCATCCATGCCGAGTCTCTTTTTGCTAAGTAATCATTTACTGTAACTACGTGCACACCTTTTTGTTCAAGGCTATTTAAATATACAGCAAGTGTTGCAACT
>JAURJF010000010.1 GCA_030832365.1 Candidatus Nanopelagicales bacterium
ACATGAGTTACTTGTTCATCGATAGCAAGGTTTCTATGGATAATTCCAATACCGCCAGCTTTAGCCATAGCAATTGCCATTGCTGATTCAGTCACAGTATCCATCGCCGAGGAGATTAAAGGGATATCTAATTGGATCGAGCGGGTAAGAAAAGTCTTTGTTTCAACCTCTGAGGGCACTACCTCTGATGCATCTGGAAGCAGGAGAACGTCATCGTAGGTAAGGCCAAGCATTGCGACCTTCTCATTAACGCTCTCACTCACCGCTCCACCTTAATGGCTAGGGTATTTAAGCTCCAACTGCCCGCGTAATTTCAGTTATCGCGCTATCAAGGCAATCGACTTTTACTAGCGATTTCTTTGAAGTTTTATGCCATCCCGGCCCCCCAAGAATTATTCGCGGCGCTGGCCTAACTCTTGGAATATCGCCAACCACTTCACTCTTTCCATTCTTAGCCAATTGCGCCCAGAGAAAGACAGCAGGTGGAGCAGACTTTTTCACCATCGCACCTACTGCAGAAATTGGAGTTCTCGCCCCTAGAAATTGGGATTGAATGTTTCTCTCCGCAAGAGCTGCCCCCAAGGTATAGAGCGCCAGAGTGTGCATCTCCTCACCAATGCAAGCAAGCAATACTGGACGGGGATTAATTGGATTCACAGGTGTTTGATTAGAGCTCTGCATCAGTCGAGTTATGATTTCGGTAAGTAAGTGTTCAATCTCAATTCCAGTGCCAAGTTCTGCCCATTCATTTCCCACGGCAATAAGAACGGGAACTATGAGTTCGTTCCAAGTATTAATAATTCCGCGCTTTTCAATCTGCTGCCTAAGAACATTTTCGATAAAACTTCGATCATAAACCCTGGCAGCTTTTAGAAGTGATTCAATCAAATCCGAGCAATCGACTACTTCAACGGCTACTTCTCTGCTAGATGAAGATTCAAAACTCTTTGTTCTACTCTTTAGCGCTACCTCAGCAGCATCACATGGTGAGTAGCCTTGAATAATTAACTTTCGCATTAAGGTAAGTCTGGCTAAATCTTTGGCGCTATATCTGCGGTGCTCACCCTCAACATGACTTGATGGACCAAGGCCATATCTGCGATCCCAAGTTCTAAGCGTGGCTGGAGCTATGCCGAGTCTGCGAGCTACTGAGGCGACGGTTAAACGCTCAACTTCTAAGCCAGCCTTAAGGTTGGCACTTTTGGGGCGCTGGGCCATGGGCCAATAGTGGTGCTTATCACCTACTTTTGCGACCCGAAATCAAAGAAATTACCCCAAAGTACTTGAACAACCTATGGCGCGATTGTATATTAGGGCCATGTCAGAGACCTCCCGCCTACCAAAGCCCGTTATAGATAACTGGCAGTGGCAATTTGAAGGCGCCTGCCGCTCCCTTCCAACTGAGATGTTCTTTCATCCAGATGGAGAGCGTGGTCCAAGGCGTCGCGCTAGAGAAAATGCTGCAAAGGCAGTCTGTTCAACCTGTCCAGTATTAGCTGCTTGTAGAGCTCACGCCCTTGCCTCACAAGAGCCATATGGAATTTGGGGCGGTTTAACTGAAGATGAACGACTTGAGATCATCTCTCGCGCATCGCGCCAGAGCAACCCTCATAGCGCATAACACAACTACTTACTCTTTACCTCTTTCATAATTCCCACTCGCTCTAAGGCTAATAACGGTCGTTACCGCCAAGGCAGAGATAATCACGCCAAGTGAGACAGTTAATGAAACATGTGGCACTTTGAAGCCATAGATGTAATCAACTCCAATTCCATGCAAGGCTTCAATTATTAGCTTAATTCCAATAAAGCCTAGAACAATTGATAAACCTTTAGAGAGATAGACCAGGCGCTTTAATAGAATACCAACTAGAAAATAAAGCTGACGAAGTCCCATCAGGGCAAAAGCATTGGCCATAAAGACAATGTAGGGATCTCTAGTTAAACCAAAGATTGCAGGGATTGAGTCAAGAGCAAAGAGTAGATCAGTGGTTCCAAGAGCAACTAGCGCAATGGTGAATGTGGAATAACCACGCTTTCTAAGAGCGGTGATTACTCGATTTTCTTGCCACTCATCTTCTTCTGGATCCTCAGTAATTAACTTATATGCAGTCCAAATCAAGATAGCTCCAAAGAAGAAGAATACGGCGACAAATCTCTCAACGACTGCAGCGCCAATAACTATGAATATGCCGCGCATTACCAGGGCCATCAAAATTCCTAGAAGTAGCACTAACTGTTCTTTCTCTTTTTCAATCTTTAACCTAGATAAAATGATGAGAAATACAAAGAGGTTATCGATTGAAAGTGAATACTCAGTTATCCAGCCAGCAAAGAACTCAGCCGACTTGGTCTGTCCGCCCCAACTGCGCAGTGAGATTCCAAAGGCAATGGCAGCTGAGACATAAATTCCGGTCCAGATTGCCGCCTCTTTTAGGGTGGTTATAGAGTTTCGATGAAACCAAGCCCAGATCAAATCGCCCAGGGTTACCAAGAAAATCACGCCAAGAGTTATCGCCCAGATATGGGTTGAGATATTGAGAGATTCACTAACCATGGCGGTGAGTTTATAGAGAAAGAGCCCTGATGTTTTCCATCAAGGCTCTTTCCTTACTCTTTTTATCACTTAAATTAGTGACTATGGCCACCTGGTCCATGGCTATGGCCATGTCCTGATGCTTCATCCTTCTTATCTTCTGGGGTTTCAAAGACAAGTGCTTCAGTTGTAATAAACATTGCAGCAATTGAGGCCGCATTGGCAAGAGCTGAGCGAGTAACCTTGACTGGATCGATAACTCCAGCTTTAACTAGATCACCATACTCATCGGTTGCCGCATTAAAGCCTTCATTTGGCTTTAGCGTTCTCACCTTTGCTACAACTACATAGCCTTCTTGTCCTGCATTCTCTGCAATCCAACGAAGTGGCTCTTGGCAGGCTTTAGCAACCAAGCGAACACCGACTGCTGAATCTCCTTCATGGCCAAGATCGCCATCAAGAACAGTTGCAGCATGAACTAGAGCCGCTCCGCCGCCAACCACGATGCCCTCTTCAACGGCTGCGCGAGTAGCAGAGATTGCATCTTCTAGGCGATGCTTCTTCTCTTTTAATTCAACTTCGGTATGTGCTCCAACTTTGATAACGCAGACGCCGCCGGAGAGCTTTGCAAGGCGCTCCTGAAGCTTCTCTCTATCCCAATCAGAGTCAGCTGCTTCAATCTCTCGCCTCAACTCAGCGATGCGACCTTCCACATCTTTCTTGTTTCCAGCTCCATCAACAATGGTGGTGTTATCTTTAGTAATAACAATTCTGCGAGCTTTTCCAAGCATGTCAATTGAAATCTGATCTAGCTTTAGACCAACTTCACTTGAGATAACTTGGCCGCCAGTTAGTACTGCAATATCTTGCAGCATCGCCTTGCGACGATCTCCAAAGCCTGGAGCCTTAACAGCTGCTGAGGTAAAGACCCCACGCATGCGGTTTACAACCAGCGTTGAAAGGGCTTCGCCTTCAACATCTTCAGCAATAATCAATAGCGGCTTTGAGGCCTTTGCAACCTGCTCAAGAATTGGCAGTAGGTCAGCTAGAGCTGAGATTTTGCCGGCAGAGATCAAGATATAGGCATCCTCAAGGGTTGCCTCCATGCGATCTTGATCGGTCACAAAGTATGGCGAGATATAACCTTTATCAAATTGCATACCTTCAGTAAATTCCAGCTCAAGGCCAGTTGTTGAAGATTCTTCAACGGTAATTACGCCATCTTTACCAACTTTATCCATCGCCTCAGCAATTAGATCACCAATACTGCGATCTTGAGCAGAGATAGTTGCAACATCTGCAATCTGCTCTTTAGCAGAGATCTTGGTGGAGTTAGCTCTTAGCTTCTCAACGACTGCAGCAACTGCAGCTTCAATTCCAGCTTTGATTCCCATTGGCTGGGCTCCAGCTGCAAGGTTTCGTAGGCCTTCACGGACCATTGCCTGGGCAAGAACTGTGGCAGTTGTAGTGCCATCTCCTGCAACATCATTGGTCTTTTCAGCAACCTGCTTAACTAATTGAGCTCCCATATTTTCGGAAGGATCAGAGAGTTCAATTTCCTTAGCGATGGTTACACCATCATTGGTAATTAAAGGCGCGCCAAATGACTTGCCGATAACAACGTTACGTCCCTTAGGTCCTAGCGTTACTTTGACAGTATCGGCAAGGATGTTAACTCCACGCTCCATAGCGCGACGAGCGCTTTCATCAAATTGCAGTGATTTACCCATTTTTAGTTATCTTCTCTTCTTCGTTAATTACTTCGCGATTACTGCAAGGATGTCACGGGCTGAGAGAACTAAATATTCCTCGCCACCATGTTTAATTTCAGTTCCACCGTATTTGCTATAGAGAACTACATCGCCAACTTTGATATCCATTGGCACGCGAACTCCATCATCAAATCGTCCTGGACCAACTGCAACTACTGTGCCCTCTTGTGGCTTCTCTTTTGCAGTATCTGGAATAACTAGACCTGATGCGGTCTTCTCTTCAGCTTCGTTAATTTTGATAACGATACGATCTTCAAGCGGCTTAATGGCAATGGCCATCGTTATTGCTCCTTCTTCATCGAGTTTTTTCCTACTTCGGGTGTTTTATCACTCTCACCCGCTGAGTGCTAACGCCAAGCCTAGAGGCCTCTATTCCCGTTCTCAAATCCACAAGGCTCTAGGCCCAGATAGCTATCGAGGGGCTGATCTCAGAGGCGACCTGAATGCCTAGCTTTGAGGGGGCAATCCCGTTTGAGATGGCAAGGGAGCCCAGGGCAGCCACCATCGCCCCATTATCCGTGCAGAGATTGGCAGGGGGGCTTCGAAGCTCAATGCCTGCCTTCTCGCATCTGGAAGCCGCAAGGCTTCTAAGGCGAGAGTTTGCTCCAACCCCTCCGGCAATTATCAAGGTTTGAATTCCGCTGGATAGGCAGGCCTTAACCGCCTTATCAAGTAAGACATCAACAACTGCTTCTTGAAAAGAGGCAGAGACATCAGAGCGGTTATATGAAGGATTGGCTGTTAAATATCTTGAAACTGCAGTCTTAAGACCTGAAAAGGAGAAATCAAATCGATGCTCTGCCATATCTTTTGCTTGGTTAAGCCCGCGAGGAAAATTAATTGCATCACCTCTGCCATCTTTGGCATCTCTATCAATTAATGGCCCGCCAGGAAAACCTAAATTAAGCAGGCGCGCCACTTTATCAAAGGCCTCACCAGCTGCATCATCAAGTGTTCTACCAAGTGGTTTTATATCTTTAGTTAAATCATTAACTTGCAATATCGATGAGTGTCCCCCGCTAACTAGCAGAGCAATTGCAGGGCTAATTTTTCTATCATCACTTAATAAATCAACAGCGATATGAGCCGCTAGGTGATTGACTCCATAGAGTGGTTTATCAAGAGCAAGTGAGAGAGCGTTAGCTGTTGAAATACCAAGAAGTAGAGTGCCGACAAGTCCAGGACCTGCAGTAACTGCTATGCCATCAAGATCTTTTAGCTTCACTCCAGATTCATTTAACGCTTGAGTAATTGCTGGTTGCATCGCCTCTAGGTGAGCCCTGGAGGCAACCTCTGGAACTACGCCGCCAAATCTTGCATGCTCATCAACACTTGATGAGATGACATTTGCTAGAAGCTTTCTTCCTCTAACAATGCCAATAGCTGTCTCATCGCAGGAGCTCTCAATACCAAGGACTAAAGGCTCGCTCATCTAAAGCTCCACCTCTTTTCGCATGATTAGAGCGTGAATGTTCTTGGCATAGTAATTATCACGCCGTGAAATTAATTGATATCCAGCCTTTTGATAGAGGCTCATCGCAGCCTCATTTCCCTCACGCATTTCAAGCATTAGCGCTCTTGCTCCGCGCTGGATTGCCCAAGATTCAAGTTTTTCTAACATGCTTGAGGCAATGCCTAGCCTTCTATGGCTCTCTTTAATGGTTAGCGTGTGAACATCTGCCACATCCCCAAGCAGGGCTACTCCTCCATAACCAATGACTTCTATCTCATCGAGTGCTACCAAATACTCTCTTGTCTTTGGCATCCCTGCAAGCTCCTCTTTAAATTGATTAGCGCTCCAAGGGCTCTCTGGATATATCTCACGCTCCATTGAGACAAGAAGTGGAATATCTAAGGAAATCATCTGGCGAAAGTTAGCCTTCATCTTGCGCTACTTTCTATCGCATCAGGACGTCTTAAATAAAAAGGCTGCTTAACATCTTGTGTTTTGGATTTGGCAAGAAGAAGAGCCATTGAGGGATAGAGCACATCGCCAAATCCAAATCCAAACTTCTTGATATCGAGATCTTTTATCTCATCTGGCGCGCAGACTGATGGCCCCTGGGTTCGAATACCATCTTGATATCTCGCCGCGTAAATCTCTTTTCGTCTGGCATCAGTTGCCACAAGGTATGAATCACAATCTATATCTATTCCATCAAGTGAGCAGACCCCAATCCAAGGAATCTGCCTAGCGTTTGCAAAGCTCATAGCAAAGATAATTCCAACCCTAAGCCCGGTATATGGCCCTGGCCCCATTCCAACAACTACTTGATTAACTTGGCTCTCAACAGCTAGACACTCTTTAAGAAGTTTAGGCAGAGCCTCTGCATGCTCTGTTGCGCCATCATGAAAACCTGAATAGATCAGATCATTATTACTAAATAGCGCTAGTAAGGTGCGATCTGTTGCAGTATCGATAACTAGGTAGTTCATAGGCTAAATCCAGCCCATCTTGGGCCAATACCTTTAGCGCTGAGCACTCGCTCACTTTCACCTTTTCCAAAAGCAATTTCAATTACTAAATACTCATCACTAAGACGGTTAACCAGGCTATCGCCCCATTCAATAACAGTCACTGCGTGATCTTTAGAGGTTGAGATATCAAGATCATCAAATTCAAATCCCTTAGCATCGCTTAAAAGTAGGCGATAGGCATCGATGTGAATTAAGGGCACCTTTGCTTTATGAACCCTTGAAATAATAAAGGTAGGCGAGCTAACTCCATCTATGCCAAGCCCGATACCAATTCCTACTGCTAGAGCTGTCTTTCCTGCCCCAAGCTCTCCTTTAAGAACTATGACATCACCAGCTCCTAATTGCTTAGATAGCGAGATACCAAAATCTCGCATCTGCTCTGGTGATTGAATTAACACCTAGTCATATTACTGACTATCTAGATAGTGAAGAGCAAATCCCTACAAGTTTTAAATATGCCTTGGAGTTAAGTTGTATTTTTCAAATAAATATTGTGAAACTCAGAAAGCGATCTCCTATTAAAGAGAGAGGGCCTGGTTTCCCAGGCCCTCTTTTTACTACTACCTTCTCGATGGATTACGGAAGATTATTCTCCGTAATACTTCAATCTAGGAGCTTCATAACCACGATCGAAAGTCATATTTCCTGCCTTACGAATCTTGGTATAAAGCGCGCCACCTGACATTTTCTTTCCATTCTCAGCAGCATATGCAAGAAGATCTGCAATAGCTAGGTACTGAGAAACGGTGAAGTTACAGTGGTTAGTTCCAGTCGCTGCGGCAACCGTTGTATCTGGTGAGCCCGTAGCAGTGAACTTGGTGTATTTCTCTGGTGGGAAGTTCCAAAGAACTAATTGATTATTAGCTGGACGCTTGCGCTCTCCAGCTTTCTTTGCTGCTGCCCACTTTTCTGCAGAGTACTCAGCATATTTATCAATAACGGCTTGCTGATTTCCAGGAGTTGTTACTGGATCAGCTGTTCCGGTAAATAGAATTGTTGGGATTTCAACTTCACCAGTATGCGCTGTTAGTGAAGCCATCTTTGCAATAGCTGCAGGATCTCCCTTAACTCTTGGAACTGCGGCGAGATATCCAAGGAGTGCATTGACGCCTGCTTCACCACTTAGAGCTGAGCTCCAGATAAATCGTTCAACAGAGACACGCGCAGAGTAATCAGTTGCAGTGTTATCAAATATAGCTCCACCTGCTTGTTGCTCAACATCATGAGTTGCAAGTACTGCAAGAGCTGCAGCATTTGCAAGGTTCTCTAGAGCAGCAAGGGCTGGATTGATAGCCAACTGGAATGAGAGAGCGTTTGAGGCTGGAATGCCTGCTGGCGCTGAAGTTGAATCAAAGTGTGCCGATTGCATTGGAACACCTGACATCAAAGCGATAAGAACTAGCGCACTTCTTGATGGAACTGCTTTAAGTGCATCTGGAACCTTTGATGTCGCTGGCCATGCTGGAGCTGCTGGATTTGCAGCAATTGCAGCTGACATTGCTCCAATAGCTGTAAAGACCTTAACTAGATCTCCCATTGCCTCGGCATATCCAGCTGTTCCTGCGCTATAGCCTCCACCTTTGATGGTTGGATCAAAGAAAGTCTTGATTCCCCAAAGTGCATCTCCAGCCATTGTCATAAGTGGCGTTAGATCACTTGCCATACAAAGTGGCGCTGCTGCGCTAATTAGATCTGGATATTGATCAGCAAGTGCCTGAGTAATAAAGCCTCCAAGTGAATTACCCCAAGCAACAACCTTCGTTGTCTTTGGATATTGCTTCTTAAAGACGCCGATTAACTCAACATTTGTCTTAATTGCTGAATCTGCATTCCAGCCTTGACGGGCAAAGCCAGATCCCATAACTGCATATCCCTTAGCAAGAAGTGTCCCAATAATCTGGGCATTTCCACCAGGTGCTGGCTCTGGAGTATTAGTAACTGTGTAGCCACCATATCCAGGAATTCCCGCAGGCACTGGAACGTTTGGACGATATCCATGTGAATATAGATAAACAGTTCCATTGAAATTTGCTGGAGTCATCAGCATGTATGGCGCAGTATCTGATGTTGCACCGAGGCAAGTTGTTACAAAGTTTGCGGTAGTGCAAGCAGGATCTGCAGCGCGCGCTGCCGTTGGAATAGAGACAACGGTGATTGAGAGCAGTGATGAAACTGCTACGAGCGTTAAGGAACGCTTGAATTTAAAGGTTCTCATGAGTTACTTGGTAATCCTTTCGCTGGCATTGCCGGACGTTTGAAGGTAGAGACCACAACTGGACCAGAACCGCTATCAGTGGTGTAAAGCGTGACTTTTCCACCAAATGGCTTTCTATCTCCTGTGGCATCCATTACTGCCATGTAGTAGCCGGTATGGCCAACATTGCTCGTTCTTGAAAAACCAAGAGGTGAGTAAGCAACAGATGCAAACTTTGATCCCTTTGTCTCCATCGCACGAACTAGGCCTCTGCGAGTTAAATTCTTACCTGCAGCCCTTAGAGCTTGAACGGTCAAAAGACCGATATTCATGCCCTGCAATACATAGTCATCAAATGCAACACCAGTGTTGTACTTGGTATTGATCTCTTGGAACTGCTTTACATACTCATCGCTAGTGTCATTTGGTGATGGATTACCAGCTGGAGTCTGTGCGCCATTTAGAACAGCTACCGGAACACCAATTGCTCGTAGCGTTACTGGGTCAGAACCAACTGATCCAAGAATCCACTGCGGTGCATATCTAGCTGCTGCAGAAACTCCAAGTAGAGCACCTGTTGCTGAAGTTACGCCAAACATGACTACGACTTCAGCTCCACCTGCTGCAAGCTGGGAGACCCAGGTCTGCGCGGTTGCGGAGCTCTGTGAGCCCGAGGTGTAAGGAATTGTTACATCAAACTTAGTACCAGCTGCCTTAAAGGCGCCCATACCATCAATGCCGAACTCATCGTTTTGGTAGACAATGCCGAGTTTCTTTCCAGCATGGTTCTCTTTGAGGAATTGAGCGATGATCTTTGCTTCCATAGCATAGGAAGGAAGGACCATAAATGATGTTGGATAGCTCTTCTTTTTTGAAAAGCCGCTAAAGCCAGTGTTTAGGAAGAGGCTTGGGACTCTGCGCTTAGCGAGGCCAACAGATTTGTGAACTGCGGTGAAGTTTGCAGTTCCAAGAGGGCCAACTAGAGCGAAAACTTTATCTCGCAAAATTAATTCATTTGTCTTAGCAATCGACAACTGTGGTGAGTACTCATCATTTTTCTGAATGAGAGTGACTTTGCGTCCATAGACGCCGCCATTGTCATTGACATATTTGAAGTAAGCATCCATCGCATTGCCGATCTTGCTATAGCCTGGCGATGCAGCTCCAGTTAGAGGCAGAGTGATTCCAAGTTTGATCTCTCTTGCGCTAACGCCCGTCTCTGCGTTTGCTGGAAGCGCTGTTGCTAGGAGAGAGCCAGAGGCAATCACCGCAGCAGCGAGCCAGGTTCGCCTTATACGAGTCTTTCTGATCATTGTTTTCCTTCCATCGAGGGTATGGTCCATCTCTATTAATCTAATTGGTTACTGGCTAGTAACCAATTAATGCGCAGGCTTCTTATGTAGATGCTTACGCAAATTCTCACCTGGTCCATTTGGGGTAAATATCACCGAGAGAATCAGCAATACGCTCACAATTAGACCTGGTAGATAGTTATTTAGTTTATCGGCATCACCTAGCCTGTCGGCAAGGGCCACAGATATCTCAGGAATGAAGACCAAAATTAGGGCTCCCAGGACAACCCCAGGAAGGCTTGAGATTCCAGCTAGAACCGCCCCAGTCACCAGGGCAAATGAGAGTGCCAGGCCATATGCCCCAGGGGCCACAAGGCTAATAGTCATCGCCAGAACTGCTCCTGCAAGACCTGCAAGGCCAGAGCTAACAGTGAAGGCCAGGACCTTCATTCTCGAGGAGTGAACCCCGCAGAGCTCTGCAGCTAGAGAATTTCCGCGGATTGCTTTCCAGGTGCGACCAAAGCGCGATGAGAGAATATTTGAAGTAATAAATAAAGCAATCAGAGCAATAAAGCATGCAATCCAGAAGAACCATTTATATTGCGTGAATTCATCACCAAATCTCTCTGGTGGAAAACCAACATCAAAGAAAAGTCCTGGCTCTCCCCCAAGAAAAGCAAATTGATTAGCAATTGCTGGAAGACCAACAGCTAGCGCAAGTGTTGTTCCTGCTAAATAAGGCCCCGAAACTCTTGCAGCTGCTGCTCCAAGGAGCGCCCCAAATAGTGATGCAGTAACAATTGCCATTAAGAATGCGAACCAGATTGGAGTACCTAAATTATTTAAAGTAAGAGCTGCGCCATAACCACCAACAGCCATCATCGCGCCATTACCTAGTGAGACTTGTCCTGAGTAACCAGTTAGTAAAACAATTGAAGCAAGTGCGATGGTGTACATCGCCACCTGAGCTCCTTGATAGACGCGCAGTTCATCAACGCGATCGCCAATGATTAGCAGTGCCCAACCAATGAGAATAAAGATAGCTATTTTCTTACGCACGGCGGGCCTTGCCTTTGGCCATGATTCCATCTGGCTTAATTAGTAGAACTAAAATCAGAACGCTAAAGCCGCCAATAAACACTAGAGAAGTTCCGACATAGTTCAAAATAAATGTAAGGCCAATTCCAAGCACAAGAGCTCCGATTACAGAGCCGACCATACTTTCAAGACCGCCAATGACAGCTGCAATAAATCCAAAGACAAGTAAGAGATCTAATGAATAAGGAGAGAGGAAGTTATTTGAAGTAACTAACATTCCAGCAACCCCTCCTACTGCTCCTGCAATTGACCATCCGATAGTTCTTGTTCGAGCAGTTCTAATGCCAGCTAATTGAGCAATTTCAGGGGCATAGGCTGAGGCCCTAAGGGCAAGACCTAAGTTGGTGCGCTGGAAAATATAGGCAACTGCAATAAGAATTATTGAAACTGTTGCAATGATTAAAACATCTAGATCTGAAAATGGAATTGTGCCATCTCCAACGCTAAAGCCATCAGTTGAGGCTGGCGCTTCAATAGATTTAAATTCTCCGCCCCAAGTTAGCCCCACAATACTTCTGATAAGTCCAAGTAAACCTAGGGTGGCAATGACTGGCGCTACAACAGCTGCAGGTCCAGAGGTTGCATGCTTAAAGAGCACGCGCATAAAGAAGTAATCAACACCTGCTCCAACTAGCGCTCCTGCTGCAATTGCAAAGACCAGCCCTAGCCAGAAAATCTCAGATCTAGATGCGATCTCAAAGCCAATATAGGTAGAGAGCATTGCCTGTCCTGCCTGAGCAAAGTTAACAACTCTTGTTGATCTCCAGACCAAGACAAGCGCTAAAGACATAAGGGCATAGATAGATCCTGTTGATAGTCCTATTAATAGAGTCTCAATTACTTTTTGCATCAGTACCCCAAGTAAGCAGCTCGTAGGGCGGGATCATCAATTAGCTCACTGGCTCTGCCTGAGGCAACCACTTCACCAAGGTTAATAATGATTCCGATATCAGCAATCTCTAGCGCGCTCATTGCATTCTGCTCTACCAAAACAACAGTTAAACCAAGTTTTCTTCGAAGTTGATCAATCGTTGCAAATATCTGTTCAATGACAAGTGGCGCAAGTCCAAGTGATGGTTCATCTAGCAATAACAATTTTGGTCTTGAAACTAAAGCTCTGCCAATTGCGAGCATCTGCCGCTCGCCGCCTGAGAGAGAATCAGCGCTCTGGCTCATTCTCTGACCTAAAACCGGAAAGAGCTCTACAACCTCAGCAATTGCTGCGCTGGTATCGCTCTTATTGCTCCGCCAAATTCCACCTAAAATCAGGTTTTCTTTGACGCTTAGCTCTGCAATTACAGATTTGCCTTCAGAGACATGGCTAATACCTCTTCTTACTAGCGCATCAGGTCTTGCGCCAAGGATTTCTCGTTCATTCCACTGCGCGCTTCCTGAAGTTTGATTATTTAACCCAGAGAGCGCGCGAAGCAGTGTTGTCTTTCCAGCGCCATTTGAACCAATAACTGCTGCAAGTTGGCCAACTTCAACGCTAAATGAGACTGCGCGAAGAGCCTCAATTGCTCCGTGGGAGACGCTAAGTCTATTAACTACCAATCCACTCATGACTTGGCCTTTGACTTAGTTCCAAGATATGCCTGGATAACTGCTTCATTATCTCTAACCTCTGCTGGAGTTCCAGATGCAATGATTTCTCCAAAGTTTAAAACATAGATTCGATCACAGACTGACATCACAACATCCATATGATGCTCAACGATAATTATGGAGGTGCGAGATTTGAGATTATTTATAAGGCTATTGAGCCATTCAATATCCTGAGGGCCTAGTCCTCCTGCAGGTTCATCGAGTAATAAGATCTCTGGCTCTGCTACTAGAGCTCTAGCGATTGAAACTCGCTTAGTATCAGGATAGGCAAGAGTGTCTGCTCTTCGATCAGCAACTGCTCCGACATAGACTCGCTCAAGCGCTGCTTGCGCTCGCTCCTTTAACCGCTTTTCATCTTTATGGTTTGTTCCAAAGGCAGCGCGCATTAAACCTGATTCAGCAAACTTACTAGCCCCAATCATCACATTGTCATAGACAGTTAAATCTGGAAAGAGACCAACGCCTTGCAGAGTTCTAGCAATTTTTAGCTTTGCCAATTTATAAGGCTTAGGCCATTTAATTTCCTTGCCATTTAAAGAAAGAGAGCCAGAATCTGGTGTGACAATTCCGCAGAGAGCATTAAAGACTGTAGTTTTTCCAGCGCCGTTAGGGCCGATAAGTCCTAGGACTTCGCCCTTTCTTAATTCAAAGTTGACGCCATTGAGAGCTTTAAGGCCGCCAAAATTAACCGAGAGATCATTAACAGAGAGCACAACGCCTTCTGTCATGCGCCCTCCTTTAGCCTTGATAGATTCGCTTTACTCTAGCTGCTATTCGCGTAACGATCTCATAATTGATCGTTGCGCTAGCGCTAGCCCACGAATCGGCGGTGTAAGAACTTGCCGAAGTATAACTATCAGAAGGATTACTTCCAATAATGTATGCCCAATCTCCAGCCTTTGCTGAGCTATCTCTGCCTAAATCCACGACAAATTGATCCATTGATACTCGCCCGATGATTGGCGCTCGCTTATTACCTATCAGTACTCCAGCGCTGCTATTTGCATTTCTTGGAATTCCATCAGAGTAGCCCATTGCAATTACTCCAAGCTTGGTATCAACTTTTGTTATAGCACTTCCGCCATAACCAACCTGAGAGCCTGCTGGGATATCTTTAACTAAATGAATTCTGGCACGGATACTCATTGCAGGTTTTAAATTTAGTTTTTCAGAACTTCCCATATGTGAAAAATCTGGTGATAGCCCATAAATTGCAATACCTAAGCGAAGTAGATCAAAATGTGAATCAACATCATTTATTGCAGCTGCAGAATTACTTAAGTGAATTATTTCAGGAGTAATCCCAACGCTCTCTGCTTCTGCTACTGAGCTTTTAAAGTTCTCTAATTGCTTCTTGTTAAATTCATGTCCTGCCTCATCAGCTCTTGCAAAGTGCGACCAAATACCAATAACTTTAATTAGCCCAGAGTCTTGATAAGTCTTGGCGCTGCTTACCAATTCACTCCACTCATTAAGCGCTCCGCCGCGAGACATTCCAGTATCAACTTCTAGATGAACCCTGGCGCACTTTCCTAAAGATCTTGCAGCGCTAGTTATCGCTTCAAGGTGAGCAAGAGATGGAATTGCAATATCTATATCTTCATTTATGGCAGATTTGAAATCATCTGTGATCGGAGTTAACCAAGCAATAATCGGCGCGCTTATCCCGCCCTGTCTTAAGGCTCTTGCTTCTTCAAGTAGCGCAACTCCTAGCCAGCTAGCGCCAGCGCTAAGGGCGCTCTTAGCCACTGGAAGTAGGCCATGGCCATAACCATCTGCTTTGACTACAGCAAGCGCTGGCTTACCACTTTTGGCCATTAGGTATTTGATGTTTTCTCTAATAGCTCCAAGATCTATAAGTACCTCTGCTCTATTTTCCATAGTTAATCGCTACTTTTACTTAAATACCTATGAGGGCTGGCGAGTAGAGGGAATAAAGCGATCAATTGCAACTACTAAAACCAAAATAGCCCCACCTAGAAACATTCCGCCAAGAAGATCGGTGAACCAGTGAGTATTGCGAAGAAGGGAAACAGCTCCTACTGCAATAGTTATAACAGCTACCAACCAATAGAGCTTCAAGCCCTCAAAAGGAGCTCTATGGGTATATCGAAAGATGATGTAGGCAAAGAGTCCCCATGTAACTAGCGCATTTGAAATATGGCCACTGGGATATGCCATCCCATCGCCAAACATACAGAGATCAAAATCTTCTTTTGCCTTGCATCTTCCAAAGAAAATCTTAGAAGCACCAACAAAGATATTTAAAAATACTAACGATAGAAAAGCTAGATTTAGCGGTCTAAAGGATTTAAACCTTCTACTAATTAAACCTGCAGCCACTAAAAGGATAAGAGCGGTAATCCATCTAAGACCTAGGTCATCGATTCGAAGAACTAGAAAGTTAGTAAATCCAGATAGCTTAGGGCGGTTTAAATCTGCAACGAATTGATCAAATCTATATAACAGGCCCTTGTTTATGACATCAAGAGTCACTAAAACAAAGCCAAGAAGTAGTATCGCACACCAAGTAAGGGCGATATTCATCTCCCGGCGACGGATCTCAATTCTTTGATCAACTACATCATCAAAGAGGCTACTAGGACCACTCATTCCACTGTCACCGATTTAGCTAGGTTTCTTGGCTGATCGACATCATTTCCTCGAGCCACAGCCATTTCATAGGCAAAGACCTGCAAAGGAACGATTGCAAGTATTGATTGCAATAGTTCATCACAGCTTGGAATTCTAATAACATGTTTTAGATCAAGAGGGGTTGAAGCATCTGCTATAGCAATCACATTTGCTCCGCGGGCTCTAACTTCCTGAATATTACTCAGCATCTTTTCTGATATCGCGCTAGATGAAGGAGGCAAGATTGCAATAACGGCAGTTCCCTCTTCAATGAGAGCAATCGGTCCATGTTTAAGCTCTCCGCCGGCAAAACCCTCAGCATGCATATATGCCAGCTCTTTTAGTTTAAGGGCGCCCTCCAGCGCAGCTGGATATCCCACATTCCTTCCAAGAAAGAGAACTGAAGTTGCATCTTTAAAACCTCTAGTCATCTCGCGAAGTGGTTCAACGGTTTCCAATATCTCCTCAACTTTATTTGGCAGCGCTAGTAACTCAGTAATGATCCTTGCAATCTGCGCGCTACTTAAGCTCTTATTATTCTGCGCCAAATAAAGAGCAATTACTTTAAGAGCCACAATCTGTGTCAGTAGCGCCTTAGTTGATGCGACTGCAATCTCAGGACCTGCATGGGTATAAAAGACTGCATCAGATTCTCTAGCAATTGATGATCCCATTGTGTTGCAGATAGATAGCGTTGCAGCGCCAAGTTCTTTGGCATGGCGAGCAGCCATCAATGTATCCATAGTCTCGCCAGATTGAGAGATTGTTATTACTAATGTTTTAGCAGTGAGAAAAGGTTTTCGATATCTAAACTCAGAGGCAAGTTCAACATCAACAGCAATCTTTGCCCATTGCTCAATGGCATATTTTCCAATTAGCCCCGCGTGATAGGCAGTGCCACAGGCTAAAATCAAAATTCGATCAATATCTAGATTAAGGCTTGCAAGCTCACTGCAGATAACTTTTGAGTCATCACTAAATCTTCCAAGTAGGGTTTCAGATATTGCCTTTGGCTGCTCGAAGATCTCCTTGAGCATAAAGTGGGTATATCCCCCGCGCTCTGCCGCCTTTGCATCCCAGGTAATTTCAAAAGGCTTCGCACTTACCTGCCTGCCATCTAAATCTGTAACTACAACGGAATCAGGACTCACCTGCACTACTTGATCTTGACCTAACTCTAAAGCGCTCTTAGTGTGAGCAATAAATGCAGAGACATCAGATGCTAGAAAGTTCTCACCTTTACCAAGTCCTACAACTAGGGGTGAATTACGCCTTGCCCCAACTATTACCTCAGGGCTATCAGATGAAATTGCAAGGAGAGTAAATGAACCACGAAGTCGCTTGCAAACC
This sequence comes from Candidatus Nanopelagicales bacterium, assembly GCA_030832365.1. Lineage (GTDB taxonomy): Bacteria > Actinomycetota > Actinomycetes > Nanopelagicales > Nanopelagicaceae > MAG-120802. The sequence continues at coordinate 16,960 of JAURJF010000010.1, forward strand.
TTGCGCATCGCATCTGCTAAATCTTTACTCAAATTAAACTCATCACTTAATAGATGTGCAACAGATTCAGTATCGGTTTGGGATGAGAATTTATGGCCACGCTTTTCTAGCTCCGCTTTTAGTTCTATGTAATTTTCAATAATTCCGTTATGAATAACAGCAACTTTTCCATCTCTTGAGATATGTGGATGGGCATTTTCATCGGTTGGTCCACCATGGGTTGCCCAGCGAGTATGGCCAATTCCACTTAGAGAATCAGCATGATCTGAAGTTAGCGCGCTCTCCAAATTACTTAACTTTCCAGCGCGCTTAGCCACAATTAATTTCTCGCCCGCTTTACTAGTTAGCGCAATACCAGCTGAGTCATAGCCCCGGTATTCCAACTTTCGAAGGGATTCAATCACCATTGAAAGAGCAGGAGAGCCTCCGGTATAACCGATGATTCCACACATCTAAATTTGCTCCCTTAAAGTGAGAGTTCAGATTTTACTAGCGTTGCCAGTTCTGAGGCTAATTCTTGGGCAAGAGATAGTTCTTGGGCCTCAATCATCACTCTAATTAGGGCTTCAGTGCCTGAGGCGCGAAGCAGAACTCGACCCTTATCTCCCAATTTTTGCTGCACATCAACTACCGCTTTTGAAATCACTTGATTTGATGACAATTTTTCTTTAGCTACTCCTGAGACATTGATAAGAACTTGCGGATAACGCTTCATAAAAGAGGCTAACTCACTAGCGCTCTTGCCACTCTTCTTAAGTTTTGAAATTAGTTGCAAGGCTGTTAATAAGCCATCACCAGTATTTGCATACTTGCTCATGATGATATGGCCTGATTGCTCTCCTCCTAGAAGATGGCCTCCAGCTAGCATCTCCTCTAAGACATAGCGGTCACCAACAGCTGTTGCAATAAATTTAATACCTTTTTCTTCTAGAGCTTTAATCAGCCCTAGATTTGTCATAACAGTTCCCACAACAGTCTTTGTTGGTAGCTCCATATCTTGAGCAAGAATTCCTAATATGAAATCACCATCGATAACTGATCCTTTATCATCAATAGCTAGGACTCGATCTGCATCGCCATCATGAGCAATTCCAATATCTGCCCCCTCACCTTTAACTCTTGCAATCAAGTTCTCTAGATGAGTCGAACCGCAGTTATCGTTAATATTTAAACCATTTGGAGATGCTGATATGGCAATAACCTCAGCTCCAGCTCTTTTAAGAAGTTCAGGTGCTACAAAAGAGGCAGCTCCATTGGCGCAATCAACAACTACTTTTAGCCCACTTAAATTGCCATCAAGGCTCTTTAAAAGATTTTGGATATAACTCTCTTTAGCGCCCAAATCTTCAATTACACTCCCTGCTCCATTAGAGCTCTCTACTATCTGCCCTAATACGCTCTCAATCTTTGCTTCAATTTGATCAGCTAGCTTTGAGCCAGTTCGATCAAAGAACTTAATTCCGTTATCACTTGCTGGGTTATGAGAGGCGCTAATCATCACCCCAAGATCTGCCCCTCGATCTTTAACAAGAAATGAGATAGCAGGGGTTGGAAGAATCCCAACTCGATAAACATCAATACCAGCACTTGATAACCCGCGGCAGATTGCCTCCTCTAAATACTGGCCAGAGGCTCTTGAATCCTGGCCAACAATTGCAGTTGGGCGATGGCCGGCAAACTCACCAAGATCTGCCAGAACTGATGCGGCAGCAGTTGAGAGATTAAAAGCTAGATCTGCAGTGAGATCAACGCCAGCAACGCCTCGGACACCATCGGTGCCAAAGAGCGCCATTTTTCCTTCTTTGCTAATTAACGCTTGCTGTATTGAGAACGCTTACGTGCTTTCTTTAGACCATATTTCTTGCGTTCAATTACGCGAGCATCACGGGTTAGGAATTTTGCCTTCTTTAAAGCTGGGCGATTTGCATCAGTATCAATCTCATTTAGGGCTCTTGCAACGCCTAAGCGAAGCGCTCCTGCTTGACCTGAAATTCCGCCGCCATCAATACGGGCAATAACATCGTATTTGCCTTCAGCGCCAACGGTGCGAAGTGGCTCAGAAACAGCCTGTTGGTGAACTTTATTTGGGAAATAAACTTCTAAATTCTTATTATTAACAATCCAGCGACCAGTTCCTGGGGTTAGTCGAACGCGAGCAACTGCTTCCTTACGACGACCGATACCTGCGCCAGCTGCAATTACAGCAGCGCGGTTGGTTGCAGCAGCAGGTGTTGCAGAGCTAAAGGTGGTTACGTTCTCTTCTTTTTCGCTCATCTTTTACTTACCAACCTTCATCTGATCGATCTGGGTAAATACATATGGAATTGGTCCTTGTGATCCATGAGGATGTTCAGCGCCAGCATAAACTTTTAGCTTAGAGGCCATCTGCTTGCCCATAGAGTTCTTAGGAAGCATTCCCTTAATTGCCTTTTCAACGGCGCGAGTTGGGAACTTCTCCATTAATTGTTCATAGCTGCGCTCAGTTAAACCGCCTGGATATTGGGAGTGCTGATAAGCCATTTTGTTGGCCATCTTTGATCCAGTTAAAACAATCTTCTCGGCATTAATTACGATTACAAAATCTCCCATATCCATATGAGGAGCAAATGTTGGTTTATGTTTTCCGCGAAGCAAGACAGCGGCATGGCTAGCAAGGCGACCAAGGACAACGTCAGCTGCATCAATTACATACCATTGAC
>JAURJF010000110.1 GCA_030832365.1 Candidatus Nanopelagicales bacterium
AGTTCACAAAAAATTGTCCGTGAAGTTGTAATTCCTGTTAAAATTTCTATTCAGGAATTAGCCAGCCGTATGTCCGAAAAAACAGGTGACGTTGTGAAGGCGTTGATGAAAAGCGGAGTTATGGCAACGGCCAATCAATATATTGACGGCGATACTGCCGAGTTGATTGTTACAGAATTTGGCCATACTCCCAAAAGAGAAGAAGCAATTAGTTTAAAAGATGAAATTGCAAATTATCAAAAATCGACAAATTCAGATATCAAGGCTCGACCTCCGATTGTCACAGTGATGGGCCATGTTGATCATGGAAAAACTTCCCTTTTAGATGCATTAAGAAATACTAATGTAACTGCCGGCGAGTCAGGGGGAATTACACAGCACATCGGCGCTTACCAAATTCAACATAAAAACAACCCTATTACTTTCCTTGATACTCCCGGTCATGCCGCATTCTCCAATATTCGATCTCGGGGCGCTAACTTAACGGATGTGGTTGTTCTAGTAGTGGCTGCCAATGACAGTGTGAAACCTCAAACAATTGAAGCCATTTCTCATGCAAAGGCAGCAAAAGTTCCTATTATTCTTGCAATTAATAAAATGGATTTACCCGATGTCGATCCTAATATCGTTCGAAATGATTTGCTAAGCCATGAGGTAGTTGTCGAAAGCTATAGCGGGGATGTCTTAGAAACTGAAATTTCAGCTGTTAAAAAAACGAACCTTGATAAATTACTAGATAATATTCTTCTTCAAATTGAA
>JAURJF010000111.1 GCA_030832365.1 Candidatus Nanopelagicales bacterium
GTTTTAATCTATACCCAGCAAAGTTTAGAAGTGCTAATGCAGGAGTTGCCAGTGAATACAATCCAGAATATTACGTTAATTGTTGCCTCAAAGAGGGTAAAAGAATTATCTATAAAATTTGGTTTTAGAAATTGCGTCTTGGCAGATTCTCCTCACGATGAGGAAATGATTAAAGCAGCGCTAGCAGTAAATTAAATTAATTATTTTTTCTTTCCATTTCCGTTGCCACTTTTCATGGCGCTAAAGAACTCATCATTTGTTTTGGATGATTTTAACCTCTCAATTAAGAATTCAATTGCTTGAGAGTCTTCCATGTCATCGAGAATCTTTCTAAGGATAAACATTCTCTGTAACTCTTCAGGGCTGGTAAGAAGGTCCTCTCTTCTGGTACCTGAGCGCCTAATGTTGATAGCAGGATATATCCTTTTTTCAGCAATTTTTCTTTCTAAATGAATCTCCATGTTGCCTGTTCCCTTGAACTCTTCATAGATCACTTCATCCATCTTAGAACCAGTTTCAACTAGAGCAGTAGCAATAATAGTTAGACTACCGCCTTCTTCTAAGTTCCTTGCAGCACCAAAAAATCTTTTTGGTCTTTCAAGTGCATTTGAGTCCACGCCGCCAGAGAGAATTTTTCCTGAAGCCGGTTGAACTGAATTATAAGCTCTACCCAATCTAGTAATAGAATCTAACAAGATAACAACATCTTTCTTATGTTCAACAAGCCTTTTCGCTTTT
>JAURJF010000112.1 GCA_030832365.1 Candidatus Nanopelagicales bacterium
GTATTTAATTCATTAATTCTCTCAATGACAAGTTCAGAAGGAGATGTATTAAATTTTTTCAATTTATGTAAAAAGCATATTCCTAAAGAGAATATTCCTCCAATAACGCCTTTGATTGAGGAAATTGAGGAATTGCAAAAATCTCATATAATTTTGGAAAAACTATTTCTAAATAGACAGTACAAATCCTTCATAGAAAAATTTAAAAATAATAATCAAGAAGTTATGCTTGGCTATTCCGATTCAAATAAAGATGGTGGAATAATATCTTCACAATGGAATGTTTACAAAGCACAAATTAATTTATTTAAAGTTGGTATAGCTAATAATATTAATGTTACATTTTTTCATGGAAGAGGAGGAACTATCAGCAGAGGAGGGGGACCTACTTACAATTCAATTTCTGCACAACCAAAGGGCACCGTATCATCCCAAATAAGATATACAGAACAAGGCGAAGTAATCTCAGACAAGTATTCAACAGCATATCTTGGGTTTGAAAATATTAAACTTGGTTCGGTAGCATTTATCAATGAATCTGGAAATAAATTAAAAGTAAAAATACCAAATCAGGAATTTCTACAGGAGCTATCGAATAAATCATATGAGGAATATAAATCTTTTTTTACTGACTCAAATCTTGTAGATTACTTTGAAAAAGGAACTCCTGTAAAACTTCTATCTACATTAAATATTGGATCAAGA
>JAURJF010000113.1 GCA_030832365.1 Candidatus Nanopelagicales bacterium
AGTATCAAAATCTGGCTCACCCGCTCCTAAACCTATAACATCTTTTCCTGCTGCTCTTAATTCTCTAGCTTTTTGTGTTACAGCAATTGTTGGAGATGGTTTTATTCTTTTTAAACTGTTTGAAATTATGCTCATTGAAATAAAAATTAATTCGAATAGGTTTATAAATAATGCAGAATACTTATCAAGATTTAATTACTGAAGTTCAAAGTAAAAATCCTCAAATTCATCATAAACTTGAAGGCGGTAAAAAGTTTGAATTTGCATCAGATTTCAAGCCTGCAGGTGATCAACCAGATGCAATTAAAAAGTTAGTCGAAGGAGCTAAAAAAAATCAATTAAGTCAGGTTTTATTGGGTGTTACGGGTTCAGGAAAAACTTTTACGATGGCAAAAGTAATTCAGGAAACCAATCGACCAGCACTGATACTTGCTCCAAATAAAACACTTGCAGCTCAACTTTACGGGGAAATGAAATCTTTTTTTCCAGAGAATGCAGTGGAATATTTTGTGTCCTACTATGATTATTATACTCCTGAAGCATACGTTCCAAGATCTGATACTTATATTGAGAAAGAAGCATCGATTAATGAACAAATAGATCGAATGAGACACTCAGCAACAAGGTCTCTTCTCGAAAGAGATGATGTAATAATTGTTTCAAGTGTATCGTGTATCTATGGCTTAGGATCTGTTGAGGCTTAT
>JAURJF010000114.1 GCA_030832365.1 Candidatus Nanopelagicales bacterium
CTGTCTGGTGATCAATTGATTCGAATTGTTGCTTCTGTCTCTATGTTGTTTGGAGCGAGCTTCTTTGGTGGTTTGTTTAAGCAGATCCAACTGTGGTTGCCAACGCAGACACCAATCGGGATTCGGATTCTCTCGAGTTGGATGGTGGCATTGATCGCGATTCAACTTGCGATGCATGTGATGACTCCATGACCCACGACCAGTCTCACCCGTTTCAAGTTGTTTCAGACTATGAGCCGGCCGGCGATCAGCCGACAGCAATTCAAACCCTGATCGAGGGGGTGCAGGCTGGATTAGCGCATCAAACCCTGTTGGGGGTGACAGGTTCCGGGAAAACCTTCACCGTCGCTAAGGTGATCGAGGCGATCAAACGTCCGACTATCGTCATGGCTCATAACAAAACGTTGGCAGCTCAGTTATACGGGGAGTTTAAAGAATTCTTTCCAAATAACGCGGTCGAATACTTTGTCTCTTATTACGACTATTACCAACCAGAAGCGTATGTTCCATCCAGTGATACTTTTATCGAGAAAGATGCCTCGATTAATGATCACATCGAGCAAATGCGCTTGTCGGCGACGAAGGCACTACTCGAACGTGATGACGTCATTATTGTGGCGACGGTGTCGTCGATCTATGGTCTAGGGGATCCTGAGGCCTACCATGAAATGGTCCTTCA
>JAURJF010000115.1 GCA_030832365.1 Candidatus Nanopelagicales bacterium
TTATGCTTTATGCGGTTTCTCCAACTTTGCTTCTATAGGTATTCAATTAGGCGGAATTGGAGCAATGGCTCCTGATAGAAAAAAAGACCTTGCAAAGCTGGTAACTAAAGCGATGTTTGGAGGAGCAATTGCATCTTGGTTGACCGCAACGATAGCCGGTATTTTACTCTAAGAAAAATAAAATAATCTTTTTTTATTATTTTAGTTGGTAATTCATATAAAGCGTTATAATTTACCGGGCTTTTGTGTCGAAAAAAACACAAAGAAAGTTATTTGAAAATTTATCTATGTAGAACCTTTGTCTTTTAATCCTGCAGTTAGACAACTTGGTGCTTCGGCACCAAACAAACTTAAAATATACAATTGAGAGTTTGATCCTGGCTCAGGACGAACGCTGGCGGCGTGCTTGATACATGCAAGTCAAGGAGAACATTGTCTTCGGATAATAAGTAAACTGGCGAACGGGTGAGTAACGCGTAAATAACTTGCCTCAGAGATTGGGACAACATTGGGAAACCAGTGCTAATACCAAATAATGCAGCGGGCTCCTTGGAGCATTGTTGTTAAAGTAGGCTTCGGCTTACACTTTGAGATAGGTTTGCGTCCGATTAGTTTGTTGGTGGGGTAACTGCCTACCAAGACTAAG
>JAURJF010000116.1 GCA_030832365.1 Candidatus Nanopelagicales bacterium
GGTTTAAGGCAGCTCTTAAGTCTCTACCTGGATCTTTAGAACGCTCGCGTTTTCACTTTTATGATGGACGAGGTGAAAGTGGTGAGATCCAGCCAAATAATTGGTGCTCAATATTTGGAGGTCCTGCCTGGAGCAGAGTTATCGAGGCAGATGGCAAGCCTGGTCAGTGGTATCTACATCTATTTGACTCAACTCAAGCCGATTTAAATTGGGAAAACAATGAAGTAAAAGAAGACTTTGAAAAGACGCTTCGATTCTGGCTTGATAAGGGCGTTGATGGATTTCGAATTGATGTTGCTCATGGCCTAGTTAAAGAGGAGATCTTTAAGGATCATAGAGATCCAGAAGGTTTGACTCGAGCTCTTCGCCTTGATGTTAGTGATATGGATAGATTCGAGCGCGAATCACTTCTTGCCGATGTTCCATTCTTTGATAAAGAGGGAGTACATGAGATTTATCGCAGTTGGCGAAAAATACTTGATTCCTATTCAGGCCAGAGAATGAGCGTTGCTGAAGCATGGGTTCATCCCAGCTCCAGGGCAATGCGCTATGTAAGAAGTGATGAACTCCATCAGATATTTAACTTTGACTTTCTAATCGCTCCTTGGGATGCAGAGTTTCTAGTAAGTGATAT
>JAURJF010000117.1 GCA_030832365.1 Candidatus Nanopelagicales bacterium
TCCCCAATTTCTTTTTTAATCGTAGTAGCATCGATATTGTGTTTTTTATTATAAGCTAGTTGAATTGCTCTTCTTCTGTCCGTTTCTTTGATTGCATTCTTTATACTTTTTGTTTCTTTATCAGCGTAAAGAATTACTCTTCCATCAATATTTCTGGCAGCTCTTCCAATGGTTTGAATTAGAGATGTTTCTGATCTTAGAAATCCCTCTTTATCAGCATCGAGTATTGCAACTAAAGCACATTCTGGTATGTCCAATCCTTCTCTTAGTAAGTTAATACCTACCAAAACATCAAAAACACCTAACCTTAAGTCCCTCATTATTTCTATTCTTTCAAGAGTATCAATATCTGAGTGCAAGTATCTGACTCTTATTCCATTCTCATGAAGATATTCAGTTAAATCTTCAGCCATTTTTTTGGTTAAAGTAGTCGCTAGTACTCTATAATTTTTTTCTACAGTTTTCATGCACTCATGCATTAAATCATCAACTTGATTTTTCGCTGGTTTGATTTCAACTGGTGGATCAATTAACCCAGTAGGTCTAATGACTTGCTCTATAAATTTTCCATTTACTT
>JAURJF010000118.1 GCA_030832365.1 Candidatus Nanopelagicales bacterium
GCGGAAAATTAAAGCCAGTTATCGGAAGTACTTATCCGCTATCAAAGGCCGCTGATGCTCATCGCGATATGTTGGCACGCAAAACTGTCGGCAAAATCGTGCTAGATCCAGCGAATTAAGTGAGCTTTAGAATCAGGTATTCTTAAGCCTCGCTTTTCTAATTGGCCCCCCTAGCTCAGTCGGTAGAGCGTTTCCATGGTAAGGAAAAGGTCATCGGTTCGATTCCGATGGGGGGCTCGCAGTAAAGCAAGAAACTCTTGGCGGGGTAGCTCAGCTTGGTAGAGCAAGCGGCTCATAATCGCTGTGTCGTGGGTTCAAATCCCGCCTCCGCTACCAACTAATCGCGCGTTCAGGAGTAAATCCAGAACGCGCGACTTTCTTTTTACTTCATTAGCTAGCTCTGGGTCTAATAGCGCTGTTAGTTCATGTAGATATGCGTGATCACGGAATAAATCTCGGCGGAGAATCGGCCCATGATGGGCAATAACATTTCGAAGGTTTCTTATCTCACGGGCCTTGTTGTAGAAGTCTTCGCGTCGCCCAGGGTGAGCAGGGAAAAACTTCACTAGCTTCAT
>JAURJF010000011.1 GCA_030832365.1 Candidatus Nanopelagicales bacterium
TCCCGCTTTTTCAGAGCGCAGCGTTAATGAGGGATTCTCTGGTGGAGAGAAGAAGCGCCATGAGATTTTGCAGATGGAGCTACTTAAGCCAAAGATTGCAATCTTGGATGAGACTGATTCCGGTCTTGATGTTGACGCGCTAAGAATTGTCTCTGAGGGAGTTAATCGCGTAAAGAGCGAGCAGAACCTTGGCATCATGTTAATTACTCACTACACCAGAATTCTTCGCTATATAAAGCCAGACTTTGTTCACGTCTTTGCTGGCGGAAAGATCGTTGAAGAGGGTGGGCCTGAACTTGCTGATCGACTAGAAGAGAAGGGCTATGCGCAATACGCCAAGGCGTAGGCGATAACTTGTGTCTAAATTAAACCTCTCAGCGATAAGGGCGGACTTTCCTATCCTTAAGCGAGAGATTCGTGGCACCAATCGCCTTATCTATTTAGATAGTGGAGCAACCTCACAGAAGCCAAACTCGGTTATGGCTGCTGAGCGAGATTTCTATGAGAACCACAATGCTGCAGTTCATAGAGGTGCTCATCAATTAGCAGAGGAGGCAACTGAGCTCTATGAAGGAGCCAGAGCAAAAGTTGCTGCCTTCATTAATGCAGATATCGATGAGGTTATCTTCACAAAGTCAGCAACCGAGAGCATTAATGCAATTGCATATTCCCTTGGAAATGCCAGGGCAGGCTCTAAGTTTCATATTAAGCCAGGAGATCGAATTGTTGTTTCTGAGATGGAGCACCATGCCAATTTAATTCCATGGCAGGAGCTATCTGCTCGAACCGGAGCTGAGTTAGTTTGGTTTAAGGTAAGCGATAATGGTCGATTAGATCTATCTGATATGGATGAGCTAATTAATGAGAGAACTAAAGTTGTTGCCCTTACTCATCAATCAAATGTGCTTGGAACTATAGTTCCTCTAGATCAAGTAACAGCAAAAGCACATAGTGTTGGCGCCCTATTTGTTCTTGATGCCTGTCAATCTGTTCCTCATTACAAAGTAGATGTAAAAGCTTTGAATGTTGATTTTATTGCCTTCTCTGGCCACAAGATGCTTGGCCCAACCGGGGTTGGAATCCTTTGGGGCAAAAAAAGCTTGCTAGATGAAATGCCACCCTTTCTAACCGGTGGATCAATGATTGAAACTGTAACAATGGAGAGAGCGACATATCTTGACGCTCCTAAACGCTTTGAAGCTGGTGTGCCAAATATGGCGCAAGCAATTGGACTTGGAGCAGCAGTTGATTATCTAAACGCCATTGGTCTTGATGAAATTCACGCTCATGAAGTTGAGTTAACTAAGGTAGCCCTTGATGGCTTGCAGGGCATTAAAGGACTTTCAGTAATTGGACCAAAAGATTTAGAGATGCGCGGGGGAGTAGTCTCCTTTGCTGTCGAGGGAGTGCATCCACATGATCTTGGCCAAGCCCTTGATCAATATGGGATTGCAGTAAGAACTGGTCATCACTGCGCATGGCCGCTAATGAGACGCTTTAAGACTGTTGCTACCACGCGAGCTTCTTTCTATCTATATAACGACTTTGAGGAAATTGAAGCTTTAATTGATGGAGTGGAGCGCGCAAGAAAGTACTTCGAGAGCCGATAATGGAACTAGATTCTCTTTATCAAGAAGTTATTTTGGAGCACTATAAGCGCCCTCTTAATAAGGCGTTAAAACCAAATCCAACAATTCAAGTTCAACATATAAACACCTCATGTGGCGATGAGATTACTTTAAATCTGCATACTGATGGCAAGAAGGTGATAGACGTTAGTTGGGAGGGAATTGGCTGCTCAATCTCGCAAGCTAGCACTTCAGTAGTATCGGATTTAGTGATGGGCAAAGAAATCGCTGAGGTCCTAGAGATTATCGATTCATTCCAGGGCATGGTCTTAAGCAAAGGAACAGATTCTGGCAATGAAGAGCTAATCGGAGATGGCGTAGCTTTTGCTGGAGTTTCTAAGTTTCCAGCTAGAGTAAAATGCGCTCTATTGGGATGGATGGCAACAAAAGATGCAATACTTCAGGCAACAAGTAGCGAAGGGAAGTAGATGATGAGCGCATCGAGAGATGATGTAACAGAGGCAATGAAGGATGTTATTGACCCAGAGCTAGGAATCAATGTAATTGATCTAGGACTTGTCTACGATGTCTCTATCGATGATTCAAATGTCGCAGTACTTGATATGACCCTTACCTCTGCAGCTTGTCCATTACAAGATGTGATTGAGGATCAAACTAAATCAGTGCTTCAAGATCTAGTCACTGATGTAAAGATTAATTGGGTATGGATGCCACCATGGGGACCAGATAAAATCACCGATGATGGGCGTGAACAGCTTCGCGCAATTGGCTTTACTGTCTAGTTCGTTCCTCTCCTTCGCGATTCTGGTCTAGGGTAGAGATATGTCCCAAATGGCAGTTTGGATGTCTTTTCGTTCCTTCACAGCCGATTCTTCAGTTAAGAACCAGAAATTAAAACCAGGAACTGTAAAGAGAATCTTTGGATTCGCTCTTCCTTATAAGACCTTCTTAATTTTCTTTTTAATAACAGTAGTTATCGATGCATTCTTAATTGTCACTACTCCACTACTTCTTAGAAATCTAATAGATGATGGCGTCATACCAGGCAATTCTGCCTTGGTTACTCAGATAGCACTTTTGGTTGCCTTCATCGCAATTCTCGATGCCCTCTTTAACATGATTGGTAGATGGTTTTCAGCAAGAATTGGTGAAGGACTGATATTTGACCTTCGCTCGCAAGTCTTCACCCATATTCAAAAGCAATCAATTGCTTTCTTTACACGTACTCAAACCGGAGCTTTGATCTCAAGAATCAACTCTGATGTCATTGGGGCTCAGCAGGCCTTCACCTCAACCCTTTCTGGGCTAATCAGTAATGTTCTAAGTTTGATTCTGGTAACTGTAACGATGTTAATTCTCTCCTGGCAGATCACTCTGGTTTCGTTATTACTGCTTCCCGCCTTCATTATTCCGACTAAGTGGGTCGGCAAAAAGCTTCAGGGATTAACCAGGGATTCATTCAACCTAAATGCTGAAATGTCAGCAACTATGACCGAGCGCTTTAACGTCTCTGGCGCTTTACTAGTTTCACTTTATGGTAATCCAAGTAGTGAGAGTTCAACTTTTAGCGCCAGAGCTAGAAAAGTAGCAAACATTGGTATTTCAATCGCTCTATTAAACCGGCTCTTCTTTATCGCGTTAACTTCAATTGCAGCAATTGCGACTGCTTTTGCATATGGAGTTGGCGGACATTTCACAATCAATGAGCAGATATCACTAGGAACCCTGCTGGCAATTACCGCACTTCTGGCTCGTCTTTATGGTCCACTAACAGCGTTATCTAATGTGCGCGTTGATGTAATGACTGCGTTAGTTTCATTTGAGCGCGTATTTGAAGTTCTTGACCTTGAACCTATGGTCTCTGATAAGCCAGATGCTAAGCCAGTTGGCAGTGGGGGGCTGAGCATCAAATTTGATTCAGTCCGTTTCTCCTATCCAAGGGCTGAGGAGATCTCACTTGCCTCTCTGGAATCAGTAGCAAAGCCTGAGATTGTTGATAGTGGTGAGGTATTAAAGGGAATTTCATTTGAAGTTCTGCCTTCAACAATGACCGCTTTAGTTGGTAGCTCAGGTGCGGGAAAGACGACGATTAGTGCGCTTCTACCACGTTTATATGATGTTACCTCTGGCTCCATCGCGATCAATGGGGTTGATATCCGAGAACTGCAAGTCCAATCACTTCGCTCAAGCATCGGGGTTGTTACCCAAGATGCGCATATGTTTCATGACACGATAGAGGCAAATCTTCGATATGCAAAAGTTGATGCCACAACATCTGAGATGGAGAAGGCTTGTCAAGATGCACAAATACTTGAACTGATTAATTCCCTACCTAATAGATTTGAAACCGTTGTCGGGGAGAGGGGCCATCGACTCTCAGGCGGCGAGAAGCAAAGACTTGCCATTGCAAGGCTGCTTTTAAAGTCACCCAGAATTGTAATTCTTGATGAAGCAACGGCCCATCTAGATTCTGAAAATGAATTCCTGGTTCAAGCTGCGCTAGCAAATGCTTTAAAAGATAGAACAAGCATTGTTATCGCTCATCGCCTCTCAACAATTAGAGCTGCTGATCAAATCTTGGTTCTTGATAATGGCCTTATTGCAGAGCGCGGCAAACATGATGAACTCTTGGCGCTAAATGGAATGTATGCCGAGCTTTACTCTCGTCAAAGCTTTGGCGCTTGAGCTCTTCGATCCTCACGAATTACAAGATACCAAGCAAAGAGGACTAAGAATATAAAGAGTATCCACTGGAATGAGTAAGCCAGATGGGGTCCATCGCTTAGTTCTGGCAGGGCAGTTGCAACCTCTGGCGTCACTTCAGGATTTGAACTAGAGATTAAATCAAAGTAGATGGGCTCTGTTTCAATGGCTTGTTCCGAGTTCCACTTAACTAACTTTGGTGTTGAGTCTGCTCCAGGCAGAGCAAAGACGCTGCCTTGAACTCTTGACTCAATCTCAGAGGTTCTGACTCTGGCGGTGATTTCAATAGGTAGCGAATCAACCTTTTGAATAACTGGGGGAGTTTGGGCATCTTTGCCAGCTATCACCCATCCGCGATCTATCCAATACCTCTTGCCGCTATCAGAGATAAATAGCGTGATTACACCAAAACCATATTTACCCTCGTGATAACGATTTCTAATCAGGAACTCTTTGCTTGGATCAAAGTTTCCTTCAAGTGAGATACTGCGCCAAGAAATGTCTGAAGCTGTTTTACTACTTAAGTCATCTTCTGAAAGTAGAGCGGCTATGGAAATGTTTTTCCGGATTAATTCGTTATTTGCATGGCGAGTTTCATATCTGTCATATTGCCATAAAGCGCCTTGCACACAGCCAAAGATAAGTAGTAGAGCCAGGGTTGAGACGGTTATTAGGCGGCGCATTAAGGCAATCTTAGACTTAACCTATTTCGCGTTGTTTGCTTCTTAATACTGCGCTCTTGCCTCTAATGGTCTCCCTGCCACCATTTGCCATAATCACTGAGATGTAGGGAAGGGTTACTGCTCCAACTAGAAAGAACCAGCGATAAGGACTTGGCGTAAAAACTGCTAGTAGAAAACAAGCAGTTCTTATCATCATTGAAATGAAATAGCGCTTCTGTCTTGAGGGAAGATCATCAGATAGGGCAGCGCCAGCCTCGGTAATGCTTTGATAATTGCGCCTCTTAGGCATCGCTAGATTCCAACGCTTTACGGCCATAGCTAAGCGTAGATGGGATAGACAATAAGCGCATTTTGACCTTCATTTTCGCACTCGCTAGTATTTAGCCCTTGGTCAAATGACCAACATGAAGTGGAGCTAGCCGCTCCCACCTACCTCACTTTTAGGTGAGCTGGTCAACAAGAGCAAGACCAAAATTTTGGTCTCATTCTGGCGGCTGACTTCCATCATGCTTTTAGTGAAGGGAAGAGTTATCAGCACCACTGATCCTCGTATCAACGATCGAATTCGCGTTCCAGAAATTCGTCTGATCGGAGCATTAGGTGAGCAAGTTGGCGTCGTAGCGATAGATAAAGCGCTAAAGATGGCTGATGAAGCAGGTCTTGATTTAGTCGAGATCGCACCTGAAGCAGTTCCACCAGTATGCAAGATTATGGATTTCGGAAAATATAAGTACGAAATTGCTCAGAAAGCGCGAGAGGCCCGGGCTAACCAGACCCACATTGTGGTTAAGGAAATCCGAATGGGTTTAAAGATCGAGAACCACGATTACGAGACTAAGAAGAACCATATCGAAAAGTTCTTGCTTAGCGGAGATAAGGTGAAGGTAACTGTTCAATTCAAAGGACGGGAACAGACAAGACCAGAGATGGGATTTCGATTATTGCAACGTCTTGCAGAAGATGTAGCGACTTCGGGATTTGTCGAATTTGCTCCAAAGCGCGAGGGTAGAAGCATGACGATGGTGCTTGGACCAGTACGCAAAAAGAGTGAAGCACTTGCTGAAGCAAAGCGCGCCCGAGCCTCTAAGGCTAAAGAAGTTTAAGTAAAGACAACAGGAGGAAAGAAATGCCGAAAATGAAGACACATAGTGGCGCTAAGAAGACCTTTCGCGTCACCGGAACCGGAAAGATCGTGCACGAGCGCGCTGGCAAGCGCCACCTCTTGGAGCGTAAGTCTTCTCGAGTAACCCGTCGCCTTTCAAAGGATCAGACGGCCAATGATCGAAATACTTTTTCTGCCAAGCGTTTGCTTGGATTGAAGTAAGGGGGAGCAATAATGGCAAGAGTAAAACGCGGTGTTCATGCCGCAAAGAAGCGTCGCACCACACTCGAGAGAGCTAGTGGCTATCGCGGTCAGCGCTCCCGCCTTTTTACAAAGGCAAAAGAGCAGGTAACTCACTCTCTGGTCTATGCCTTCAATGATCGCAAAGACAAGAAAGGTGATTTCCGCCAGCTCTGGATTACCCGTATCAATGCGGCAAGTCGTGCTAATGGAATTACCTACAACCGTTTTATCCAAGGATTAAAAGGTGCAGGAGTTGAGGTAGATCGTCGAGTTCTATCAGAGCTTGCAACTAATGATCCTGCTGCTTTCGCCGCCTTGGTTGAAGTAGCGCGCAAGAATGTAAAAGTTTCCTAAAGTCTCGCGTTAAAAAGCGATGATTACGAGCCTTCATTCGCCTCATGTCGAGGCAGTGAAGGCTCTTTTAGGTTCTCGGGGCGGCAAAGCAAGAAAAGAGAGCGGCCAATATGTAATTGAAGGTTTCTCATCAATTAAAGAAGCCCTTGATTTTTCTCCAGAGGAAATAACTACCCTTTATTTAACCAGCGATGGCATGAGTCGCTTGGCGACAATTCCTGAAGGCTATTTTGAAATTGTTGAGGTTTCACCTGAGGTTATGAAAGCTATGACCGATACCGTCACGCCACAAGGTTTATTAGCTATAGCTCAGATTCCAGAGAATTCATTTGCAGATTTTCTTGCAGCGTCAAAGAGTGAGTTAAAGATTGCCTATTTCTGGCAGATTCAAGATCCAGGAAATGCTGGAACGGTGATTCGAGCTGCAGATGCTTTTGGTTTTGATGCCGTTATCTTCTCTGACAATAGCGTTGATATCTATAGCCCGAAGGTGGTGCGATCAAGTGCAGGTTCGCATTGGCATATTCCTCTATTTACATCAATTTCTGAAGATCAACTTAAGTCACAAATAGCAGGCAGGGCCTTTGATATTTATGCCACAGATGCAAATGGTGGACTTGAGCTATTAGAGGCAGCAAATCAATCAAAGGATCGCTCTGCGATATGGATTTTTGGCAATGAGGCCAGGGGCCTTGAAGCGAAGGTAGTTTCTACTCTTGGAGCTAAACAAGTGGCAATTCCTATTTCAGGCAAGGCAGAGAGCCTAAATCTAGCTACCGCTGCCTCTGTGGTGATGTATGCCGTATCGGCGGCTCGAAAATAACCACTTCTTGCCACTTGAATTAGTAGAATTCCCAAGTGTCGTTAGATAACGCTGGTATTGAGCAGATTAAAGCCGATGCGCTATCTGCGATAAAAGCCTCCCAATCGCTAGATGAACTTCGTGAGGTAAAGATTGCTCATGTTGGCGATCGCTCGCCAATAGCAAGGGCTAATCAGGGGCTTGCAGAGATAGAGATTGAAAAACGAGCAGCGATGGGAAAATTGATTGGTACTGCCAGGGCTAATATCAATCAAGCATATGATGACAAAGAAAAAGAGTTAACTGCCCTAAGAGATAGCAAGGCTTTAAGCAATGAGAGAGTTGATGTAACCCTTGCTAGTAATAGAAATCCTCGTGGAGCGCTACATCCCTTAACACTTCTAACTAATGAGATATCAGATCTCTTCGTTGGCATGGGATACACAGTGCAAGAGGGGCCAGAGCTGGAGGCTTCATGGCTTAACTTTGATGCCTTAAATATTGCCGAAGATCACCCTGCTAGAACAATGCAAGATACATTTTTCATAGAACCACTCTCATCAGGGCTTGTGATGCGAACTCATACCTCACCAGTTCAGATAAGAACGATGCTAGAAAACAAACCGCCAATCTATGTGATCTGTCCAGGTCGGACTTATCGAGCAGATGAGTTAGATGCAACTCATACTCCAGTTTTCAATCAAGTAGAAGGTTTAGTAGTTGATAAAGGCATAACGATGGCCCATCTAAAAGGAACCCTTGATCACTTTGCTGCAAAGATATTTGGCCCAGGGGTCACAACAAGAATTCGGCCATCTTTCTTTCCATTTACTGAGCCAAGTGCAGAGGTTGATTTTTTCTTCAACGGACGCTGGATCGAATGGGGCGGTTGCGGAATGGTTAATCCCAAAGTTCTTGAAGTGTGTGGAATAAATACTAAAGAATTTTCTGGTTTTGCATTTGGAATGGGCCTTGAGAGAACTTTGATGGTGAAGTATGGAATCACCGATATGCATGACATCGTTGAGGGCGATGTTCGCTTTTCAAGGCAGTTTGGAAGTGGTGGGCGATGAAACTTCCACTTTCTTGGCTCTCAGAGTTCGTTGAGTTTCCTAAAACTATTTCAGTAGCAGATATTGCTGCAGGTTTTGTAAAAGTAGGTTTTGAAGTTGAGTCAATTGATAACCCAGCTGAGAAAATTAAGGGTCCACTACTTGTTGGAAAAGTTTTAACTATCGAGGAGTTAGCCGGACATAAAAAACCAATACGCTATGTGGGACTTGATTGCGGTGAGGGCAAGTCAAGATATGTAATTTGCGGTGCTACGAATTTTGTTGCGGGGGATTTAGTTGTAGTAGCTCTACCTGGCGCGATACTGCCGGGAAACTTTGTAATTTCAGCCCGTGAAACATATGGCAAAACTAGTAATGGAATGATCTGCAGCTCTAAGGAATTGGGCCTAGGAGATGATCACTCAGGAATTATCGTTATTGGTGGTAAGGCAAAGATTGGAAGTGCTGCTCTTAAAGTTCTTGGGGCAGATGATCCAATCATTGATATTGCGGTAAACCCCGACCGGGGATATGCAATGAGCGTTCGAGGAGCTGCAAGAGAGCTTGCTATGGCGCTCGGGCTAAACTTTAAAGATATTTCATCAAAGGCCACAATTTCATCACTTGAGAAGAAGAAAAAGCGGGGAAAGATTACTCCGGTACTAATCTCAGATAAAACTGGAGCAGATCAGATCTACCTACGAAGCTTAAGTAATGTCGATCCGCTTAAGCCAACACCGCAGTGGATGGCAAGACGCCTAACTCAAGCAGGCATGCGCCCAATATCTATTGCAGTTGATATCACCAACTATGTGATGTTAGAGCTCGGTCAGCCGCTACATGCCTTTGATAGCGCAAAAATAACTGGAACTTTGAGAGTTGCAAGGGCGGGCAAATTCACTGAGTTGGTAACGCTAGATAAGGTTAAGCGGAAGCTAACTAAGGATAATCTTCTAATAACAGATGATAAAAAGGTCCTAGCCCTGGCTGGAACTATGGGCGGACTTGATAGTGAGGTGAGTGAATTTACTGTTGCTATCACTCTAGAGGCGGCCCACTTTGATCCAATGTCGATTGCCCGTAATTCAAGAAACCATATTTTAGGTTCAGAGGCTTCGCGTCGATTTGAGCGAGGAGTAGATCCATTACTTGCCGAGCGAGCCTCTGCTCGCGCAGCGCTACTACTTATTGAGTATGCAGGAGCTATTTATAACGGGAGCTCAGTGAAGAAAACTCCGCTAAAAAAAAGAAGCATCACTATTTCTGCCTCTGAAATTTCATCACTTATAGGAACAACTTATAGCGACAAAGAAATTGAAAAATCGCTAAAGGCGATTGGAGCTAGCTTAAGAAAGAGTGGAAAGAAATGGGTTGTTACCCCGCCATCCTGGCGCCCAGATCTAAACGAACTTCCAGATCTCGCAGAGGAGGTTGCTAGATTCTTTGGATATGACCGCATTCCTTCTCAACTTCCGCCAGTGAAATTGGCAAGTAATGGAAGTTCAGGACTTACCCCTATGCAAAAGCGTCGCAGATCGATGAGTTTGAAACTGGCTAATAGAGGTTTGGTCGAGGTTCATAACTATCCATTTGTAAGTCAATCCCAAATGGATCTCTTTGGTTTCACAGGAGATCGCGCAAAAACATTCAAGATTGCAAACCCAATGTCTGATGAATATCCATTCTTGAGAACTCATCTAACCCCAGGTCTTCTTGCAACAGCTGCTAGAAATCTAGCTAGAGGAGAAAAGTCGGTAGCTCTCTTTGAAAGCGGTTCGATATTTAGAAATACAGAGGCATTAAAGGTGGCAGGTAATCCTCCAGTGGGCAAGAGGCCAACAGCTGCTCAGATAAAACAGATTTACCAGAGTGTTCCAAAACAACCTCTCCACATTGCAGGAGTAATTGCTGGGGAGATGACAAACTCTGGCTGGTGGGGAAAGGGAAGAGTTGTTGAGTGGAGCGACGCCGTTGATTTAGTAAGAGAGTTAATTGAAGATTCTGGAAATGAGTTTTCAATTGAAGCAGTAGATCTTGCTCCTTGGCATCCCGGAAGATGTGCTGAGTTCAGAGTTGATGGAAAAGCAGTAGCGCACGCTGGCCAGATCCATCCAAGAGTTACCTCAGCCCTTGCTCTTCCTGAAGCGACGGTGGCATTTGCACTCATCGTTGATGGCCTTATATACCCAGAGAGTTTCAAAGCTAGCCCAATTAGCGTTATGCCAGCGGCTATCCAAGATATTTCCCTATTTGTTGACCAGAAGGTTTCAGCAGAAAAAGTTGAAGCCGCTCTTCGGGAGGGCGCAGGAGATTTGCTCGAAAGTATTCAATTATTTGATCGATATCAGAAAGAGGGCGAAGGCCAGGTTTCATTAGCTTTTTCTCTGGTCTTTAGAGCTGCGGATCGAACCTTAACCTCTGAAGAAGTTTCAGAACTTCGCTTGAGGGCTGGGGCTGTGGCGAGTAAGAAATACGGGGCTCAGATTCGTTCCTAAATGTATAAGTATGCAGAGATTTGCATAACTATGCATCAAGCGTTAACCTGCCTCCATGAAAATTGGAGTCCTTGGGGCTAGCGGCTATGCCGGCGGCGAGCTTTTGCGCTTGCTCTCTGGGCACCCAAATTTTGAAGTTAGTTATATCGCCGCAGGTTCAAATGCGGGGGAGAAGATAACTGATCTCCATTCACATCTAATCACCTATGGTGATCAGAGATTTGCTGGCACAGATATCGATGCAATCAATAAATGTGACTTGATTTTTCTTGCCCTTCCTCATGGCCAATCTGCTGAGTTAGTTAAGCAGATAGATGAAAAAGTGAAGATTGTTGACTTAGGTGCCGATTTTCGTTTGAAATCAGAGCAAGCTTGGAAACAGTATTACAACGATAGTTATGCAGGAGCTTGGGCTTATGGATTGCCAGAGCTGCCTGGAAAGCGTGAGGTAATAAAGAAATCTTCAAAGGTTGCAAACCCTGGATGCTACGCCACCGCTATAGCACTGGCAGCCGCTCCTGCCGTGCTGGCAGGTGGAGTAGATGCAGGCGACATTGTTGTTGTTGCAGCAAGTGGAACAACTGGGGCAGGAAGAAGCACCAAGGTAAGCCTAAGTGCTAGCGAGATCATGAATTCGATGGTCTCTTATAAATTTGGCGGAGTACATCAACATACTCCAGAGATTGAACAAGCTCTTGTAGAGCTTGGTTCAAAAGACGTGAAAATTTCATTTACCCCAATTTTGGCGCCTATGCCAAGAGGAATACTTGCAACTGTCACTGTCAAAACAACTCTTTCGGAAGATGAGATTCGTAAAAGCTATGAAAAAATGTATCAAGATGAGCCATTTGTTCATTTACTTTCAAAGGGACAACTTCCTGAAACTTCTTCGCTTAGTGGATCCAATTCAGTTCAAATGCAAGTAGCTGTTGACACCCATACATCTAGATTAATCGTCTCTGTTGCCATTGATAATCTAGGTAAAGGGGCGGCAGGACAAGCTATTCAAAACGCTAATCTAATTTCAGGACTTGTGGAGACAACTGGACTATCAGGAATGGGGATAGGGCAATGACTCTAAAGAGTGGATATAGCCAGAGCCTTCCCAAGGGTTTTAGGGGATCTGGAGTAAGTGCTGGGCTTAAAAGCTCTGGAGCTAAAGATCTAGCTCTCATTGTTAATGATGGACCTGATAATTTTGCAAGTGCAGTCTTTACTACCAATCAAGTTGTAGCAGCTCCTGTTATCTGGAGCCGGCAAGTTCTCAAGGACAATCAAGTTTCTGCAGTCTTACTAAATAGTGGTGGAGCAAATGCAGCAACTGGAGCAGATGGCTTTGCTGACACACACAAATCAGCAGAACACGTTGCCAGTTTGCTGTCGATTTCATCCTCTGATGTTGCTATCTGTTCCACTGGATTAATTGGCGTAAGGCTTGATATGGAGAAATTACTTGCAGGAGTCAAAAGCGCCCACTCTGCTTTGAGTACTGATTCAACCGAAGATCTAGCAAGAGCCATTATGACTACAGATTCAAAACCGAAGATCGCTACCTATGAGAGCTCAGGTGTTAGTTTTACCGGTATAGCCAAGGGAGCCGGGATGCTTGCGCCATCACTTGCCACCATGCTTTCGGTAGTAATGACTGATGCAAAAGTGGATAAGGCAGTGGCCGATGAGATTTTCGCCAAAGTTTGCGAGAAGACTTTTAATCGAATTGATTCAGATGGGTGCACATCAACTAATGACACAGTTCTCTTTCTCTCATCTGCTGCCTCAGGAGTCGAGGTATCAAATGAGCAGCTTGAGCAGGCGCTATTTGCCGTTACTGCAAGTCTTTCAAAGCAGCTAATTGCTGATGCTGAAGGACACTCAAAGATCATTTCAATCACCACAATAAATGCCAAGAGCGAGAGAGATGCTGTCGAGGTGGGCAGAGCATGTGCAAGGAATAACCTTCTTAAGTGCGCACTTGGTGGAGAAGATCCTAATTGGGGTCGAGTTTTAGCAGCGATTGGAACAACCAATGCGGTAATTAATCCACTCAATATTGATGTTGATCTAAACGGAGTAAAGGTCTGTAAATCAAGTTCGCCAGGGGAAGATAGATCGAAAGTAGTTATGACTGGCGAATTGATAGAGATCCTGATTGATTTAAAGGTAGGCAGCTCTTCTGCCACTATCTGGACCAATGACTTAACTGCCTCATATGTTCACGAAAATTCGGCTTACTCAACATGATCGTTATTAAATTTGGTGGTCATGCCATGGGGGAGCCCTCCAGAAAATGGGCGAGCGAGATTGCCAGCCGCTTTAAATTGGGCGAGAGATTTGTCATTGTCCACGGCGGTGGACCACAGATAGATAAAGAACTTGCAAGGCGCGGTATAGAAAAATCTAGCGTCAACGGCTTTCGCATCACAACTCCTGAAATTATGGAGGTTGTTGAGTTTGTCCTAACCGGAAGTGTGCTTCGCTCAGTAGTAAGAGACTTAATTGCCGCTGGACTTCCTGCAGTTGGAATCACAGGAAGTGATAACCAATTACTTGAAGTTGAATTAAGGGATGAGGCCAAGTTTGGCCTGGTTGGAAAGATTAAGAAAGTGAATCCAAAGATCATTAATGATTTACTAGACATGGGATATTTACCTGTTATCTCGCCAGTTGCCAATGACAGTTCAACTAGGGCCCTTAATGTAAATGCCGATATTGCAGCAGGGGCAATTGCAGGCTCTCTTCGAGCGAGTGAGACTCTTTTTCTGACCGATGTTCCTGGGATCTATAGCGCATGGCCCGATCGCTCTTCCTTGATAACGCAGATCGCTATCTCAGATTTGAAGAAGGTCTCATTTGAAGGCGGAATGGCTCCAAAGGTAGAGGCGGTAATTAACGCTATTGAATCTGGCGCATCATCTGCCAGAGTCATCGATGGCACATCACTTCCAGCATTTATTGATGCCTTAAGCGGCGATGGTGGAACGTTGGTAAAGCCATGAAGAAAGGTAATAAAGAATCACTAAAAAAATGGAACTCTGTAATGCAGAGCAATTATGGAACCCCAAGCATCTCTCTTTCAAAAGGTAAAGGCATTAAAGTCTGGGATTTAGATGGGGTCAAATACCTAGACTTCCTTGGTGGTATTGCAACAAATCTTCTTGGTCATAATCATCCAGCCATAGTGGCCGCTGTTTCAAAGCAGATTAGACAATTAAGCCATGTGAGTAACTTCTATGCACATCCTGTGGCGCTAGAGCTTGCTGAGAAACTTCAGAAAATGACGTTAGATAAGAGCGCAAGAGTTTTCTTCTGCAATTCCGGAGCTGAGGCAAATGAAGCAGCAATAAAGATTGCTCGTCTTCATCGCGGCAAAAGAATAGTTGCCGCAACTGGGGCATTTCATGGAAGAACTATGGGAGCTCTTTCGCTAACTGGACAGAGTTCAAAGAGGGATGCTTTCAAGCCATTGCTTCCTGGAGTTAAGCATGTGAAATATGGCGATATCAAAGCCTTAAAAAAGGCAGTTAATAAGAGAACTGCGATGGTAATTCTTGAGCCCATTATGGGCGAGGCTGGCGTAGTAACTCCTTCAAGTGGCTACTTGAAGGCAGCAAGGCAGATCTGTGATGAAAATGGCGCTCTGCTTGCAATAGATGCAGTGCAGACCGGTATGGGTCGCTGCGGAAGTTGGTTTGGATATGAGGATGAAGGAATAAAGCCAGATCTAATCACAATTGCAAAGGGCCTAGGAGGCGGACTGCCATTGGCAGCAATGATTACATTAGGGAAAGCATCTGAACTTTTTAAAGCGGGTTCGCACGGCAGCACCTTTGGAGGAAATCCTGTAGCAGCAGCAGCAGCGATTGCAGTTATTGATGAGATTGAGAAGAAGAATTATCTGGCGCTAAATACTGTAAAAGGAGCGCTAATACGAAACTTGATCTCGCCAATTATTGGCGTTGAGCAAGTTCGAGGCAAAGGCTTACTAATAGGTATTTGTGTTAAGGAAAGTAAAGCTAAGCAGATAGCAGCCGATATGCAATCTAAAGGTTTTCTAGTAAATGCTGCCAGCGATGATGTAATTAGAATTGCTCCAGCTTACGTAGTGAGCGAAAAGCAGATTATGTCTTTTGTCTCTGCTTTTAATTCAAGTTGTGAGGAGATTTATCGTGGCTAAACGTGGAACTCTCTCCTCTAATGCAAGGAGAGCGCTTGTAGTCAACCTTGTTAACCAAGGCCTTGTTCATTCGCAAGGTGATTTAGTTGAGCTTTTGGCTGAAGAAGGTATTGAAGTAACGCAGGCAACTGCAAGTCGAGACCTCGATGATGTTGGAGCGGTTAGAGGTAAAGATGCCTCTGGAGTAATGCGTTATCAATTTCTCGATTCAAGCGTGGAGCCCTTGGCTAGAATGGCCCGAGTCTCTGATCAACTTCTCTTGAGTATCACCGCTAGTGGAAATATCGTGGTCATAAAGACCCCACCAGGGGGAGCGCAACTACTAGCTAGCGCCCTTGATCGCGCTTCTGAGAGCTCAGAGCTTTCAAGTGCAATAGGAACTATTGCAGGAGATGACACAGTTTTAGTTATTTCACGAAACGCAAGCGGAGGAAAGCTTCTCGCTGCCGAGCTTCGTGATTACATTGCTACTGAATTTTCAAGTAAGGCTCGAAAAACAATCAAGTCAAAGAAGGCGAGACAGTAATGACGCTCTGGGGTGGCAGATTCTCAAAAGAGGTTGGTGATGCAATGTTTGCACTCTCAAGGAGTGTGCACTTTGACTGGCGCCTTGCTTCCTATGACTTGAGAAGTTCGCTCGCTCACCTTAATTCTTTAGAGGCAAGTTCAATAATTGATAAAGCACTAGCGCTCAAGATAAGAAGTGCAATCAAAGAGCTGCAAAGTGAAGTAGCAAGTGGCAAATTTGCTCCGATTGCTAGCGACGAAGATGTCCATTCAGCACTTGAGCGAGGACTTATAGAAAAACTTGGCGCAGAAGGTGGAGCAATCAGAGCTGGTCGATCACGAAATGATCAAGTAGCTACCGATTTTCGACTCTATCTCATTGATCACATGATTGAAATTGCTCTAGAGACTCTAAAACTTAGTAGCGCCATCACCGATCTTGCAGGTGAATATGCAGGCGATGTAGCACCTGGCTTTACCCATCTTCAACATGCTCAACCAGTTTCATTTGGTCATGAATTAGCTAAACATGCTCACAGTCTAAGTAGGGATGCTTCGAGAATCTCAGATTGGCTGACCAGGAGTAATCTCTCACCCCTTGGCGCAGGCGCGCTAGCCGGATCATCACTTCCACTAGATCCTGAATCAATTGCTAAAGAGCTTGGATTTAGCGGAGCAATAGCAAATAGCATTGATGCAGTTAGCGATAGAGATTTTGTCGCAGAGGCTCTCTTTGTTATTTCGTTAATCGGTATTCATCTCTCAAGAATCGGTGAGGAGTGGAGCCTTTATGCAAGTAGTGAATTTGCTTGGGTTGAGTTAGATGATGCTTATGCAACTGGTTCTTCAATAATGCCGCAGAAGAAAAACCCTGACGCCGCAGAACTTGCAAGAGGAAAAGCTGGACGTTTTATTGGTTCACTTACTGGGTTATTAACAGTTCTAAAAGGCCTACCCTTTGCCTACAACCGAGACTTGCAAGAAGATAAAGAGCTGACATTTGATGCAGTAGAAAATCTCCTGCTATTGCTTCCTGCAATTACTGGAATGGTTGCAACTAGTAAATTCGATAGAGAGAAAATGAGAGCAGCTGCGCCCCTTGGCTTCTCACTTGCTACCGAGATCGCCGATTTTCTGGTACTTAAAGGAGTTGCATTTCCTATCGCTCACGATGCTGCGGGTAAGGCAGTAAGAAGATGTGAAGAGCTTGCAATTGAACTTGATCAATTAAGCGATTTGGATTTAAAGAATATTCATCCACTCCTAAGTGGCGAGGTTCGAAACCGCCTCAATCTTGACTCAGCCCTTGCCGCTAGAGCTAGCGCTAGTGGAACTGCCCCTGAGAGCGTTAAGAAACAGATTGCTAATTTACGAGTGAAAATTTCTGCGGACGCTAGCGAATTTGCCGGCGAGCGGAAGAGATTTTCAGGAATGATGGGCCAATGAGTAAAGCGCTACTAGATGATTTAACTTGGCGCGGCTCTATCGCACAGAGCACAGATAGAGCTGAGTTAGAGAAGTATCTATCTAGCCCTGGAGCAAGCCTCTATCTTGGATTTGATCCAACTGCCCCAAGTCTTCATATTGGAAATTTAGTTGCTCTAACCCTGCTTCGCCGTTTTCAATTAGCTGGCTATAAACCGATAGCACTTGTTGGGGGAGCCACAGGTTTAGTTGGAGATCCAAGTGGAAGAAGCGCTGAGAGAAGCTTAAATGAAGCTGATTTAGTTGCTGATTGGGTTGATCAAATTAGAAAGCAATTAGAGGGCTTTCTTGATTTCACAGGCAAGAACGCAGCGATTATGGCAAATAACCTTGATTGGACAGCGCCAGTTTCGGCAATTGAATTCTTAAGAGATATTGGAAAGCACTTTAGCGTCAACCAGATGCTGGCTAAGGATTCAGTGGCCTCTCGCCTTGAATCAGGCGGCATTTCTTATACTGAATTTTCTTATCAGGTTATGCAGGCCTTTGATTATCTTGAGCTTTTCAGAAGGCATAATTGCGCGCTTCAAATTGGCGGTAGCGATCAATGGGGAAACATTGTCGCAGGCGTTGATTTAATACGTCGCGTTGAGGCAAAGAGCGCACATGCGCTAACTATTCCACTTCTTGCAAAAGCTGATGGAACAAAGTTTGGCAAGACTGCAGAGGGAGCAATCTGGCTGGATCCAACTATGACCTCTGCCTATGCGCTATTCCAATTTTTCCTAAATTCTGATGATAGAGATGTTGAACAATTGTTAAAGACATTTTCATTTAAATCTCGCAGTGAGCTAGAGGCGCTCTTTGAATCACTTAAGACAAACCCTGGAGCAAGAGAAGCACATCGAGAACTTGCAAGAGAGGTAACAACGCTTCTTCATGGAGCAGATCAAGCGCAAAAAGTAGAAGTTGCAGCAAAAGCTCTATTTGGACAAGGGGAGATAAGAGATCTCGATATTGAGACTTTAAAATCATCGCTAGCAGAGCTTCCAAAGACAAGAATTAAAAAAGGTGAAGAGATTCCTTCCTGGGTTGATCTAGTTACTAGCTCTGGAGTGGTGGAATCAAAGTCTGCAGCGCGAAGAGTTATTAAAGAGGGCGGGGCATATTTAAATAATGAGAAAATTACCGGCGAGGATTTCACTCCAAAGAGTTCTGATCTACTCCATGGCCAATTTCTCTTGCTCCGTAAAGGAAAACGCGATCTGGTAGCGGTAGAAATCACCGATTAGAGGATTTGCACCCCTTAAAAAAGGGCGTTATCGTTCTCTTTCTCGCTACGAAATCGGACTTCAACACCAGGCCGAGTAGCCGAGCAAGAACTTCCCTAGAAGCTAAAACCCTTATTTATCAAGGTTTTTTGGCCTCTGCGCCCCATTTTTTGGGTTTTGCAGGGGGCGATTTGACCCCAAGTGATTAAAGGCCTAAGTTTCTCCTTCTGCCCTGTAAAAGGGGCGGATTGGTTGTGCCCTGCCAACGGCTGTAAGGCCCGGAATCGGTGCGCACCCGTACCTTGAGAACTCAACAGCGTGCCAAAAGTCAATGCCAATTACCTCGATGAGGTATGGCTTTATTGCCATGCCCGTCGAATCCTTTGTAAATAAATCAATTGGTCAAAGACAATAAATAAACGACAGTTTGTTATGTCTTTCGCTGGAATCAACGTCTCGTTGAATCAAAATTCAATGGAGAGTTTGATCCTGGCTCAGGACGAACGCTGGCGGCGTGCTTTATACATGCAAGTCGAACGATGAAGTTCCTTCGGGAATGGATTAGTGGCGAACGGGTGAGGAACACGTGAGAAACCTGCCTTTCATTCTGGGATAACACCGGGAAACCGGTGCTAATACCGGATACTCCATCTTGGCGGCATCGCCGAGCTGGGAAAAAATTTTGATGAAAGATGGTCTCGCGGCCTATCAGCTAGTTGGTGAGGTAAAGGCTCACCAAGGCGACGACGGGTAGCCGGCCTGAGAGGGCGACCGGCCACACTGGGACTGAGACACGGCCCAGACTCCTACGGGAGGCAGCAGTAGGGAATATGGGAGAGAGTCTCCTAAATGGATTTGAAGCTAAAGATATGCACAAAAAAGGTGAGCAATTCCTCAATGGAGGCTCTGAGTTTGTAAAGAATATGACTCCCTCGAGGAGAA
>JAURJF010000119.1 GCA_030832365.1 Candidatus Nanopelagicales bacterium
CTTCCATAGTGGTTGTAAGTGTTTTGCCAACTCTATTTTGATTATTTGCAATTAGATTTGATGCTACAGATAGAATATTTTGAGATGACCTATAATTTTGCTCAAGTCTTATTACTTTTGTATTTTTATAAACTTGATCAAATTCTAAGAAATTTTTAATTTCCGCTCCTCTCCAACTATAAATGGATTGATCATCATCTCCAACACAACATAAATTCTTGGTTTTTTCAGATAATAAATTTAACCATTTGCTTTGAATAAAATTAGTATCTTGATACTCATCAACTAAAATATATTTAAAGTTAGTTGAATAGATCTGTCTAATATCAGGATAATTTTCTAAAATTTTTACAGTATGCAAGATTAAGTCACCAAAATCACATGAATTTAAGTCTATTAGTTTCTGTTGATAGATTTTATATAGAGGAAGTATAGTTTTCTCATATACATCTTTATTATTTACTATAACTTCAGATGGGTAATATCCTTTGTTTTTCCATCGATCAATTATTGCTAATATAAATCTAGGTGCTAATTGCTTGATATCAATGTTTTCACTTTTA
>JAURJF010000120.1 GCA_030832365.1 Candidatus Nanopelagicales bacterium
CCAATATTTATAGCAGCGCCATTAGGGTCGCTTCTCCTATTGTGATGAGTATATATTCCACAAGTTTTACAAAAAAAATGCTCTGCAATATTTGTATTAAATTTATAAGAACTTAGATTGTCTTTACCTTTAATAATTTGAACTGAGTCTTTAGAAACCATACACATTTTTGCATTTTTTCTTATACAAATTGAGCAATTACATTGTTTAATTGCTTGAAGATCAGTTTCTACTTCTAGTTCTACTGCACCACAATGACATTTTAAATTATATAACATTATAAAACCTTCAATTTAATTGGCGCGCCCGAAATGATTCGAACATTTGACCTACCGCTTAGAAGGCGGTTGCTCTATCCACTGAGCTACGGGCGCTTAAATGCCCTTTATCATACTATAAATAAATTCAAAAGATTAATGTGTCCAAGGCTCTTTTCTATTCATATCAAAATTTGATGCATAGTTTTTTGGTTTAATTTTTCTATCTTTTGGCTCAATCACAATAAACTGTTCGTTATTTTTTTTAGACCATTCTATGGCTTGTTCTTTTGTATCAAAAAAAA
>JAURJF010000121.1 GCA_030832365.1 Candidatus Nanopelagicales bacterium
AATTTGTGCTCTAATTTGGTTACATCTTGCACCAATGTCGTCCTTAGATCCAGCGCCGTCTATAATAGTTGTTTCTTCTTTTGTAACCTCAACTCTCTTGGCAGTACCAAGCATTTCAAGAGTTACATTATCAAGTTTAATGCCTAAATCTTCAGAAATTAGATCGCCTTTGGTTAATATGGCAATGTCTTCAAGCATAGCTTTTCTTCTGTCACCGAAACCAGGTGCTTTAACTGCAGCTATCTTTAAACCACCTCTTAGTTTATTAACTACAAGTGTTGCAAGAGCTTCACCCTCAACATCTTCAGCAATAATTAGAAGAGGCTTACCTGATTGAACTACTTTTTCTAAAATTGGTAGCATTTCCTGTAGATTAGCTAATTTTTTTTCAAACAATAAAATGTAAGGATCATCCATTACAACTTTCATTTTATCAGCATCAGTTATGAAGTAGGGAGATAAATAACCTCTGTCGAACTGCATTCCTTCAACTACTTCTAACTCAGTTGCAAGAGTTTTGGCTTCTTCAACAGTTATAACACCTTCGTTACCCACCTTG
>JAURJF010000122.1 GCA_030832365.1 Candidatus Nanopelagicales bacterium
TGGGTTAGACCATCTAAGAGATGCTGCTTGAGAAAATAATGTTTTTGCTGCATCAGTTACATTTTTACCAAATAAGTTTGAGATTAACTCTGCTTTAGATGCAGCATCTCTTGAATTATCAGTTAATGCTCGGCGTAGCCCAACTGATGAGCTAAGGACGGTAAGGGCGGTAAAAAGGTCAGCGGAGAATTGGGCAGCATCAGTTGCTGATTGTTTACTAACTAAATCAGCTAAAGATTTGCGCAGAGTTAATACAGATGCTCTACTGCTTCCACCCAAAATTTTCATAATTACTTACTCTTCTCCAGATCTGCAATAAATCGGTCAACGATTCGAGATTGACGGACCTGGTCATCTAAAGCTTCTCCGACAATCTTCCCGGCCAACTCAGTAGCAAGTGCGCCAACTTCATTACGAAGTGATGTAAGTGCTTGCTGACGTTCAGCTTCAATTGCAGCAGTAGCTGAGGCGGTAATTCTGGCTGCTTCTTCAGCTGCTTTACTTCGAAGATCCTCAATAATTGCAGCCCCTTGCACTCTGGCATCCTCTC
>JAURJF010000123.1 GCA_030832365.1 Candidatus Nanopelagicales bacterium
TCATAAAGTCATTAATTCTTAAAATCATCTTTTTAACTTTTTCAATTTCTTTTTTAGAAGCCCAATCAAAAGCCAAGATATGCTCTTCTGCAATTAATGGATCTCCTAATTTGTCATCCTTTAAGCAATACTCAATTAATGGCTCTTTTAAAACTGTTCCATCTTCAATTCCTAATCTTTTGGTAATAGATCCAGTTGCAACATTTCTTACGATGAATTCAATTGGAATAATTTCAACCAACTTAATCACTTGTTCTCTCATATTAAGTCTTTTAACCAGATGATTTTTAATCCCTATTTGAGATAAATTGGAAAGGATATGTTCTGAAATTCTATTGTTTAAAACACCCTTACCTTCAATAATGCTTTTTTTTTGATTATTGAAAGCGGTTGCATCATCTTTAAAATATTGAATAACTAAATTTTTATCAGTTGTAGCATAAATAATTTTAGCTTTTCCCTCGTAAAGTTTTTTACCTTTTTTCATTATTTAAATACTCTTCTAAAAATTAAATTAACGTTTTTGAAATGTTT
>JAURJF010000124.1 GCA_030832365.1 Candidatus Nanopelagicales bacterium
AATTCTAAGCCAGTGAAATCGGACAAAGAAGTTCAACAAGTTGGAACTATTGCATCGAACGGTGATCTAGAAGTTGGAAAAATGATTTCTGAAGCGATGCAAAAAGTGGGAAAAGAAGGCGTCATTACTGTTGAAGAAGCGAAAAGCTTAGATACCGAATTAGATGTCGTCGAAGGGATGATGTTTGATCGTGGCTATTTAAGTCCTTACTTCGTAACAAATGCGGAGAAAATGAAAGCTGAAATGGATGATTGTTTAATTCTTTTACACGAAAAGAAACTTTCAAGCCTCCAACCAATGCTTCCACTTTTAGAGTCAGTTGTTCAATCCGGTAAGCCATTATTAATTATTTCTGAAGATGTTGAGGGTGAAGCTCTTGCTACACTAGTAGTCAACAAATTAAGAGGTGGTTTAAAAGTTGTAGCTGTTAAAGCTCCAGGTTTTGGCGATAGAAGAAAAGCTATGCTTGAAGATATAGCAATTCTTACTGGTGGACAGGTAATTTCTGA
>JAURJF010000125.1 GCA_030832365.1 Candidatus Nanopelagicales bacterium
GAAGCGAAGGAACACTTAAGACAATTGCTGAGAAGCCACACAAGCGTATTGCTTATGAAGCCGCCGTAAAGGATGCAATGAATGAGCCAGCAGATGGCGCAACAACAATGAAGAAGAAGGCTGCCGAGAAGTTAGCTGCCAAGGCAGCGCCTGCTCCTGTCCAAGCCGAATCCGAGACAGTTGAGGCAGTGGTTCCAACTTCAGAAGCAACAGAAGTTGCCGGAGTTCTTGAAACTCCAGCTTCAGTTGAAACTAACGCAACCGAAGTTCTTGAAGCTTCAGCAGAAGCCACTCCAGAAGCGGCAGCTGAGTAACAATGATTGATGAAGCACTAGAACATTTAGTTAAGGGGATTGTTGATAATCCTGATGATGTTGTTATTACAACAAAAGATCATCGCCGTGGGACAACACTAGAAGTTCGAGTTAATCCAGATGATATTGGCAAAGTGATTGGCCGTAATGGTCGCACTGCGCGCGCACTTAGAACTGTGGTCAGTGCGATTGCTG
>JAURJF010000126.1 GCA_030832365.1 Candidatus Nanopelagicales bacterium
TTTATGTTGTGAGCCAGAACTCTTAATAGCAGATGAACCAACTACAGCTCTTGATGTTTCAATCCAATCACAAATTCTTGAATTAATAAAAAATTTAACAAAAAAAAGAAATTTAGCAGTCATATTAATCACCCATGACATGGGTGTGATAGCTGAAACTACCGATAGAGTTGCTGTTATGAAAAAAGGTATTTTAGTTGAAATAGGTCCAACAAAAGAAGTGCTAGGCAATCCTAAAGCGGAATATACTAAAAGCTTAGTAAGTTCAGTTCCACCAACGAATAAAAAAATTAATAGATTTAATGTAATTAATAAAATTAATGAAAATGATAATCAGATTAATTTAAAAATTTTAAACAGATGGAAAAAAAAAGAATTGATTGATCAAAATTTGATTGAAGTAAAAAATCTTAAAAAATCCTTCCATGATGGTATTTTTTCTGAGTCGTCCAGTAAAGATGTTATTGCAGTAGATGATGTGAGTTTTAATATTAAAGAAGGAGAG
>JAURJF010000127.1 GCA_030832365.1 Candidatus Nanopelagicales bacterium
ACAAGATCTTGCGTTACATCCACTAATCTTCTAGTAAGGTAGCCAGAATTTGCCGTTTTAAGCGCAGTATCGGCTAGCCCCTTTCGAGCGCCATGGGTCGAGATAAAGTATTGTAAAACGTTTAGCCCATCTCTGAAGTTAGCTTTAATTGGAGTTTCAATAATTGATCCATCTGGCCGCGCCATTAAGCCGCGCATTCCAGCAAGCTGTCTTACTTGCGCCGCAGAGCCTCGAGCACCTGAGTCCGCCATCATATAAATGGAATTAAATGATTCTTGCTTAACGTCATTCCCTTGTTTGTCTTTTAAAGGTTTACCATTTGTGTCAATTACTGTTTCTTCCTTGAGCTGGCTCATCATCGCATCAGCAATTTTATCTCCCGCTCTTCCCCAGATATCGACAACTTTGTTATATTTTTCACCCTGAGTCACAAGACCTGAGGAATACTGGTTTTCAATTTCCAGCACCTCTCTATCGGCTTGTGCAATCAAACCTTGTTTCTC
>JAURJF010000012.1:0-259 GCA_030832365.1 Candidatus Nanopelagicales bacterium
TTTACTTGAAGCAAAGGGCCTTGATGCTCTTGTCTTAAAGAAAGGCGCCAATGTTGCTTGGATTATCGGCGGCAGAGCCCATATTCCAACAACTCTTGAACTAGCCTGTCTTGATGTAATTGTTTATAAGGATCGAATTGTTGTTGTTACTAACAAGATAGAGGCGCCAAGGCTTGAGGCAGAAGAGCTATCAGGTGATGAAGAGTTAATTGTTATTAATTGGTTTGAGGGCAGAGATGGGCAACTGCCATCAGGTGAA
>JAURJF010000012.1:269-18351 GCA_030832365.1 Candidatus Nanopelagicales bacterium
GAAAAGATAGGTATCGATGGCCCTGATAGTAATCGCATAAATTTATCAGCAGAGATTGAAGAGCTAAGAAGATCTCTAAATTCTTTTGAAGTTGAGCGGCTAAAGCAGATTGGTAGCGATGCTGCTAAGTCTCTAGGTGAATCGATGCTCAAGATCTCGCCAAAGATGAGTGAAGTGGGGGCAGCTGGAGTAATTGC
The DNA here is from genome assembly GCA_030832365.1 of Candidatus Nanopelagicales bacterium. Classification (GTDB taxonomy): domain Bacteria; phylum Actinomycetota; class Actinomycetes; order Nanopelagicales; family Nanopelagicaceae; genus MAG-120802. The sequence goes on from JAURJF010000012.1 coordinate 467, forward strand.
AGAAAATCTCTGGGCGCATAATTTAGAGCCAGTAGTTCTATTAGTTGCTGGTAGTGATCGTATTGAAAGCTTTAGACATCCTCTCCCAACTACAAGTCTCATTGGCTCCTTATTTATGGGAGTGATTTGCGCTAGAAGAAAAGGATTAATCGCTAGCGTTACTAGAATTCTTTCCTTTAATTCTCTTTCCAACGAGATAGAGCAGAGATATAAAGCGCTGTTAAATGTTGAGGCGGCATTCTTTAGTGGCACAGAGGTTGGAGCTACATATGGCCAAGCATTCAAATCCGGTGAGGTTGAATATCTCAAACAAGGATTTGCAAGAGATGAGTGGAGTAAGCATCATCAAGGCGGTCCGACCGGATATCTACCAAGAGACTTTCCCGCTCATGAAAAGAGCGCTCAAGTAATTGGCGTTAATAACGCGATTGCTTGGAACCCAAGTGCTGCCGGGATTAAGGTTGAAGACACCTTGATTACCACCCCTACTGGCTTTGAGATTATTACCTCTGCTCCAAGCTGGCCTAGCGTTGAAATAGCTGGCAGAGCGCGCCCAGATATCGCTCGCCCTTGACCTAAACGTTATAAAAAAGAGGGAAAAAAGCGTTGACCAGGCTCGTTTAGGGCATAAGACTGGGGCCGTTCAGGTGGTCAGACCACTCGCAATAGGCTGGAAGGAAGTCTTCTCTTCATGCTCCGCTACGGAATCATCGGCATGGGCGCCATGGGCCGTGAGCATGCCGAAAACTTATCTTTCATAGAGGGCGCATCAGTTACTGCAATTAGCGATCCAGATTCTACTTCAAGAGATTTAGCTACCAAGCAATTAGGAGAATCAGTAAAAGTATTTACTGATCATAGAGAGCTTCTAGATTCTGGCCTAGTGGATGTAGTAATCATCGCTACCCCTAACTTTACTCACGTTGATATTTTGGAAGATGTGCTTAAGACATCGCTTCATGTCTTTATTGAAAAACCGCTCTGCACCACCATTGATGATTGTCTAAAAGTCATTGAGTGGTCAAAGAATAGAAGTGGTCTAGTTTGGATGGGCCTTGAATATCGTTATATGCCGCCAGTTGCCGAGTTAATCTCTATTGTTCATGGTGGGGGAGTTGGCCAAGTTCAACAGGTCTCTATTAGAGAGCATCGCGAACCTTTCTATCCAAAAGTTGGTAATTGGAATCGATTCACATCTAAAACTGGCGGAACACTTGTTGAGAAGTGCTGTCATTATTTTAATCTCATGGATCACATCGCTAAGGAGCGTCCAACTCGAGTCTTTGCATCAGGTGGGCAGAGAGTTAATTACCTCGATGAGAGCTATGAGGGAGTTAAGGCAGATATGCTCGATAGCGCTTATGTGATTTTGGAATATCCAAGTGGAACAAGAGCGATGTTAGATCTCTGTATGTTTGCCGAAAATACCGTTGATAAAGAACATATCTCAGTAACGGGAAGTGAGGGCAAGGTTGAATCATTTCTTCCATCACTTGAGCTGCGATATGGAAAGAGAAGCGCGGTTGGAAACTTTAAGCAGTGGAGCCATGATGCTTCAAAGCCAAAAGTTGAATCAAGAAAAGTTTGGGATGAGAGTATTAAATACAATGGATTTCACTACGGGGCTTCATATCTTGAACACTTAAAGTTCTTTAACGCGATTAAGAGCGGAAAAGGCCCAGATGTGAGCCTGGAGGATGGCCTTAGAAGCGTTGCATCAGGCCTTGCTTCTCAGATGAGTATTGCCCAGGGGCGCCCGGTAGCAATGAGTGAAGTACTGCCTGCGGGGTGGAATTAATGTCTAGCTGCACTCTGATTCCTCTTGCTCGTCCAACATTTGATGTCTCAGCTGCGCAGAAGTTCTTTGATTCTGCCCGTGATCTCTTAAGCGATATTGGAGCTACTGTAAATGGCCCAACATCACTTGTAATGACTCCAGAGGATACTGCTAGCGCTGAGGCAAATCTTAATTCTGATGAGAAGCTCTTTATTCTCTTTAATGCATCTTTTGCAGATGCCTCTGCCGCTGTCTCACTTCTTTCCAAAGTTTCAGGTGATGTGCTCTTATGGTCGGTTAGAGAATTTGGCGAGATAGGAGATCGACTTCTCCTTAACTCAATGTGTGGATCAAATCTTGCAGCACATGCACTTCGAGTAAATGGAAAGAGAATTACTCATCTTCATGGAAATCCTGATGAGGCGCATGTCAGATCTGCCCTCTCATCTGCTCTCTCTGGGAAGATGCCAGATGTTGGTCAACCGCAGAAAATTAGCGGTCAATTAGCAGATTTAGAAAATGTCAAAGCAGCTCTTTCTAAGTTAAATGGTTTAACTATTGGCGCAATTGGTGATGCGCCAGCTGGTTTTACTCCCTGCACCTATGATGAAGAGGCGCTAAAGAAATCATTTGGCTTAAATATTATGAATAAATCAATTCCTGAAATCTTTGCAGATATTGCAGCTGTGCCACTTGATAAAGAGAGCGCAGAATATCAAGATGCTTGTCAGGCTCAACCATCCCTTAAAGATGTTCCAGAGAAAGAGGCTCGAGTTAATGCCAGCACTAGAGTTGCGCTAGATAACTGGATAAGGGCTAATGATTTATCAGCAATTGCTATGCGCTGCTGGCCTGATTTTGCAGTTGATTTAGGAGCTTGTCCTTGCGGGGCGATGGGAAGAACGGCAACGAGTGGAACTCCTGCGGCCTGCGAGCGAGATGTCTATGGCGCGGTAACTATGCTGCTTTTAGAGGCTCTTGGCTCTGGGACAAATTACTTAGTAGATACCGTGGATTTAGAAGAAGATGAGAACATTATTCGAATCTGGCATTGTGGTTCTGCTTCAACCACTCTTGCTGTTGATCCTGAAAATGCAACGCAGTTCATACACTGCAATAGAAAGCTAGGTGTGGCCGGGAACTTCCCCTTGAAGACCGGTCCGGTTGTTCTGGTAAGGCTGGATACCGATATCGATCCAGCAAATCAGAGCAAACTCCGATTAGTAATGACTAGTGGTGAATCACTATCTGCTCCTAATCGGTTCCAAGGTAATACCGCAACAGTTCGTACATCTGCGCCAGCACGGCAACTGATTAATGGGTTAATCCACAATGGATTTCCTCATCACACAGTTGTGGCTTGGAAAGACATACGAGCAGAAGTCCGCAGGATGGCGGAATATTTGGCCATTCCGCTAACCGAGTGGTAATCAAATGATTCACCACAGACCCTCGAATAAGGAGAAAGCATGAAAAAAGAAATGGGCGCAAAAACGTTCAAGCTTATGATTGCAGGTTTATTTGCAATCTCAGCAACAATAGTGCCTGTCACTGCAAGCTTTGCCGCTGGCGAAGCTCTCGGTACAAAGTGCACTACTGAAGGAGAGTCAACTGGAACAAAGTCGACCTCTCTAGTTTGTAAAGAGAATAAGTCCGGTCGTTTAGTCTGGGCAAAAGTTAAGCTATCTGATTCAAACCTTTCGCCAATCAAGCCTTTGAGAGCCCCACGTGGCTCCATTGAGTTCTGGCACTGGCGCGCAGAAGATAAAGCAATCTTCGACAAGATTATTGCTGACTTCCAAGACCTAAATCCAGGAGTAAAAGTTACTCAGGTAATTTCTAACTCCAGTGATTACACCAATACTGCGCTTAATAAAGTACAGAGCAATCCAAAAGCAGCAGTGGTTACCACCTTCCGTGGCTCTCAGTTCAATCAGGCAGCAACGGCAGGGCTATTAAAGGATCTCTCCAACGAGCAGTTTGCAAAGCGAAACGTCATCAAGTCGATGATGGGAGCTGGCCAGTACAAAGGCAAGCAGCTTGGAATTCCTTACCAATCACTATTTAACAATCCGGTCTACAACATTGAAATCTTCAAAAAAGAAGGTTGGAAGCTTCCAAAGAAGTTCTCCGATTGGATTTCTTATTGCAAGACTGCCAAAGCAGCGGGTTATGTTCCAATGGCCTGGATGGGTGCATTCCGTCCACAAGCACTACAGATCATTAACTCGTCTCTAATGAACACAGCTTCGACAGATGCGCAACTCAATGCTCAAATCGCTGCTATCGATACTGGTAAAGATGCAATCACAATCAAGTGGGTCAAAGACATGGCAGAAAAGTATGCGGATCTTCGCGATGCAGGTTGCTTCCCAGATAATCCAAAGGGTGTAACTGAAGCTGCAGGAAATACGCTATTTGCTACTGGCAAGTCACCAATTCTTCCAACCGGTTCATTCTCAATGGGTGGAATTGTTAAGCTAAACGAGAAGATGGATGGAAATATGGGCTTGACTGGCTTTAACTTCACTGATGATGTTAATGCTCGTTACACCGGTATCACCAATAACACCTTCATCCTCGGTATCAATTCAAAGGCAGGAAGAACTGAGCAGAGAATTGCCAGAGCTTTCATTTCCTACCTAGTAAATGGTGAAGTTGCAACAGCTTATGCCAATGGAACAAAGCAGCATGTAACGGTTCTTGATGTGGAATACACAGATTCGAACCTACGCAACACTGCCTCCATCATGTCAGAGCGCTTAGTCCTTGCACCTCGATTCACATTCTTGAATCAAGGCGTTCGTGACATCCTAGAAGATGCATTGATTGCAATTGTCGGCGGAGAAACTGTCGATAAGGCCCTTGAAGAAGGCGCCAAGCTGATCAAGCAGAAGTTGGGCTAGTACCAATATGAGTAAAACCGAAGCTGGCGCTCGAAAGGGCGCCAGCTCTCGGCCCCAAAAAAGTGGGCCTCGAGGGCGATTAGCGCGGTCAAATGATCGTGCATATTTTCTTATGGCAATCCCGGCCCTACTTGTCTATGCCCTTTTCTACCTATATCCAACCCTTACCAACCTGCGTTATGCATTTAGTGAATGGGATGGTCTGCAAGAAGCAAAATTTATTGGTTTTAAAAACTTTACTAGATCCCTAACAAATGATGATACTTTCTATAAAGTCCTTGGAAATAACATTGAATTCACTGGTCTTGTCGTTATCTTTCAAACAGCGCTCTCGCTCTTGTTCGCTATTTTTCTTCTTAAAAACACTCGAGCCTCTGTAGCACTTAGAACCCTATATTTCTTTCCCACAATTCTTTCATCAGTATCAGTTGCGATGGTCTGGCAATTTCTCTATGAACCAAACCTTGGACCTCTAAACGTCTTTCTAAATTCTATTGGTCTTGATTTTCTAGCTCTCAATTGGCTAGGCAGTGAGACAATTACTCTGCGAGCAGTGGCTTTTACGCAAGTCTGGTTTCATACCGGGCAGATGATGGTTGTTTACATTGCAGGGCTGCAGCAGATCCCACAAGAGTTATATGAGGCAGCAGAAGTTGATGGCGCAACACGTTGGCAGCAATTTAAATCTGTCACCTGGCCTATGGCGCTTCCAACAACAGCAGTTGTAATGGCATATACAACGATTCAATCCTTTAGAGCATTCGACTTAATCTATGCAATGACCCAAGGTGGTCCAAATAATTCATCAAGTATTTTGGTGACCTTGATTTACTTAACGGCCTTCAATGAATATCGCTTTGGTTATGCGGCAACTCAATCCATTTATTTGATTGTCTTCATTTTGGTGCTCACGGCTATTCAGCGCCGTTTGCTACGGACTAGGTATTAGGAGGCTATCGTGATTTATAAAGTAGGTAGAGCCTTCGGATTAACGTTATTTTCCGTTCTAATCCTGATACCAGTCTTAGTTGTAGTCCTTGGTTCATTTAAGGGAGATCTAGAGTTGATGACCAAGCCATTGGCATTGCCTGAGCGTTGGTCTTTTGAAAATTATCGAAACCTGCTTGAGGGTGGACAGATAGCTAATAATTTCAAAAATAGCACCATTGTGACGCTCTTTTCGGTGCTATTAACTCTCTTCATATCAAGCCTTGCCTCCTTTGGAATTGCAAGGATCATTCATGTCAGTGGAAAAGTTCTTCTCCTGCTCTTTACAATGGGTTTAGCAATACCTGCTGCTACTAGCATCATTGGTATCTATCAATTATTTGTAACTTTAAATCTGACAAACACTCTCCATGGGCTAGTGATAATAAATGTCGCATCCACTCTGCCTATTTCAATTTTCATACTCTCAGCCTTCTTCCGCCAGATACCGACAGAGATATATGAATCAGCTGCGATGGATGGAGCTAAGCCTTTCAGGCTATATCGCTCAGTAGCACTTCCACTTTCTCGTCCATCAATGGGAGCAGTAGCAATATTTCTCTTTGTGATAACTTGGAATGACTTGCTATATCCATTGCTACTTATTACCCGCTCAGATCTAAAGACTCTTCCCCTTGCTTTAATTGATTACCGCGGAGAATATGCGATTAATTTCAGCATGATTTTCACTGCAGTGATGGTTGCCTCAATTCCTATGGTTGTTATGTATCTAGCTATGCAGAAGTCATTTGTATCGGGCCTAACGGCTGGAGCGGTTAAAGGGTAATGAGCAGCAGCAGCAGAACACCAATAATTAATAACCCTCCAAGGCTTCAGGGACAAGTGCGCCTCTTGCTAGATCACATTGAAAGTCGCGGTCTTCAAGGCGGGGATCGTTTGGAGGCAGAGCGTGAACTAGCCAAAATCCTTGGTATTAGCCGGCCATCTCTGCGAGAAGCCATTCAGATTCTTCAAGTTCAAGGGCGCCTGCGAGTAAAACATGGAATTGGAATCTTTGTTCTTGATCAAGCAGATGGAGTGAGATTAAGAGAGTCGCTACGTGCTGCCCAGCATCGCATTGAAGAGCTATTTCAAATGCGCGAGATTTTAGAGGCCCCAGCAGTTGAATGGGCTGCTGAGCGACGAAGTGATGAGCAATTGGCTGAAATGAAGTTGGCAGCGAGGGCTCTAAATGAGGCAATCGCAAAACGTCCAATTGATTTTGAAAATCTAAGGCGCCTAGATATGGAGTTTCATTTAACTATTGTAAGAAGTTCGCAGAATCATTTCTTAAATCAAACTCTTGGAACTTTGCAAGAAATCATGTTCCATTCAATGGATAACACCTTGAAACTTCCGGGTCGTATTGATAGTTCAGAGCAGGAGCATAGTGTGATTCTGGAGGCAATTGAAAGACGCGACCCTATAGCTGCTCGCCTAATGATTATTCAACATATCCATAATGCTCGCGATGCCTGGTTTCAATACTTGCACAAGCAGAGTGATCTATGAGCCAAGTCCTCTGCGTGGGAGTTGCAACTGTCGATAACATCGTTTTAGTTGAGAAATATCCCAGCGCTAATCAAAGAGTTGTAGCACTTGATTCAATGCGCTCAGTTGGTGGCCCAGCAACCACAGCTGCAGTCACTCTAGCAAGGCTAGGAATTGAGGTTTCACTCGCCTGCGTCATTGGAGATGATGAAGAAGGAAGATTTATCTTTGAAACTCTTAAGAATGAGGGTGTTGATACTAGAAATGTAGAGGTAGTTAGCAATATCAATACTGCTCGGGGAACGATAGTTGTTTCAAAGAGCGAACAGAGCCGGGCAATTATGGTTATGCCCCATGAGCAACTACCTAAAAAGCCAGCGGATATCAGCAGATATCAATGGATTCACGTTGATCAAGCTGGGATGGGAGCGATAAAGAGTTGGGGGATTACAAGAGGTGGAAGCGCCAAACTCTCTATAGATATTGGTTATCAAATCCCTGGGCTAAATCCTGGTGATTATGATCTCTATGCGCCATCTGAAAATATAACAACTGATACCTCAACTGCCATAAGAGATAAGAATATTGTTGTCATTTCGCAGGGAGAGCGAGGAAGTCTTTATTCTGATGGCCTTAGCTCTGGAAGTGTTCCGTCGATTAATTCAGAGATATTAAGCACGCTAGGTGCTGGCGATGTTTTTCATGGCGCACTTGTTGCAGCCCAAGTTTGGAATAAGGAAATTAGCGAAGCGGTATTGATAGCAAATACTGTGGCAGGCCTTTCATGTAGGGGCCTTGATGGACAGAGCAGAATTCCTAGTCAGAGCGAGCTAGATGCCTTTATGGCGAAGGCAAAGATCTGATGGGGATAACGGGTAATCGAGATATGGAAAGGAAGTAATGATGGCCAAAGTGCCTGATTTTCTCCTCCACCATGATGGCGACTCAGTTGCTGTTGCAAATGATGATTTGCAACCTGGCACACTGCAAGGGCTATCAGTGAAGGAGCAGACTGCACATACTGCAGTATTAAATGAGCCAATTCCCTTAGGGCATAAGTTCGCACTTCGCGATCATGCAGAGGGAGAGGCGATAGTTAAATATGGAATTAAAGTAGGGATTGCATCTAAAGCAATCAAAAAAGGCGATTACGTTCACACACACAACATGAGGAGTTATCGATGGGAAGCAAGCCGCGCTTAACTGGATACCGTCGCCCTGATGGGTCGATGGGTATCCGTAATCACGTCATCATCTTGCCAGTTGATGACTTATCAAATGCTGCCGCTGAAGCGGTAGCAAAAGTAGTGCCAGGCACTCTTGCCTTGCCCCATAGCTATGGACGCCTGCAATTTGGTGAAGATCTTGAGCTAACTTTCCGCACACTTATCGGCACTGGCCTAAATGGCAATGTTGCAGCGGTAGTCGTTATTGGAATTGAACCTAATTGGACCCAGAGAGTTGCCAATGGCATCGCTAAATCTGGAAAACCAGTTGCTTCATTTTCTATTGAAGGCAAAGGCGATCTTCAAACAATCGCTGATGCGGCGCGAGTTGCTCAAGTCTTCTTGCAAGATGCTTCAGAGATTGCTCGTGAGAGCGCAAGTGAAGGCGATTTAATCCTTTCAATTAAATGTGGTGAGTCAGATACCACATCAGGACTTGGCTCATGTCCAACAACATCAGAGGCGGTAGATCGCTGGGTTGCAGCTGGAGGAACAGTTTTCTTTGGAGAGACTTCAGAGCTAACTGGAGGCGAACATCTAATTGCAGATCGCTGCATCGATGATGCCTGCCGAAATCTCTTCCAAACCACCTACGACAATTACATCAAAGTAATTGAATCAACAGGTGCCAACTTGCTTGGTTCACAACCAACCCAGGGAAATATCGCAGGTGGTCTAACAACTATCGAAGAGAAGGCTCTAGGAAATATTGCTAAGACTGGATCTGTTCCAGTTGTTGGAGTATTGGCACCAGCTGAGGCGCCACCAAGAAATAAGCCAGGTCTATATTTTATGGATACTTCATCAGCTGCTGCTGAGTGTGTAACTCTCATGGCTGCAGCAGGGGCTGTCATTCACCTATTTCCAACAGGACAAGGAAATGTGATTGGTAATCCAATTGAGCCAGTTTTGAAGTTAACTGCCAATAAGAAGACCGCTGCATCAATGCCAGAACACATTGATCTTGATGTATCTGGTCTATTGCGTCAGGAATATAACTTGACCAAAGCTGGCGACATGATGATGGATGTAATTGAGCGAACTGTTAATGGAAGACTCTGCGCTGCAGAGGCTCTAGGACATCGCGAATTCACCTTCACCAAGCTCTATATCAGCGCCTAGAAATAACCCTCGATTACCTAAAGAAAAAGGACTGGTTCGTGATATTAATTAGTGAAGATGTTTGGAGCGCAGAATTTGAAGCGCTTGCTAAATCTTTTCCATTAATTCGCGAACCAGAACTTTGGAGCAATGCTGAAGAGCTAAAGGCAAAGCTTGCAACTGCAACCGCTCTAGTGGTGAGAAATCGGACTCAAGTAAGTAGAGACTTGATTGCATCTGCCAAAGATTTAAAGATAATTGCAAGAGCTGGAGTAGGGCTAGACAATATTGATGTAAAGGCTGCCGATGAATTTGGCGTGGTGGTGAGCGCTGCCCTTGGTATTAATGCCACCGCTGTTGGTGAAGAGACGCTAGCTTTGGCGCTTGCTCTCTCTAGGAAGTTAATCGAATTAGATTCAAGTACGAGAGAGGGGCAATGGAATAGAAAGGCGGGAGTTGAGATCTCAGGTAAAACCTGGGGACTTCTAGGATTTGGAGCAACGGCTAGAGCAACGGCTGAACTTCTAAAAGGATTTAAAGTAAAAGTTCTGGCATATGACCCCTTTGCAAAACCAGAGCAGAGTTATTTAGATTCCATAAATTGCCAGATGAGCTCACTTGATGAAGTGATTTCAAACTCTGACTTCATATCTGTCCATCTGCCAGCAACTAGTGAGACTAAAGAGATTATTGATAGCAAGAAACTCTCTGCGATGAAAAAGAGCGCTCTACTAATCAGCGTGGGCCGCGGTGAGGTAATTAACGAAGCTGACCTAGAGAAAGCTCTAAGAGATGGCGTAATTGCAGGAGCTGGCCTTGATGTTAGAGCTCAAGAGCCACCAAAGGATAAGCGCTTTACAGATCTTGATAACGTTATTTTGGCTCCACATATCGCTGGTATTACCCATGAGAGTCAGGCAGCAATTAATAGAGTATTAGTAAGTGAGATAAGAGCAGCCCTTAGCGGCCAGGTGCAAAGTTATGCAGTTGGCACAGTAAAGCAGGCAAAGTAATGGGAATTTCTACAGTAAGAGCGCTTGCTCATGCCACATCACTTCTTATCAAAGCTGGAGTTAGCGAAGTTAATTCAGAAAAGACTGCTCGCGCCATAGTCACCTCTGATGTTTGGGGCAATCCCAGCCATGGACTAATGCGACTTCCTTTCTACTTGCAGAGATTGACTCAAGGCGGGGTTAATCCAAAGGCTGAATTGAAAGTAATTTCAGAATTTGGCTCCACAATTTCACTTGATGGTCAAGATGGATTAGGCCACTGGCAGCTTCTTGATGGCGCTGTTATTGGGGTAGATAAAGCAAAGCAACACGGTATCTCACTTGTTTCAATTTCTAACTCAAGTCACTGTGGCGCACTTGGGGTTTATCTCTATCCCGCACTTGATGCAAAAATGATTTCAATGATTTTTACAAATGGCCCAGCGGTAATGCCTGCAGTTGGTGGAAACTCTCCAATACTTTCTACTAGCCCTATTGCTTGCGCAATCCCATCAAATCCTTCAATGATTGTTGATCTTTCAACATCTGCTGTTGCAAGAGGAAAAATAGCTAGCGCTGCTAAAGCTGGCGGCTCGATTCCGCAAGGCTGGGCAGTCGATGAAAAAGGTGAAGCAATTACCGATGCCAAGCAGGCTCTTATGGGAATGCTTGCTCCTCTTGGCGGAGCAAAGGGATTTGCACTTGGCTTGATGGTTGAATCGCTCTCAGCTGGCCTCAGCGGAGGAGCTCTATCTAGAGCGGTTCCAGATATGTTTAATCCAGATGATGATAAAAAAGCGCAGGGAATTTCTCACACGGTAATAACTATTAATCTGGCAAGCATTGGTAAGGATTCTAAAGATGGGCTTGATGGACTTGCTGCAAGTATTACCGCTAGCGGGGGAAGGCTTCCAGGGAGCAAACGGGTAAACCCTAATAATTTAGGAAGCGGTGAAATAACCCTCGCTGATGCGGTAATTAGCGATCTTAACTCTTGGAGCCAAAAACTTGGCTTAGAGAACATCTCATGAAATTAACTACTAGTAATTTAAAGTATTTCTCGGTTATCTCTATTTTTGTCGCTCTGGCATATGGGATTAGTCAATTGCAGGGCGCAATCTCTCCGCTATTTATCTCACTACTCTTTGGATTGGCTCTAGTAAATACTGGGCTCTGGGGAGATGGCGGTAGAGAGGCAGCAAGCTTTGCAGCAAAGAGATGTATGCGCCTTGGGGTAGTGCTCCTTGGATTTCAGATCTCAATTGATAAGTTCATTGAAGTTGGGCCAAAGGGGCTCTTGGCAGTAGTAATCATTGTTGCCGCTGTCTTTCTAGGTCTTCGATATGCAGCTATGAAAAGTGGCTCTAGTGAATCTTTCTCTACTCTTCTTGCAGGTGGCTTTGCAATCTGCGGAGCAACTGCAATTGCTGCGATTAGTTCAACTCGAAAGAGTGAAGAGCGAGATGTTTCATATGCTGTGGCACTTGTTGCTCTCTGTGGAACTCTCTCAGTCTTTGTTATTCCACCACTTGCAAATCTCTTCTCACTAAGTGATGCAACTGCAGGTGCTTGGATTGGAGCTGCTGTTCATGATGTTGGGCAAGTTATTGCTACTGCATCACTTATGGGCCCTGCCGCTCTTGATAGCGCGGTGATTGTGAAGTTAACAAGAGTTGTGCTTCTTATTCCACTAATCCTTCTTCTCTCCTATAAAAGTAGTGAGAAGAAATCCTTAAAGAGCGCCACCCCTGTATTTGTCATTGGCTTTGTTGCCTGCGCTTTAATAGTTAATGCCCTCTCACTTCCAGAGAGCGCAATAAATATAGGAAAAGAGAGTTCAAAGATCTTCTTATCTCTTGGTTTATTAGGAATGGGCCTTTCGGTGAAATGGGCATCGATTAAGGTCCTTGGGGCAAAACCTCTTGTTTTAGGCCTGCTTGCCTGGGTGGCCTGCGGGGGATTTGCCTTGGCTGTCATCACCTCCGTTGGGCTCTAGGCGCGAATTTCCCTTTTCCCACCCCCTCTCATAAACTCGCCCTCTGCCCAAATGAGGGCTTGAGGCAAACAAAACGAGGTTAAAGCTTGGCTAAAAAAGATGGTGCAATCGAAATCGAAGGCACTGTAGCTGAAGCTCTACCTAATGCGATGTTTCGCGTTGAGCTCACCAATGGACATAAAGTGCTTGCACATATCAGCGGAAAGATGCGACAGAACTACATTCGTATCTTGCCGGAAGATCGTGTGATTGTAGAACTTAGTCCGTATGACCTCACCAGAGGTCGCATCATTTATCGGTATAAGTAAGAAAGGGAGTCTGATCGTGAAGGTTAAACCAAGCGTGAAGAAGATTTGCGATAAGTGCAAAGTCATTCGTCGTAATGGTCGCGTTATGGTTATTTGCGACAATCTCCGTCATAAACAACGCCAGGGTTAAACCTGGTTTAAAAAAACTAAATATAAGAACGCGTGGCGCGACAGTAAGAAATTACTGACCTCCTGACTGAAAGCGGGAGCCGAAGAAAATTCTTCGGATAGGCGTTGCGGAGGACTTTCAGATTATGGAAAGAAGTTATAGATGGCACGTCTAGTTGGCGTTGATCTGCCGCGTGAAAAACGGCTTGAGGTCGCGCTGCAATATATCTTCGGCATTGGCCAGACCCGCGCGCAAGCAACTCTTGCTGCAACCGGTGTCTCACCAGATGTTCGAGTAAAAGATCTACAAGAGCCCGATCTAATTAAGCTCCGTGAATATATAGAAGCTAATTACAAGATCGAAGGTGATCTCCGCCGTGAGATTGCAGGCGATATTCGTCGCAAAGTTGAAATTCAGTGCTACCAAGGAATTCGCCACCGTAAGGGGCTTCCAGTTCGTGGTCAGCGCACCCATACCAACGCACGTACTCGTAAGGGTCCACGCGTTGCCATCGCTGGTAAGAAGAAGGAGACCAAGTAATGGCCGCGCCAAAAGCTAAACCTGCAGCTACAACTGCTGCTGCCCCTAAGGCAAAAGTAAAGGCACGTAAGAAAGAGAAGAAGAACGTTGCCCTTGGTCATGCCTATATAAAGAGCACTTTTAATAACACTATCGTGACTATCACTGATCCATCTGGAGCAGTTCTTGCTTGGGCATCATCTGGCCAAGTTGGATTTAAAGGTTCACGTAAATCAACTCCCTTTGCTGCGCAGCTAGCTGCTGAATCTGCTGCTAAGAAGGCGCAAGAGCATGGAGTTAAGAAAGTTGATGTCTACGTCAAGGGCCCTGGCTCAGGACGTGAGACTGCAATTCGTTCACTACAAGCAGCTGGGCTAGAAGTTGGTGCCATCTCTGATGTCACACCTCTTGCTCATAACGGCTGCCGTCCACGTAAACCACGTCGAGTATAAGGAAGGGAGAAGAGAACATGGCCCGTTATGCAGGAGCAGATTGCAAGAGATGCCGCCGCGAGAAAGTGAAACTTTTCCTCAAAGGCTCGAAGTGCGATGGACCTAAGTGTCCAATTGAGTCACGCCCTTATCCACCAGGACAACATGGTCGAGCAAGAGCGAAGGAATCTGAGTACTTACTCCAGATGCGTGAGAAGCAGAAATGCGCACGTATCTACGGTGTATTGGAAAAACAATTCCGTAACTATTACACCGAAGCAAGTCGTCTAGCTGGCAAGACTGGTGAGAACCTTCTTGTTCTTCTAGAGACTCGTCTAGATAACGTGATCTATCGCGCTGGTTTTGCAAAGAGCCGCGATATGGCCCGCCAGATTGTTCGTCATGGACACATTCTGGTTAATGGTCGCAAAGTTGATATTCCATCCTTCCATGTCAGCCAATTCGACATCATTGATGTGAGAACAAAGTCGCAAGACTTAACTCCATTTATTGTTGCATCTGCTGAATTTGGTGAGAAGTCAGTACCGGCTTGGCTTGAAGTTGTGCCATCTTCGATGAGAATCATCGTTCATGGTCAACCAACTCGCGCCATTATCGATACTCAAGTTCAGGAACAACTTATCGTTGAGCTTTACTCCAAGTAATTGATAGGGCAGAGCGATCTGCCTTATTAATCATCTGGCTAGCAAGGATTAAAAACTTCATAAAAGTAGGTACTAAGTGAGAGATCAAATAGTGGATCTCTCAAGATAATGGAGGAAAGAAGTGCTAATTGCACAGCGCCCCGTACTATCCGAGGAAGTAGTAAACGAGAGCCGTTCCCGTTTCATAATTGAACCGTTGGAGCCTGGCTTTGGATACACCCTAGGAAATTCACTACGTCGAACCCTGCTCTCATCTATCCCAGGAGCGGCTGTCACAAGCATCCGCGTTGCTGGAGCCTTGCATGAGTTCACCACTTTAGAAGGCGTTAAAGAGGATCTGACAGATATCGTTTTAAATATCAAGAACTTAGTTCTTTCATCAGAAAATGATGAGCCATCTGTTGCCTATATTCGAAAGAATGGCTCAGGGGTAATTACTGGCGCAGATGTTGCTGTTCCAACTGGAGTTGCAATTCATAACCCAGATCTTCATATCGCCACTTTAAATACCAAAGCGAATGTGGAAATTGAGCTAACTATTGAGCGCGGCCGTGGCTATGTCACAGCGGTGCAGAATAAGTTGGTAGGAGCAGAGATTGGTCGTATTCCAGTTGACTCCATCTACTCACCAGTGCTTCGTGTGACCTATAAGGTTGAAGCAACTCGTGTTGAGCAGAGAACCGACTTTGATCGCTTAATTGTTGATGTTGAGACAAAGCGTTCTATGAGCCCAAGAGATGCGCTAGCTTCTGCTGGAAAGACTCTAGTTGAGCTCTTCGGTCTTGCTCATGAGCTTAATTACGCAGCTGAAGGAATTGATCTTGGACCATCTATTCAAGATGCAGCACTTGCTGCAGATCTTGCTCTTCCAATCGAAGATCTAGATCTAACAGTTCGCTCCTATAACTGCCTAAAGCGCGAAGGAATCCACACAGTTGGAGAGCTTCTCTCACGTAGTGAGGCAGATCTATTAGATATCCGTAACTTTGGTTCAAAATCAATTGATGAAGTTAAGGTAAAGCTCACCTCAATGGGCATGCAACTTAAGGATTCACCAGTTGGCTTTGATCCGACACAACATCAGAACTATGGCGTCGATTACTCCGACGACCAGGCTTAAGGAGAGAGCTAATGCCACGTCCATCTAAAGGTCCGCGTCTTGGAAGCGGTCCATCCCATGAAAGATTGCTCCTTAGAACTCTTGCTGAGCAACTCTTTGAAAATGGCAAAGTTCGCACCACCGAAGCTAAGGCTCGTCGTCTGCGTCCACTTGCTGAAAAGTTAATCACCACTGCCAAGAAGGGTGATCTAGCTGCTCGTCGCCAAGTAATGGCCGCTATCTCAAATAAGGGCGTAGTTCATACTCTCTTTACTGAGATTGCGCCACGCTTTGAGTCCAGAAATGGTGGCTACACAAGAATTACCAAGATTGGTCCACGTAAGGGCGATAACGCTCCTATGGCAATCATTGAAGTAATAGCTGAAGGAACTCCTGCTAAAAAAGCGGTAGTTAATGAGGCAGAGAAAGCAGCTAAGAAGGCAGCGCCAAAGAAGAAGGCTGCCGCCGCCAAAGCGGAGTAGCTCTTCCTAACTAAAAGTAAATAAAAGAAGTGTCAATGGAGCAACCCACTCTCAACCCTGAGAGTGGGTTTCTTCGTTTTAGGATTGATTTTTCCTACGATGGAAGCGCATTTAGTGGTTGGGCTAAGCAGCCAGATCAGCGAACTATTCAAGGCGAGATGGAAGTTGCTCTTAGCGGTTTAGTTCGAAATAGAGTTGATTTAATTGTGGCAGGAAGAACAGATGCTGGAGTTCATGCCAGTATGCAAGTTGCTCACTTTGATCTACCTGAGAGCGATAAATATGGAAATCCTTGGAACACTCAAGATCTGCAATATCGCCTCAATAGAATGCTCAGTGAGGAGATATTAGTTAGAGCGGTTAGCAGAGCTCCAGATCATTTCCATGCCCGCTTTTCAGCGCTGCGCCGGACTTATATTTATAAGATTGCAGATGGGCAGCAAGATATTGATCCATTAAAGAGATTTGATATCACTCCTTGGTATCGACACCTAGATTTAAGTAGGTTAAATGAGGCAAGTAGAAGACTTCTTGGAGACCATGATTTTGCAACTTTTTGCAAGCTTGGCGGCTCTGGAACTACTTTAAGAAGGCTTGAGGAATTTAGCTGGCAGAGAATGGCTGATTCAACCCTTCTTGCAAGAGTTACCGCTGATGCTTTCTGTTATTCAATGGTGAGAAATCTAGTCGGAGCAGTAGTCTGTGTTGGAGAGTCTCGCTTTGAGCCAGAGTGGATTTCATCGCTACTTGCCAATAAAACTAGAGTTAGTGAGAGCATGGTCTTTCCAGCAAGAGGGTTAACACTTATTGCTATTGAGTATCCAGCCGATGATTTACTTGAAGCTCGTTTTAAAGTAACAGCTCGCAGAAGAGATGAAGAGTAAATGGGGCAGATAAATGTAGTTGGAATTGAGTATGCCCTCTCAGATGGCCGGGTATTACTTAGCGATGTTTCCTTTCGGGTTGGCGAGGGATCAAAGGTTGCCCTGATTGGCCCTAATGGATCTGGCAAGACAACTTTATTTCGAATGATTGCAGGGGATATAACTGCTGATTCTGGTCAGATAATTATTAATGGTGGCCTTGGTGTGATGCGCCAATTTATTGGCTCGATTCGAGATGAATCAACGGTGAGAGATCTATTAATTTCAGTATCACCGCTTCGAATTAGGCAGGCTGCACAAAAGCTTAAAGAGGCTGAAAGTGATATGGAGGCAAATAACTCTGAGAGGCAGCAGATGGCATATGCCCAAGCACTTGCTGATTGGGGAGATGCTGGGGGATATGAACAAGAGGTGCTCTGGGATATTGCTGTTAATAACGCTCTAGCAAAGAGCTTTGATCGAGTATCTGATCGATTAGTTAATTCACTCTCGGGAGGAGAGCAGAAGAAGTTAGTTCTAGAGGTTTTATTAAGTGGCCCTGAGGAGGTATTAATCCTTGATGAGCCGGATAACTATCTTGATGTTCCAGCAAAGAGATGGCTTGAGGAGCAGATAAGGATTTCAAAGAAGACAATCCTCTTTATTAGCCATGATCGTGAGTTATTAGCAGCAACTGCTACCAAAGTTGTCACTCTTGAGCAGGGCATTACTGGAAATAGCGCATGGATACACGGCGAGGGTTTTAATACTTGGCATGATGCAAGAAAGGCTCGTAATGCTCAATTCGCTGAATTCTTAGAGCGTTGGCAAGATGAACATAAGCGGTTAAAAGAACTAGTTCTAACTATGCAATGGCAAGCTGCTTCATCGCCAGATATGGCATCCAGGTATCGAGCGATGCAAACTAGGCTT
>JAURJF010000013.1 GCA_030832365.1 Candidatus Nanopelagicales bacterium
CCTGACCGGCTGGAACTCTAAATCCTTCAGTGACAATCTTGAAGTGATGGATCAAAGCCTCCATAGAAGTTCCCATGATCTGCCTGATGTGATCGAGAGAATTTCCGAGGCCATCTCCGCCAAGTGAGAGCTGAGCTGGCCAAGCAATTTTCTTATCGGCCACCATCACTGGCGCTCCATCAAGTTTATCTAGCTTGTCGCAGCACTGCTCAATAATTCTTAAAGATTGCTCTAGCTCCTGCATGCGGATTAAAAAGCGTCCATAGACATCACAAGTATCAGCAGTAATGACATCAAAGTCATAATTTTCATATCCACAATATGGTTGTGTCTTTCTTAAATCCCAAGGCATACCGGTTGAGCGAAGAACTGGGCCAGTAACTCCAAGGGTGATACACCCTGCAAGATCTAGATATCCAACGCCTTTTGTTCTCTTGATCCAGATTGAATTACCAATTAATAACTTGGCATTGTCTTTGAAGTTCTTTCTTAAATCCTTGATTAACTCTCTAATCCCAGCAACAGTTCCCTCCGGCAGATCTTGAGAAACCCCACCTGGGCGGATATAGGCCATATTCATTCTTAGCCCTGAGACTCTTTCAAATACATCTAGAACTTTCTCTCTTTCGCGAAAAGCAAAGAACATCGGAGTAATTGCCCCAAGCTCGAGCGCTCCAGTTCCAAGTGCGACCATATGCGACGAGATGCGATTTAGTTCCATCATCATTACTCGAATAACCGATGCTCGTTCAGGGACATCATTTGTGATGCCCAGTAGTTTTTCTACCCCTAGACAGTAAGTAGTTTCATTAAATAACGGACTTAAATAATCCATCCGGGTCACGAAAGTAACCCCTTGGGTCCAGGTGCGAAATTCAGTGTTCTTTTCAATTCCTGTATGTAGATAGCCAATTCCGCATCTAAGTTCAGTAATTGTCTCGCCTTCAAGTTCAAGCATTAGACGTAGTACTCCATGGGTTGATGGATGCTGCGGCCCCATGTTTACAACTACGCGCTCTTCTTTAGCGCTACCAATCTCACTTGCTACTTGATCCCAATCTCCGCCAGTTACTGAATAGATGGTTCCTTCAGTTGTCTCGCGAGATGATGCAAAAGTACTCATCGATATGACCTCCTGTTATCAGGAGATGGAATTGTGGCTCCTACATATTCAACAGCGATACCACCGAGTGGATAATCCTTACGTTGAGGATGTCCTGGCCAATCATCTGGCATAAGAATTCTTGTCAGAGCTGGATGTCCATCAAAAATGATTCCAAACATGTCATAAGCCTCACGCTCATGCCAATTAGTTCCAGCCCAAACTTCAACTAGAGATGGAATATGCGGATCTGATTCAGGAGTACTTACCTCTAGCCTCATTCTCCGGTTATGTGTCATTGATAAGAGTTCATAGACTGCATGAAGTTCGCGCTGGCTATCTTCTGGATAGTGAACTCCTGATACACCAAGACATACCTCAAAGCGAAGAGTCTCGGTATCTCTTAGGGTTTTAGCGACATCAAATAGGCGCTGCCTTTTAATGTGAAGCGTTAATTCTCCACGATCTACAACAACTTTCTCAATAGCATCGTTAAATTCTGGAAATGCGCGCTCTAATTCATCTGTTACTTCATCAAAGTATGAACCGTATGGTTTTTGTGCTGAAGTTGGCGAGAAGCTGGAACGAACGAGACCGCCATAGCCAGAAGTATCTCCAGTGCCCTGGATGCCAAATGAACCCTTCTGCTCGCTCATTAATCAGCCCTGCTTTCCAAATACTGGGATCTGATGAATAGGAGTAGCAGCAATAGCTGATGCTTCAACTTCCTTAACAATTTTTGCGCGGTTTACGCCAAGCTTTTCATTACCAATTTGTTCGTGCAGCTTCAAAATTGCATCCATCAACATCTCTGGCCTTGGCGGACAACCTGGAAGATAAATATCAACAGGAATTATGTGATCAACGCCTTGGACGATTGCATAATTATTAAACATTCCACCTGATGAAGCGCATGCTCCCATTGATATAACCCACTTAGGAGCTGCCATCTGATCATAAATCTGTCTGACTACCGGGGCCATCTTGTTTGATACTCGACCAGCCACAATCATTAAATCTGCCTGCCTTGGTGAAGCGCGGAAAACTTCCATGCCAAAGCGAGAGATGTCATATTTGCCAGCAGAGCCGATTGCCATCATCTCAATAGCGCAGCAAGCAAGACCAAAAGTTGCAGGCCAGAGCGAGTTCTTGCGCATATAGCCGGCGAGTTTTTCTACAGTAGTTAATAGAAAACCGGAAGGTAATTTTTCTTCTAAGCCCATTTACTTAATCCCATTCCAATCCGCCGCGGCGCCAGACATAGGTATAGGCCACAAATACAGTTGCAATAAAGATAACCATCTCAATAAGTCCAAATAACGCTAGTTGATCATAGGCAACTGCCCAGGGATAGAGGAAAACAATTTCGATATCAAAGATAATAAAGAGCATTGCAGTTAAAAAGTATTTGACTGGAAAGCGTCCGCCGCCTTGAGCTTGGGGACTTGGCTCTATTCCACATTCATAAGCATCTAGCTTTGCCCTGTTATATCGCTTAGGTCCGGTTAGAGCTCCAGCAACCACTGAAAAAATGGCGAATCCAAATCCAATCGCTCCGATAACGATGATTGGTAGATATGGGTTGCTCACAACGCCAAATCTTAGGTGAGCCTTAGAAATTCAGAGAAATCTAGGAGCCCTTGAAGGCTGTGTGAACTGCCACAACTCCCCCTGTGAGGTTAATCCATGATGAATTCTTCCAGCCAACCGCCTCCATATCCCTTGCTAGCTCGCCCTGTTTGGGCCAGGCGCGGATTGATTCTGCAAGATAGCCATATGCAGCAGGGTTCGATGATCCTGATCTCGATAATTTTGGCAAGGCTTTCATTAGGTAATTCATATAAAGAATTCGAAATGGTTTAAAGATGGGAGTTGAGAACTCCACGATAACAATTCTTCCCCCAGGTTTAGTAACTCTTAAAGCCTCACTTAAAGCTTTTTTATAATCTTGGGTATTTCTTAGGCCAAATGAATTTGTTGTTAGATCAAAGGTATTTTCCTTAAAGGAAAGATTGAGTGCATCGCCTTCGACAAAGTTTAAGTAGGGGCGAACTTTTCTTCCTTGATCTAACATTCCCTTTGAAAAATCTAGAGAGGTGACATCAGCTCCCGCCTTATATAAGCCTTCACTAGATGAACCAGGGCCAGCTGCAATATCAAGAATTTTCATCCCTGGTTTTGGGTCAATGATTTTCTCCACACTTCTTCGCCATCTCTTAGTGGCGCCAAGGCTAAGTAGATCGTTAAATAAGTCATAGCGACGAGCTACCCCATCAAACATGGCGGAAACTTCTTCTGGGTCTTTACCTAAATCTGCTCGACTCACTTACCTATCATCTCTACCGCTAGGCTAACTCCACAAGTTGAATGGAGCCCAATGCCTATCTCTGCAACCACCGAGTTATTAGGTGAACACCCCGAGCTTCTTGATATCGCTATTGCCGATATTGAAGATGGCCAAATAACTTCTTGGGTTAGAGGCGGGGATGGCTTAATTGGTTTTGGGGTTTATAAGTCCCATACCGTTAAAGGACCTGATCGTTTTGAGCAGGCTCGCAGATGGTGGAGAGCTGAGATAAATAGCTTAAATATTGCTAATAATTCCCATGGTTTAGGTAGTGGACCAATCCTCTTCACATCTTTTTCTTTTGATGAAGCAGAGGACTCCATATTAATAATCCCAAGAGTTGTAGTGGGTCAATCAAATGGAAAATCTTGGATTACCTGGATTGGCGATGGCTTACAACCAAAGCTTGAACGAGGAGAAGAGCAGGTAAGGCCATTAAATATTTCTTGGAGCGGGAGTAATGGGGATATCTGGAGAGATCGAGTAGCACTTGCTATTGGAAAGATTAAGGATGCAAAGCTAGATAAAGTCGTTCTAGCTCGCTTCTTAACTGGAAAGAGTGAAGAGAGAATTGATGTTAGAAGGCTATTAAGGCTTCTGGCAAAGGAGTATCCCTCAACCTGGGTCTATTCCAATAGCGGCTTAGTTGGAGCAACTCCAGAGTTATTAGTTCGTTTAAGTAAATCTCTAATAACTTCTAGGGTCTTGGCAGGAACAATTAGAAAGACTGGCGATGACGAGCGAGATTTAGCACTTGCTGCATCACTAGCGCGTTCATCAAAGGATTTAGAAGAACATGAATATGCAGTTCGCTCAGTTGCAGATGCAATTGAGCCTTTCTGCACATCTATCAACGTTCCTGAATCTCCTTTTGTCTTGCACTTAGCAAATGTTATGCACCTTGCAACTGATGTAACAGCGGTCTTATCTGATTCTGCAAACCCAGCAGATATTTTTGATCTTGTATCCAAATTACATCCATCAGCTGCGGTCTGTGGAACCCCGAGAGATCTAGCAAAGAGAGCAATTGATGAAATTGAGGGTATTTCACGCGGTCGCTATGCAGGTCCCGTTGGATGGATTGATAGCAAAGGCGATGGTGAGTTAGCACTTGCGCTTCGTTGTGGTCAGATTACGAGTGATGGAAAATCGATTCGAATCTATGCTGGTTGTGGAATTGTTGCTGGCTCTGATCCGGAACGGGAGTACGCAGAGAGCCAGGCAAAGCTTCTGCCTATGCGCTCTGCTTTAGAGAAGCACTAGCTGGCTATATTTATTTAATACCGCTGCAATTGAATCGGCATTTTGCTCTCTATCAGGCATCTTCGCCACGATTACATGAAGTCCAGTATGGATTTGTTGCAGAGCAATATGTAGTTCTTTTGCACTGCTGATTTGCTGCGAAGATATTCCAAAGCTCTTCACCACACTTGCTATATCAATTCCATGCGGTGTGCCAAAAATGGTTTCAAATCCTTTACTTCCCCTCTGTCCAAGAGTTGAGAAGATTCCGCCACCATCATTATCAACAACAATTATTGTTAGATTGTCTTGCGTCGGATTGGCAAGTGCTGAGATATCATGTAGAAAAGCCAGATCTCCAATTACTGCATAACTTTCGCTATGTTGCGTGGCAACACCAAAAGCTGTTGAGATATTGCCATCGATTCCTGCAAGGCCTCGATTGGCATAAGTTATTAATCCTGATCTTGGTACAGCAAAACTTTCAAAATCTCTTACTGGTCTAGATGATGAAATAAATAAAGCCGTGTCATCTTCAAGTTCCTCAGCAACAACTGTTGCTAACTCTGCCTCAGACCACTCTGGAAGAACACAGAGGGCAATAGCGGCTAGCGCTTCAAACTTCTTCCATAAATCATGCCAACTTTGGTCAATATCTACTGGATTTTTCACCCGTGGAATCTGAGTATAAATCTCATCTGAAGTTCTAGATGTGTCAATGTTTTCTGTGCGAGGATCAATGACTATAACCTTTTTTGCCCCTTGAATATAAGCATTAATGCTTCTAGAAAGGGTGGTTCTACCAATCACAAATACGTTTTCTGCAGCTAAAGCAACCCTTGCCTTTTCATCAGATAAGACAATTGGAGCATGGGCAATTGCGCCATCAAAAACTAAGGGGTCTTCAGCGATAAGTGGCGCTGCTAAATCACTTGCAAATTTCTCAATTTCAACCACGCTAAATCCTGCCCGATCATGGCCAACTATCACTAGAGATTTATTTGATTCATTTTCAATCTCAATAGCTTGTGCTTTGCTCTTATCTTGAGTCTTCACTCTTATCTCAGAGAGCCAATCGGAGTTATCCTCATTAAGAAGTGGTTCATCAAATTGCAGATTTACATGAACTGGCCCGCTTCCACTTAAAGCCGTTGATAAGTCAAGCTCTTTACCGGTATCAAAACTTGACCTTACAAAAGCGCCAAAGACATTGCTCTGATCTGTTGTTTGATTAGAACCTGTTCTTCGAAGGCGTGCTGGTCTATCTGCTGTTAGAAGAAGTAAGTTGATATCGCTGTGATGGGCTTCAAGAAGGGCTGGATAATAGTTAGCTACCGCTGTTCCACTGGTGCAGACAACTGGAACATATCGAGCGCTGGCCTTAGAGATTCCAAGAGCAAAAAATGCAGCTCCTCTCTCATCGATACGAACATGAAGATTTATTAGGCCCTTCTCTGATGCTTCATAAAGGGCGATAGATAAAGGGGCGTTGCGAGAGCCCGGAGAAAGGACTACATCTTTAATCCCTAGCTCGATTAATTGCTTAATAATGCTTTGCGCAAGCGCAGTCGAATTACTCATGCTGGGCGCCTCAAATTCCATACTCGACTGATTCTATTGCGCCACCACTCTAGGCGTTCACCCTTTAATTCATGTCTCTCAATTTGAGCTATGTCTATTGGATAGTTCTTGACCTTTATCGCCCCACTGATGATTGGAATATCACTGATATCTTGATTAAAGAGCGCGCTAGTTCCAAGGCCACAGGCGTAATCTAACTTGGGAACTCTTGCAGCAAGGGCTAGGCCATGAGAAATTCCAACTGCTGACTCTAAAGCGCTAGAGATTACAACTGGCAACTTATGATGACTTGCTAAATCCATTGCTCGCTTGATGCCACCTAGAGGGGAAGCCTTTAACATCAAAATATTAATAGCTCCATCAAGGCTTATCGCAAATGGATCTTTTGCTTTTCTAAGAACTTCGTCGCCGGCAATTTTCACATCATCAGTCATGCCTTCTTTCAATTGCCTTGACTCATCTAAACTTGCTACAGGTTGCTCAACATACTCAAGTAAATCCCCCGTTACTTCATAAATAGCGTTGATATTAATGAGCGCAACATCAACGCTCCATGAACCGTTAACATCAATGCGGATCTTCGCTTTTGGAAGGTATTTTCTTACCGCTTTAATGCGTGCTAGATCTTCCTTAATACCAGTTCCGACTTTTATCTTCACAGCATCAACTCCTGGATACCAAGAAAGGATCTGCTCAATCTCTGCTTCATTATTTGACGCTGGTACTGTTGCATTAATTGGAATAGATTCACGAAGCGCTGGAGAAAGTGCTTTATCTGCAGCCTCTATCGCGCTCTCTAGCCAGGGCAGTGATTCTTGATCTGAATACTCAACAAATGGCGCAAATTCTCCCCAGCCGCTTTCGCCTTTAATTAGCGCTGTTTCGCGAACATCAAGTGAGCGAAATGTGGTTCGCATAGGAAGTGCAAGAACTCGAAGTGAGGCTAAGGCCTCCTCCAGCGTTAGTGACATTTTTTAAGGACGTTTAGGAAACTTATTAAAGTCAGGTTCACGCTTTTCTTTATAGGCATCCCGACCTTCTTGGCCCTCTTGTGTTAGATAAAAGAGCAGAGTGGCATCTCCTGCTAACTGTTGAACTCCAGCAAGTCCATCATCTGCTGCATTAAGTCCAGCCTTTAATAGGCGAAGTGCCATAGGAGAGTGGCGCAACATCTCTCTTGCCCAAGAAACAGTCTCTGCTTCAAGTTCGCTAACTGAAACAACAGTATTTACAAGTCCCATATCTAATGCTTCTTTGGCATCATATTGGCGACACATAAACCAAATCTCACGAGCTTTTTTCTGACCAACATGTCTTGCAAGTAGCCCTGCGCCATAGCCACCATCAAAAGATCCGACCATAGGACCGGTCTGGCCAAACTTGGCATTCTCTGCAGCGATGGTGATATCACAGACCACATGAAGAACATGACCTCCACCAATTGCCCAGCCCGCAACCATTGCAATTACTGGTTTTGGAGTGCGACGAATCTGTACTTGCAGATCTAGAACATTTAATCTTCCAATACCTTTTTTTCCAACTGCATCGCTTCCGATATAACCATCATCACCGCGAACTGAAATATCCCCACCAGAGCAAAAAGCTTCATCTCCTTGGCCAGTTAAAATAATTACGCCAACTTTTTCATCATCTCTTGCAAAGGTAAATGCTCGCTCTAATTCAAAAAGTGTCTCTGGTTGAAATGCATTGTGCACCTGAGGGCGATTGATTGTTATCTTCGCCATACCTTCTGCAGTTTCATAACGCACATCGCTAAATTCACGCGCATCTTGCCCAACTTCCCAATTTGGAATGGTTCGACTACCCATCTGGCGCTTAATTGGCTTGCTCATATGGCATACCCTATGTCGGTTATGGAACTTGCGGTAAAGCGAGAAGTGCAGATCATCGAGCCTGCGTGGTCGATGCCACACTTTCTCGAAAAGCTCTTGCTGGCCCTAAAGGATGGGCCGGCCCTTAGCACCGCTGCTTTAGATGTGGATCAAGTTGACCCCAAGGTTGCTCTAATCGTAAAGACCTCTGGTTCGACCGGAAATCCCAAATCAGTTCTTCTTACCTCTCAATCACTTATTGCAAGTGCCAGGGCAAGTCATAAGTATTTAAGCGCAAGCTCTGGGCAGAGATGGTCTCTACTCTTGCCAACAAATCACATTGCTGGAATTAATATTTTAGTTAGATCAATAGAACTTGGCACAGAACCGGTTGGGGTTGATAGCCAGGCTGAATTTAGTGCGATAGTTCCAACGCAGCTGCATCGAGCAGTGCATTCAGATAAGCAACTATTAGAACATCTACAAAACTGTAGAGCTGTTCTTGTTGGTGGTGCTCGCTTAGATTCTGAGTTAAAAAAGAGAGCTCAAGATTTAGGCATTAATGTAATCACCACCTATGGAATGAGTGAGACTTCAGGTGGAGTCATCTATGATGGCAAAGCACTTGATGGAGTTTCATTCCAAATTATTGATAAACATATTGCTCTTAAAGGCCCACAGATAGCCTACGGTTATCTGGAGGGCGGCTTTCCAATTAAAGATGGTTGGTTTATTACAAGTGATTTAGGTTTTATCCAAGATGGCGCTTTAGTAGTGGAGGCAAGAGCAGATGATCAAATCATCTCTGGTGGTGAAAATATCTCGTTAAGTGCTATCGAGAGCTATCTACAAAGCGAGTATTCAAATCCTGAAATCGTAGCATTTGCTAAATCAGATGCTGAATGGGGAGAGAAGTTATGTATTGCAACGACCAGCAATATTGCACTCGATGAGATAAGAAGTAAATTAACCAATAGATTCGGCTCTCACGCCTCGCCAAAAGAGTTAGTTAGGGTCTCTAATATCCCTTATCTATCGCTCGGAAAGCCTGATAGAAGAAAGTTAAGTGATGACAACAGCTGAGCAGTGGTTGCAGGGGGCAAGGCCTAAGACGCTCTATGCTGCAATTGCTCCAGTTTTAGTTGGCACCGCATTTGCTGGATATAACGCCTCGCTTCTTCACTTTCTTCTTGCTTTGAGCGTCTCTCTATCTCTTCAAATTGGAGTTAATTATGCAAATGATTATTCAGATGGAGTTAAAGGCACAGATAACGATCGCCTAGGACCGATTCGCTTGGTGGCATCTGGGCTTGCTAAACCAAACACAGTAAGAAGCGCAGCCTTTCTATCCTTTGCGCTAGCTGCCATCTCTGGGCTCTTGCTCTCTTACAGAACTTCATGGGCATTAATTCCTATTGGTTTGATATCTATTGCTGCCGCTTGGGGATATACCGCTGGTTCTAAGCCTTATGGATATATGGGCTTTGGAGAGGTCTCAGTATTTATCTTCTTTGGGGTTATTGCTACAAATGGAACTTACTATGTTCAGGTAGAAGAGTTTTCATCACAGGTTCTCCTTGCTTCATTTGCTCTAGGGGCTCTCTCATGTGCAATTCTGGTTTTAAACAACTTAAGAGATTTACCTAAAGATTCTCAGGTAGGAAAGAGAACTCTGGCGGTAATAATCGGTGATACCCAGAGCCGTGATTTATATAGATGGCTAATCTTCTTTGCTTTAGTGATATCAGCTGCCTTAAGTATTACCTCTCCCTACTACCTGCTTGCCCTAGCAAGTGCTCCACTAGCGACTAAATCTGTAAGGGCAGTAAAAACAGGGGCTAGCGGGATGGAATTGGTGGATCTCTTAGCTAAAACAGGTCGAATCCAGATTATTTATGCTTTAGCTCTTTCTTTAGCAGCCTTGTTAGTTGCGCGGTAAAATACCGCCATGGTCCGCTGGGCAGTCATAGCTGCAATTATCACTCTGGCATTGATGATATTTAGCATCATTGATTGCTCGCGCACTGCAGAAAATAACATTAGAAGTCTGCCTAAATGGGCTTGGCTAGTTATTATTATTTTTGTTCCAGCTATTGGCTCCATTGCCTGGATTATTGCTGGTCGCCCAAAGGGAAACGGTCGAGGAAGGCGCAAGGGAAAGATAGTTCCACCAGATGATAATCCTGATTTTCTTGGGAAGTTATAAGCTCTTAATCATTCTAAAGTAATAGTTTCCTGGCTTTCCTCTACTTTCAATCCGGTCACCTCGTTTGGTAAAGCCATACTTTTCAAAGACAGAGATTGCGCCGGTATTACTCTCCATCACTCCCAATCCTTGAACCATCCATCCACGCTTACTAGCAACTGAATCCATGTAATTAAAAATCGCTCTAACAGCGCCAGATCCACGATACTTAGGATTAGACCAGAGACCGCCCAACCAACAAGTTGCTCCAAAGTCACCTACCAAGTTCTCTATATTGATCATTGCGACATCTTTTCCATCAATTGTTGCCACAACATATGAAAGTTTTTTGAAAGTCTCTCTCCATTGCTCTTCTGTAAAGTTTTGCTCTTCATCTATTTTGCCAGCAAGTATTGCTGGGCTATCAGCAAGAGCTGCTAGTCGCAGATCTCTTAATCGAGTCCAATCATCACTTGAGAGTTCTGTGACAGTTATCTCGGTAGACATATAGGAATTATGAAGTATGGCGGGGTTCTTATCAACAATAGTCCTTTTTGATACGGTGCTCTTATGAGTATTTCTATCTTGAAAAATGATGAGCTCAATAGATTTGAAATCTATTCTGATAGAGAGCTAGCAGGCTTTGCAGAATTTAAGATAGAAAACCAAATGATTTCCTATACCCATACAGAAATTGATCCTAAATTTGGTGGTCAAGGGTTGGGCAGTCAACTAATAAAAGAAGCTTTAGATGAAGCACTGGATCAAAATCTTGAAGTTGCACCCTACTGTTCTTTTGTCTCTGCTTATATTAAGAAAAATAGCGAGAAGTATCTTCACTTAGTTCCAGAGGGCAAGCGGGCAAAGTTTGATCTATAGACCGCTATAGGTATGTCTTCCGCTTCCCCATACATTGATATAGACATAGTTTAATAGGTAAGAAGAGCCAGCGATTAGACAGAGCCAGGCTGCCTTTCTTCCCTTCCACCCTGCGGTCACTCGCGCGTGCAAATATGAGGCATAAAGAATCCAGGTAATAAAAGCCCAAGTCTCTTTTGGATCCCATCCCCAATAGCGACCCCAAGCTGCCTCTGCCCAGATAGCGCCTGAGATAACTGCAAAGGTCCATAATGGAAACACAAATGCTACTAAGCGATATGAGAGTTGATCTAAGCTCTCAAGAGATGGAAGTCTTTTTGCAAACTCACTTCTCTCGCCTTTTCTCTCAATACGATCTAACCAGAGATAAGCACCAGCTACCGTATTTGAAAGTAAGAAGATTCCGCCAGAGAGAATCGCTGAAGATACATGAATCACCAACCAGCTAGATTGCAGCGCTGGAACTAGTGGAGCACTTGGTCTATATAAAAGAGTGATAGCTGATCCAAGAATTAAGAGAATCAGAATTGAACTAGGTAGACCTAGCCAACTTAAATCAAATTTAAGCCCAATTATTAAATATGCCAGTGCAAATGTCATTGCTCCAGTTATTGAGTATTCATACATATTGCCAAGCGGTATTCGCTCAGCTGAAATTCCACGCGCAATTACTGCCAGGGTTAGGGATGCTGTAGCTAATAAGAATACGATGCTTGCTACTTTTCTTGATTTAGTAGTAATACTTCGATCTAGATGCTTATCGCCTGAAATTTTATTGGCACGTAGTGAAAAGGCAGTTTCATAGGTATAAGAGAGAAATGAGAGCGCATAGAGAGCAAGAGCAACATAAATTAGATCATTTGATAGATATGCCCAATCGCTCTGACTCACTTTTGATCACCTAACTCTTGAATCATCTTGCCTATCTCATCTTCTAGCCCTGGTAGCTTATTGAGAGCAAGGCCAGCTATTTCTAAGTTGCCCCCAACTTCTCTAACCCAAATTCGTCTCTGACGAATAAAGAGTGAGATAAGAAGACCTGCGATGGCGAGAATACTTCCAATGAGAGCGTATTGCTTACCGGGATCTCTAACTACTTGAAGGTTTACCCAAGGAACTACTCCATTAAATGTGATTGACCCCACCTCAAAGGAGTAGCTCTCACCGATGCTAAGAGCCCAGAGCCCAATTCGCTCCATATCTGTAGTGTCGATTCGATAGATAGATTGTGGAACGCCATCATCCATCTTCAAATCCCCTTTCCAAACTGAAAGTAAAAGCCTTGGATCAAGTAGTTCAGGAAATGAAGAGAAGCCACCACGAACTTCATCTCTTGCAGCAGTTGGGAAAAAAGAGCTTACAAAGCCAATCTGTGGATCCATATCAGGAACCTTGATTGCGCCTATTGAACTTAAGTTTGAATCTTGGGGAAGAAATGGAACTGGGCCTTCGAATTTAACAAGACCTGCGCTATCTCTAACTGTAACTAGAGGTGAGTATCCATTTGCTTGGAGATAAACCCTTGTTGAGCCAAAGGTGAGCGGCTTATTTACCTTAACTATCTGATTGACCTCAGATGAATCTAGAGAATCTTTAGTGGTGACTTTTAACTCATAATCTAAGGCTTGAGTAGTTTTACGATCATAGGTGGCTGAAAAGTTATTTACTCTGATAGTAAATGTTGGAAGAGAACCTAGAGAAAAGAAGCGCCCTGGGGTGAGATTGTCATAATTTGTTGGCGTATTAATAAATCGCTCACCAACATTAACTATTGCCTCACCTCGCATGCCAAATACTGAACTTCCAGCAATACCTAATAGAACAACAATTAAGGAGAGATGAAAGAGCAAATTGCCAGTCTCTCTTAAATAACCTTTCTCTGCTGCTATTGAATCACTCGTCTTTGAAATCCTAAATCTATTTTTCTTTAACCACGCTTCAGCTCTTTCAAGGCTAGCCGGGCTTAATTGAAAGCCCTCCATCGTATTTAGTAGTGAGGGAGCCTCAGGTGGAGCTTTAAATATCTCTTTAAAGTAATGAAAAGATCTAGGTAATACGCACCCTACTAGAGAGATGAATAGAAGCAGATAGATAGCAGAGAACCAGGGAGAGCCATAAACATCAAATAAATAGAAGCGATCTAGCCACTTTGCGCCATTTGGATCGTCATCAAAGTATTCGCGAACTTTTAGCGGGCTCTGTGTTCGCTGCGGGAATATCGATCCAGGAATTGAGGCAATACCAAGTAATAGAAGCAAAATCAGAGCTGTGCGCATACTTGTTAATTGACGCCATAGATAGCGAAGAAGTGATGTAGTCCCTAGCTCTGGCGCGCTCATTAAATCACCGGAATGAAGGAGCTAATGGTGCCGCGTAGCGATGCCATTAAATACTCCCAGAGGCCAAATACTTGAAGTAGCCCAATAGAAATAAGAAACACTCCACCAATAATTGAAATTACCTGACCTCTTTGGATTAGATAGCGACGAAACTTATTTGAGCGCTCTAGAAAGAGTGCAAAGAAAATAAATGGGGCGCCAAGGCCTATACAGTAAAAGAGTGAAAGAATTGCTCCTCGCGCAGCGCTTGCCTCAATTAAGGCCAGAGTCTGCACAGCTCCCAGTGTTGGGCCAATACATGGTGTCCAGCCAAGTCCAAACATAAAGCCAAGAATCGGCGCGCTTATTAACCCTGTTGAGGCAACAAAAGGGAATTTAAAGGATCTATAGAATTTTTCGGAAAAAAGAAAGATTAATCCGAAGAAAATTGTTAAGACTCCAAGTAGGCGAGTAAGACCTGATGTCCTACTCAATATTGCATCACCTAGCGCGCCAAAAGCTACGCCATAGGTCATAAATAGAAATGCAAATCCAAGAACAAATAAAAATGAACCTAGAAGAACGCGCCCTTTAGATGCAAAAGCTCCTGAGACGTAACCTAAATAACCAGGAAGTAGAGGCAATACGCAGGGAGAAGCAAAAGAAATCAACCCTGCAATGAGTGCAACTAAGCTCGCAGCTAAGAGGCTGCCATCAAATACCTGATTAACTAGAAAATCACTCATCGCTCTTCACTCTCTCGATTAACTCCTTAAGTGAGGAGTAAGTGACCTCACCACTAATTCTTGCTGCAACGCGAGATTTACTATCAATTATTAGGGTTGTTGGAATGGCATTTGGAATTAACTGTCCATGAAACTCAAGCAAAATAGCATCATCAGTTAATGAGGGATAGGTAATGGCAAAGCGATCAACAAATGATTGCGCAGCAACTCTTGTATCCCTAGTTAGAACTCCTAGGAATTGAACCTCTGGATAGGCAAGAGAGAGTTCTTGCAAAGCTCCTGCCTCTGCTCGGCAGGGAGAGCACCAAGAGGCCCAGACATTGAGAATTAATAGCTTTCCTGGCTCTGCTTGAAAGCTCCCACCACTTAAAGTTGGTCCAGAAATTTCTGTAGCTACTTTTCTCTTATCAGGTGAGATATATGTAGCTACACCATTTCCTGAGATGAATGCCTGTTCATCACCGCTAGTTACTCCATTACTCGAACATGCTATTAGCAATGGCAGGCAAAGAAGAATTAGAAGTTTTCTCATTTTTTATTATCTGGAAGTAGATGCGCAGCAGGCTCACTATAGGTAAGACCTAGAACTTTTCCACTTTCATCAAAGTGGATACTTGTTACCGAGGCGAGTGTGCATTGGCGCTTTCTTGGATCATGAAAGAAAGATCTTCCTTCTATTGATGAACGCATAATCCAAATGGGTAATTGGTGTGAAACAAGTAAAGCATCTTTCCCATCAGCTGCTAGGCGTGCATCGTTAACTGCCTTACTCATTCGAGATACTTGCACTTTATAAGGCTCACCCCAAGAAGGGCGCCAAGGATTCCAGAGATAACGCCAGGTGGCTGGGCGTTTAATTGCGCCTGAAACATCAAATGGTTTTCCTTCAAAGATATTTTCAGCTTCGATTAAATTTTCATCTGTTTTAATTACCAAGCCATGTTGCGCTGCAATCGGTGCAGCAGTTTGCTGTGCTCGCTCTAGTGGAGATGCATGAATTGCTCCGAGTGAAAGCTCTTTACTCCAGGCCGCTACAGCCTTAGCCATTTCATGGCCTCGCTCTGAAAGTTTCCAGCCTGGCTGGCGGCCATAGAGAATATTTCTTGGGTTCTCAACTTGGCCATGGCGGAGGAGATGAACACTCTGTGAAATTGCTGCCTCATCGCTCATAGCCTTAAGCATAAAGGCAGAAGTAATACTGCGCTTTTCGCTACTCTGACTTCATGCCGCGGATAGCTTTCTTTGATGTAGATAACACAATTACCCGTGGATCCACCCTCTATTTTCTAGGTAAGGGTATGTATAACCGTGGTTTTTTCACCAAGCGAGATATCGGGGCATGGGTTCTTGCCAACATTCGCTTCCGTATGACTGGAACTGAAAAGTCAGAAGTCATTAGTCGTTTTCAAAAGGCTGCAACAGATTTCATTGGTGGCCATGATGTTAAAGAGATTCGAATAATTGGAGAGCAGATCTATAGTGAATTTGTCTCGCCATCTATTTGGCAAGGAACAATTGAACTTGCAAAAGAGCATTTAAGTTCTGGAGATGAAGTCTGGTTGGTAACAGCTTCTCCTGAGGACTTTGCGAACTTAATTGCAGAGCGCCTTGGTTTTACTGGAGCTATTGGAACAAAAGCTGAAATTAAAGATGGTAAATACACCGGAAATCTAAATGGAAAACTTCTTCATGGTAAAGAAAAAGCAATTGCAATTACTGAATTAACAAAAGCGCGGGGGATTAATCTTAAAGATTGTTTTGCATACTCTGATTCTCATAATGACCTTCCGCTTTTAAGTACTGTGGGCCATCCAAGAGCTATCAATCCTGATGCCAAACTTCGTATTATTGCATTTGCGCAGAGCTGGCCGGTACACGATTTTAGAAGGCTACGCTGGTTAAATCGATTCGTTGGTCCTTTTATCTCTCGTCTAGCTGGATTCTGGGTTTTTTCTACCTCAGGCATTAGAAGAACTTCTAGATAATCTTCCAAGCAGACAAGGACTTAACTTCTTCGGTAATGTAGGCCAGTTATGTCGCTAACAGGTGTAGTAAATAGTTCATCGGGCTTTAGCCCTACCTTTGCTGCTGAACTTAGAGAGCGAAGTGATGAAGATTTAGAGAAGTTATTTACTCTCCGCCCGGATTTAATTACACCGATTCCTGCAGATATGAGCTCTCTTGCTACTCGCGCCTGCTCTGCCCCTAGCCTGCTTAGAGCCCTTGAAACGCTAAATCAATGGCAATTCCAAGTTCTTGAAGTCTGCGCCGCCTTAAGAGATCCATTCACAGTAAAAGAAGTAATCACCCTTAGCGACAAAGCAAGCCAGGAAGTAATTCTTCACTTGCGATCACTTGCTCTTATCTATTCAGATGGCGCTGGTTTTAGATTGCCGAGAGCGGTAAGAGATTTACTTGGAAATGAACCTGCTGGTCTTGGACCAGAGTCAGCGACAAAGATTGATTTGAAGTTACTAGATAAAGCGCCAGCAGGTGCTAAAGCAGTTCTAGAGAAATTAACTTGGGGCCCACCAAGAGGGCAAGTTGGAGATATTAGAAAGAAAGGAACGCCAATAAATTGGCTTCTTGATAACAATCTCTTAATTCCTATTGATACCTCAACTGTTGCTCTTGCCAGAGAGGTTGGAATATATCTTCGAGGAAATAAAGTTCATAGAGAGCTATTGCCAACAGAGCCAAAGATAACTGGAGTAGCTACTAAAGATGTAGATACTCAGAGAGCAGCGTTAGCCTCGATCTCAAATACTCTGCGCTGGGTTGCTGAGCTACTTAATTTCTGGTCAGAGGAATCACCAAGTGCTCGCCAATCAGGAGGGCTTGGAGTAAGAGATTTAAAGAAAGCTGCAGATCATTTAGGGGTTGAAGAAAGTTGCGCTGCATTTATTGCAGAGATTGCTTATCTATCAGGACTGATAAATCTAGAGGCAGATGGACAGATAATTCCAACAACCCTCTTTGATCTCTGGCAAAACAAAGAGCCAGAGGCTCAATGGAGTGAACTGGTAAATCTTTGGAAAGTGACTTCAAGGGTTGCTGGACTTGTTGGCAGAAGCGAATCTCGAAACTTGACTGCTTTAAGCAGTGAACTTGATAGAAGTAATGCCAGTTTGATTAGAAATCTAACCTTGAATTTGCTTCTTAATAACCCTGGAATTTCAGCTAACCCAGAAAGTGTTAAGGCAGCTGTTCTATGGCGCTATCCCCACCGGCGAGGTATTTCAATTACTTCAGAGTTGGTGCAGTGGACTCTTCGAGAGGCTGAGTGGCTGGGAATTACAGGTGGCGGAGCGCTATCGCCATATGGAGAGAGCCTTTTAAAAGATGAAGAGAACTTAGGAATCAATGGCGCACTTCCAAAACCTGTTGAGCACATTTTGGTTCAGGCAGATAACACAGCAATTGCTCCAGGGCCTTTGACAATAGAGGTTGCTCGAATGCTCTCAACCTTTGCAGATATTGAAAGTAGAGGCGGCGCAACTGTCTATCGCTTTAGTGAGAGTTCTATAAGGCGCGGTCTTG
>JAURJF010000014.1 GCA_030832365.1 Candidatus Nanopelagicales bacterium
CCAACTATCTCTTGCTATTGGAAAAGATGGGCAGAACGCCCGTCTGGCTGCTCGCCTAACTGGCTGGAGCATTGATATTCACTCCGATGGGGCGACAAGTGGCTCTGAGGCGAGCGAAGTTTCGTAAAAGAGTACTGCGGCGGTATGGTTGCGCCGTGAGGATCTCCCTCACATATCTGCAAAGCGAAGGCTAGGTCGAATAGGCAATGGCACTCAAATGAGCACTTCACAGTCATGAGTAGGTCAATTTAGGCTTCGCGTTTAAAAAGTAGACGAGGAGCCACAAAAGGAGAAAAGTGGCAAAGGTCCGCGTTTACGAATTAGCAAAAGATGTAGGGATGGATAGCAAGGATGTTCTTGCAAAACTCCAAGAGATGGGCGAGTTTGTTCGCTCCGCATCTTCAACTGTTGAAGCACCGGTGGTGCGAAAGTTTCTAGAAAAATTTCCTGCAGTTGCAGCGACACCTAAGAAAGCTCCTGCCAAGAAAGCCCCTGCTAAAAAAGCCGCAGCTAAGAAAGCAGCGCCAGTAGAGAGCGTTGAGCAGATTGATGAAATTACTCCACCTAGCGCTCCGGTAATTAAAGAGAGCCCGCAAGAAAATATCGCTCCAACTCAACTTCCTCCAAAACCACCAGCTGCTCCTGCTGCCAGAGTTGGAAATAATCCTTTTGCAACGCCTTCAGCTCCTCCTCGTCCACCAAGACCACAAGGTCAGGGTGGTGCAAGACCTGGAAATAATCCTTTTGGAAATCCTTCAGCTCCTCCTCGTCCGCCAAGACCACAAGGTCAAGGCGGAGTGCAACGTCCGGGAGGAAGTAGACCTCCGGGTGCGCCAGCAAGAGGTGGAAATATGGCAGGACCTCGTCCAGGTTCTGTTCGTCCAGGATTTGCTGCGCGACCACAACAGCGAAGTGATGGAACAACTGCTCGTCCGCAAGATCGCAACTCTTCATCTCCATATCGCAGCCAAGGTGGCCCAGGTCAGAGACCAGGTGGAACAACTGGCGCTCCTGCAAGACCGGGAGCAGGAAAACCAGGTGGCGGTTTTGCGCCAGGAAGACCAGGACAGCGAGGAAGCGCTGGCGGAGCATTTGGAAAAAATGCTGGAAAGAAAAAGAATTACAAATCAAAGAAGACCCGTCGCGAAGAGATAGACAATATGCAA
Organism: Candidatus Nanopelagicales bacterium; assembly: GCA_030832365.1. Classification (GTDB taxonomy): domain Bacteria; phylum Actinomycetota; class Actinomycetes; order Nanopelagicales; family Nanopelagicaceae; genus MAG-120802. Next base: position 1,167 of record JAURJF010000014.1, read on the forward strand.
GCCCCAACCCTCGGTGGCGCAATTGTTCCTCGTGGTGATGGAAATACTCCAGTTAAATTAAGAAGAGGAGCGTCTTTAGCTGACTTTGCCGAAAAAATTGGAGCAGATCCAGCTGGTTTAGTCTCCGTGCTATTTCATCTAGGCGAGATGGTTACTGCAACTCAATCAGTTGATGAAGAGACTCTGCATGTATTAGGTGGGGAGTTTGGCTACAAAATTACAGTTGTCTCTCCAGAGGATGAAGATAAAGAGATATTAGAACAATTTGATATCGATCTAGATCAAGAGCTCTCTGATGTTGATCCTGATGATTTAAGTATTAGGCCGCCAGTGGTCACAGTGATGGGCCATGTTGATCATGGAAAGACAAGGCTTCTTGATGCTATTCGCCAGACTGAAGTAGTAAAAGGTGAAGCAGGTGGAATTACTCAGCATATTGGCGCTTATCAGATTCATCATGAGCATGCCGGCATTAATCGTGCTATTACATTTATCGATACCCCAGGCCATGAAGCCTTCACCGCTATGCGTGCTCGCGGAGCTAAGGTGACAGATATTGCAGTCCTTGTTGTTGCTGCAGATGATGGAGTGATGCCTCAGACTATTGAAGCTCTAAATCACGCCCAAGCAGCAAATGTTCCCATTGTTGTTGCGGTAAATAAAGTTGATAAAGAGGGAGCAAACCCAGGACGTATTCGTCAGCAATTAACTGAATATAACTTGGTTGCTGAAGAGTATGGCGGAGATACTCTGTTTGTCGATGTATCTGCAGTCAAAGTAACTGGTATTGATCAATTAGTTGAAGCAATTTTATTAACTGCAGATGCTGCAATTGATCTAAGAGCAATCCATGAAGATGATGCTAGAGGTGTGGCAATTGAGGCTCATCTAGATCGTGGCCGTGGCCCGGTTGCAACAGTTCTAGTCCAGCGCGGAACGCTAAGTGTTGGAGATGCAATTGTTGCAGGAAGTGCTTTTGGTCGCGTTAGAGCGATGACGGATGAATTTGGCCATGAGGTAGAGATGGCTGGCCCATCAAGGCCAGTTCAAGTTCTTGGATTTACCTCGGTGCCAAGTGCTGGCGATAGCTTTATCGTCGCACCTGATGATCGAACTGCAAGACAAATTGCTGAGAAGCGTCAGGCAGGAGAGCGCCATGCCGCACTTGCTAAGGCTAGAAAGAAAGTTTCCCTAGAGGACTTCCTTGAGCAATCTAAGGTCACCACTCTTAACTTAATTCTTAAGGGCGATGTCAGCGGATCTGTTGAAGCACTGGAAGATGCCTTGGTCCAATTGGATGTTGGCAGTGAGGTTGATTTGAGAGTTATTCATAGAGGCGTTGGCGCTATCACTAAGAGCGATGTCACTCTTGCCTCAGCATCGGGTGCGGTGATTGTTGGCTTCAATGTTAAGCCAGAGGCCCATACTGCAATCTTTGCCGACGAAGAGGGCGTTGAAGTTCGATTCTATTCAGTGATCTATAAAGCAATTGAGGAGATCGAAGCTGCGCTTAAGGGGCTACTCAAGCCTGAATTTGAAGAGGCAGTTCTGGGTCGAGCTGAAGTGCGCGAAGTATTTAAGTCCAGCAAGTTTGGAACTATCGCAGGGTCTCTAGTTTCAACTGGCCTTATTAGAAGAAATGCAAAGGCAAGAGTTCTGCGCGATAACGTAGTAATTGGAGATAACCTAACAGTCGAATCTTTAAAGCGATTTAAAGATGATGCAACCGAAGTTCGTGAGGGCTTTGAGTGCGGAATTGGCGTGGGTAATTTCAAAGATATTCAAATAGGAGATGTATTTGAAGCATTTGAGATGCGCGAGAAAAAGCGAGCATAAGTCATGGGAAAGTCACATCGGGCTGCAAAAGTTGCTGACCGGATCAAGGTTGTAGTTGCCTCAGCACTTGAGAGCAAAGTTAGAGATCCGCGCCTTGGTTTTGTCACAATTACCGATGTTCGAGTAACTGGCGATCTACAACAAGCCTCTATCTTCTATACAGTTTTAGGCGATGATGAAGCTCGAGTTAATACTGCCAAAGTATTAGAGAGCGCTAAGGGACTTCTAAGAACTGAAGTAGGTAGAGAACTTGGCACCAGAATCACTCCATCACTTACCTTTTTTGCAGATGCTTTAGGTGAGAATGCTAAAAACTTTGAGGATTTACTTGATCAGGTCAGAAAAAGCGATGAAGAGATTGCAAATCTTCGCTCTAGCGCAGAGCCGATAAGTGGAGATGATCCTTACCGCCAGAGCCGCCCAAAAGACTATCTCTCTGGTGAATAGATGAGTTTGCAAGATGGCTTTGTCATTATTGATAAGCCAGCGGGAATTACCAGTCATGATGTAGTGGCAAAGCTCAGAAAATCACTAGGAACAAAGCAGGTCGGCCATGCTGGGACCTTAGATCCGATGGCAACTGGAGTTCTAGTTCTTGGAGTAAATAAAGCAACAAAGTTCCTTCAATATATAACTCAAGGCAGAAAGGCCTATCACGCTCAGATTCGCTTAGGTCAGGTGACTACTAGCGATGATGCTCAAGGTGAGATTACTTCAACTTCTGATACCTCAAATGTTAGTGATCAAGAAATTAGAGATTTTCTTGCTACTCAAATTGGAAGCATTATGCAGGTTCCAACTAAAGTCTCTGCGATAAAAATTAATGGCCAGAGAGCCTATGACTTAGTTAGAGAAGGCAAAGAGGTAGATATCCCTGCTCGCCAGATAGATATCTATAAGTTAGATGTAATCGAAATCAAACGTGAAGAATTCCTAGATATTGAAATTTCTGTTGAATGCTCTGCAGGAACCTATATCCGATCGATTGCAAGAGATTTAGGAAGTTCACTTGGAGTTGGAGGACATCTCATCTCTCTTCGAAGGAGCCTAGTTGCTCCATTTTCACTAAGTGATTGCAGCGGCCTTGAATCACCAGTAATAAGGCCGCTTGCTAGCGAAATCTCTAAAGTTATGAGGGTTAGAGATGTTGATCTGCAAGAGGTTAAAGAGTTGAGCTTTGGTCGTTCGCTCAGCGCATCAAGTACTGATGGCCCAGTTGTTGCTCTAGCTCCAGATGGTCAAGTTGCTGCGATATTGGAAAACCGCGAACATGGCGCTCAACCTGTGGCAGTCTTTATTTCATGAAAGAATTAAAGCTATGAGTAGCGCTGAAGTAACTTGGCACGGAGCCCCGCTTCTAGGCTCGGCACTTGCTATCGGAATTTTTGATGGAGTTCACATTGGCCATCAGGTCATTCTTCAAGAGGGGATAAAGGAGAATATGCCGGTAGTTGCACTTACCTTTGATCCCCATCCCACATCTGTATTTGCTCCAGATCGAGTTCCAACTCGCCTGCTAACTCTAAATAATCGCATCGCTCAGTTATCGATGCATGGGGCAATAAGTGTGGCAGTAATGAAGTTTAGCTCTCAATTTTCACAGTTAACCCCAGATCAATTCATAAAGGAAGTGTTAAAACCAATATTTGACCCTGCTTTAGTTTTGGTGGGGGAGAACTTCACATTTGGAGCAAAAGCTGCAGGCAATGTTGAGTATCTGCAATCAAATTCATCTTTTAAAGTAAAGGCAATTCCACTTTATAACCATGGAAATATTAAGGTCTCCTCAACAAGAATTCGAGAGGCAATTAAGGCTGGAAATATTGAGATTGCTAATCAATTACTAACTAGACCTCATCAATTAGTAGGGCCAGTTATTCATGGTGAAAAACGTGGCAGAACTATTGGCTATCCAACTGCAAATATTGGCCTAGATTCTTATGCCACAATTCCATCAGATGGGGTTTATGCCGGATGGTTATCAGTAGGAGCTCATCGCTGGAACGCAGCAATTTCTATTGGAACTAATCCAACATTTGATGGTGTGCGCGGAAGACAAGTTGAGGCCTACGCACTTGATCGAGATGATCTAGATCTCTATGACCAAGAGGCGAAAGTTGAATTCGGTTGGAGACTTAGAGATACCATTAAATTTGGCTCACTTGATGAGCTCTTGGTTCAGATGAAAAAAGATTGCGATGAAGCTAGGAAATTGACTTCTATTTAAGCGTATTTTTGCCTCGATTTTAGATCTTTAAGCAGCGCTGGTAGATTTATGTCCCTCAAGCGAGAAAGTGTGCGCTCGTGTATTAGACCGAGAGCCCTCGTGAAAGATGTAAAGGAAGAAAAAAAATGGCATTAAAACCTGCCGAGAAGAAAGAAATTATCACCAAGTATGGCGCCTCTGCATCTGACACAGGAAGCCCTGAATCACAGGTTGCGCTTTTATCACGGAGAATTGAAGAAGTAACTGAGCACCTACAGACAAATCAGCATGACCACCACAACCGTCGTGGTCTACTGCTTCTTGTAGGTCGCCGTAGAAGAATTTTGCAATACCTTGCAAAGACAGATATTGCGCGATACCGCGCGATCATCGACAAACTCGGCATCCGCCGTTAGTTTGCTGAACAATTAAATAATCACCCAGCGCAACGCTAGAGGTTTGGTCCTCGGTGGTGGCTTACGGATTTAAACAAGAATGCCGTTGGCTTCGATCGAAGATCCATTCTCTATAAATATGTGTGCGGGTGTTAGAGAATAGGAGAGACCCATGGAGGGTCAAGACGTTAAGTCTGCCGCTGTCACAATTGACAACGGAAAATTTGGAAAACGAGAAATTCGTTTCGAAACTGGTCGCCTAGCGCGCCAAGCTGCAGGAACTGCAGTTGTTTATCTAGATGATGAAACTATGTTGCTATCAGCAACTACTGCTTCAAAGTCACCTAAAGATCAATTCGATTTCTTCCCATTAACAGTTGATGTGGAAGAGCGTATGTATGCAATTGGAAAGATTCCTGGATCATTTTTCCGCAGAGAGGGCCGTCCTTCCGAGGATGCAATTCTTACCTGCCGCTTAATTGATCGTCCGCTTCGCCCCTCATTTATTAAAGGGCTGCGTAACGAAGTTCAGATCGTAGTAACTGTTATGGCCCTTGATCAGAATCATATGTATGACGTGATTGCTATTAATGCGGCATCAATGTCAACACAATTAGCAGGGCTGCCATTCTCAGGTCCAATTGGTGGAGTGCGTATCGCACTTATCGATGGACAATGGGTGGCATTTCCAAACCATAGCGATCTAGAAAATGCTGTTTTTGATATGGTCGTTGCTGGAAGAATTGCTGGCGATGATGTTGCCATCATGATGGTTGAAGCAGAAGCAACAGTTAAGACTATTGATTTAATTGGTTCTGGCGCTAGCGCCCCAACTGAGGAAATTGTTGGTCAGGGACTTGAGGCTTCAAAGCCATTTATTCGTCAGCTCTGCCAAGCACAGATTGAACTAGCAAAGGTTGCTGCAAAGCCAACCGCTGAGTTCCCAGTATTTCTTGATTATCAAGATGATGCATTTGCAGCTGTTGAGAAAGCAGCAAAGAAAGAGCTTGATGCTGCGCTAAAGATTTCAGGCAAGCAAGAGCGCGAGACAGAAATTACTCGTCTATCTGATGAAGTTAAGCAATCACTTGCTGAGAGCTTTGTTGGTCGGGAGAAGGAAATTCCTGCAGCATTTCGCTCGCTAACTAAGAAATTAGTTCGCCAGAGAGTCCTTCGCGAAAAGATTCGTATCGATGGACGAGGACTTCGCGATATCAGACCGCTGATTGCTGAAGTTGAGGTAGTTCCAAGGGTTCATGGCTCCGCAATATTTGAAAGAGGCGAGACCCAGATTCTGGGAATCACTACTTTAAATATGCTTAAGATGGAGCAACAGCTAGATACGCTAAATCCTGAAGACCATAAGCGTTATATGCATAATTACAACTTCCCTCCTTACTCAACCGGTGAAACTGGTCGAGTGGGATCACCTAAGAGACGAGAGATTGGCCATGGCGCACTCGCTGAGCGAGCGCTCCTTCCAGTTCTTCCTGGGCGTCAAGAGTTTCCTTATGCCATTAGACAAGTATCTGAAGCTCTTAGTTCCAATGGATCAACTTCCATGGGCTCAGTCTGTGCATCAACTCTCTCGCTATTAAACGCTGGAGTTCCGCTCAAGGCGCCAGTTGCTGGAATTGCAATGGGCTTAATTTCAGATGATGTTGATGGCAAAGTGGAATATGTTGCCCTAACAGATATTTTGGGAGCAGAGGATGCTTTCGGCGATATGGACTTTAAAGTTGCTGGAACTAAAGACTTTGTAACAGCTCTCCAGCTAGATACTAAATTAGATGGAATTCCAGCTAGCGTTCTATCTGCTGCGCTTCTGCAAGCAAAAGAAGCTCGCCTTGCAATCTTAAAGGTAATGAATGAAGCTATTGATGGTCCTGATGATATGAATCCTCTTGCTCCAAGAATCATCTCAATTAAGATCCCAGTGGATCAGATTGGCGCTGTTATTGGACCTAAGGGCAAGATCATTAATCAGATTCAAGAGGAGACCGGAGCTGAGATCTCCATCGAAGATGATGGAACAATCTTTATTGGTGCCACAAATGGCACAGCAGCAGATGCTGCTAAAGCTGCGATTCTCTCAATTGCTGATCCAAAGCTTCCTGAAATTGGAGAGCGATATAACGGAACAATCGTCAAGCTTGCAACCTTTGGAGCTTTCGTAAATCTCCTTCCAGGAAAAGATGGCTTGTTACACATCTCCCAGATTCGCAAGATGCATGGTGGAAAGCGCATTGAAAACCTAGAAGATGTAATGAACGTTGGCGATAAGGTTGAAGTTGAAATTGGTGAGATTGACCCAAAGGGCAAGCTCTCGTTAATTCCAGTTTTAGATGAGAGCCAGAAGTCAGATACTGCTTCAGAGTAAGTGGAATTAAATGACTGTGCGTAGGACCGTTCTTGCTAGCGGCCTACGCATTGTCACTGAAGAAATCCCTGCAGTTCGCTCAGCTGCTTTTGGCATCTGGGTCAATGTTGGGTCTCGCGATGAGAGCTTAAAAGTTGCTGGAGCATCACATTTTCTAGAACACCTGTTGTTTAAAGGGACAAAGCGACGCAGCGCGCTTGAAATTTCATCCTCAATTGAAGCTGTCGGCGGTGAAATGAATGCTTTCACATCCAAGGAATACACCTGTTTTTATGCTCGAGTGATTGATAAAGATCTACCTCTCGCTATTGATGTTATTTCAGATCTGATTACCTCATCAGTTGCTAAGCCAAGTGATGTAGATGCTGAGAGAAAAGTTGTTCTAGAAGAGATCTCTATGCGCGATGATGATCCGTCAGATTTAGTTCATGAATTATTTGCTGAGACCTTCTATGGCGATACTACGCTCGGGCGCTCAATACTTGGAACTACTAAATCAATTAAGTCACTTTCTAGAAGCGCTGTATTTAACTACTATAAAAAGCGCTACTTACCAGAGGATATTGTTGTTGCAGTTGCTGGAAATATCAGGCATCAGCAAGTTGTAGATCAGATTATCGCAGCGCTTTCAAGGGATGAATTCCTAGATCGAGCTGAGAAGACATTTAATCTAAGACCAAGCCAGGAATTTAGTAGAAAGCCAAAGCGAAATGTTGGGCTGATAAATAGAAAGACAGAGCAGGCCCACATTGTTCTTGGAATGCCTGGAGTTAATCGAGAAGATAAGAGACGCTTTGCCATGGCAGTTTTATCCTCAGCCCTTGGCGGGGGGATGTCTTCTAGATTATTTCAAGAAATTAGAGAAAAGCGTGGCCTTGCATACTCGGTCTATTCATATGCTCAACAATTTGCTGGAAGTGGATTTCTAGCCCTTTATGCCGGATCTACTCCATCAAAGGCTGTTGAAGTAATAAAGATAATGCGCGGAGTCCTAGAAGATGTTGCACGCAATGGACTAAGTAGCGAGGAATTAATAAAGGCTCAAGGATCTGTTACTGGCTCACTTATCTTAGGTCAGGAAGATACTGGTTCTCGAATGAGCCGGATTGGTAAGAGTGAGCTGATCTATGGTCAGGTCTTAACTTTTGATGAGATCCTTCGAGAGATTACAGCTGTTGATAGCGCCGCCATCGCAGAACTTGCCTCTAAAGTCTTGGGTTCTGCGCCGAGCCTTGCAGTTGTGGGACCATTTGCCAAGCGTTCAATATTTGAAAAAGCAGTTAAGTAGAAGGTGGAGGCGCTGTGAAGATTAAAGTCGCCGTTCTTGGCGCTAAGGGGCGTATGGGTTCTGAGAGTGTTAAAGCTATCTCTGCTGCAGATGATTTGGAACTTGTTGCATCCCTTGATCTTGGCGATTCATTAGATTTGCTAAAGAGCTCTGGCGCTGAAGTTGTCTTGGAATTTACTCATCCTGATTCGGTAATGAAAAATCTAGAGTTTGCAATCAGTAACGGTATTCATGTAGTAGTTGGAACCACTGGAATTAATAGCCAGAGAATTGATGTAATCAAATCTCTTCTAGCTAAAAGTCCTAAGGTCGGAGCAATCATTGCGCCAAACTTTGGTCTTGGATCAGTATTGATGATGCAATTTGCAGCAAAAGCTGCCACTTATTTTGAATCCGTTGAGATTATTGAGCTTCATCATCCCGATAAAGCTGATGCCCCTTCTGGAACTGCTACTAGAACTGCAGAGCTAATCTCTGAGGCTAGAGCTAGAGCAAAAAAGAGCGCTATTGCTGATAAGACTAGTAGTGGACTTGCTGGAGCAAGAGGCGCCAAGGTGGGAGATGTTCCAATTCACTCAATTCGCCTTAGAGGTTTAGTTGCTCATCAAGAGGTTTTACTAGGAGATCAAGGCGAGACTCTATCTATTAGACATGATTCAATTGATAGAAGCGGCTTTATGCCTGGAGTACTTCTTGCTATAAGAAGCGTAAAGACAAGAGCTGGTTTAACATTTGGTCTAGAGAATCTACTAGATATCTAGGGGGAAAATATGAGCACTTCAATAACAATGTATAGCGCAGATTGGTGCGGTGATTGTGTTCGCTCCAAAAGACTACTTGATTCATTAGAAGTTAGCTACGAACTTATCGATGTCGAATCAGTTTCTGGAGCCTCAGAGAAAGTTATTGAAATAAATGGTGGAAAGCGCTCTATCCCAGTAATTCTCTTTCCTGATGGAACTCATTTAACTGAGCCCTCTGATATTGATCTAAAAGCAAAGCTTGAAGCTTTAAAGATTATCTAGAGGTTATAAACCGCGGCAGAGCTTGCCGCAGCAAGCAGCATCATTATTGGAAAGTTCGCTTTGAAACCTAAGGCAATAGCAGCAACTAGTAGCCCAACAAGTCTGTGATCAATTACTACCTCCTGCTCAATTGTTAGCCCCTGAACAGCTACTAATGAGCTAAGTAGAGCGATAGGGATTAGAGAATTAATCCTTTGAATTACTGGCCTATTAAGAAGTGATTCTGGGATGCGATAGCCGAGATACTTCAAAAAGAAGCAGATCAGAGATGAAAGTAAGGTTGCAATCCATAACTGACTCATTGCTTTGCCCTACTTCCAAAAATTACCGCCAATAGCGCTGTTGCAATGATTGGAATTCCCGCTGGAACAATTGGAACTAGTAGCAGCGCCAAGATCGCAGCAGAGATGGCAAGTATTCGAGTTTTATTGTCGGTAAGTCTTGGCCAGAGGAGTCCAAGAAACGCTGCAGGAACTACTGCATCAAGGCCCCACGCGGCAGGATCTCCAATTGCTCCAGCGCCGAGGGCTCCAAGGAGAGTAAAGAGATTCCAGAAGAAATAAACTCCAATACCAGTTGCCCAGAAGCCATAACGCGCTGCCTCATCTCCTCGCCCCTCTTGGCTAATTGCAACGCCTGTTGATTCATCAATAGTTAATTGCGCGCCGATTACACGTTTAAAACCTTTTAGCTTTAATAGCGGAGCCATCTTTAATCCATAGAGCCCATTTCGAAAACCTAGAAGAGATCCGGTAGCAATTGCGCTTAATGCAGATCCACCAGAGCCCATAACTCCAACAACTGCAAATTGTGAAGCGCCAGAAAATAGAAGTAGCGAGAGAAGGCAGGTTTGAAGAATTGAAAATCCAGCAGCAATTGAGGCTGCTCCAAAGGCGGCGCCATAAGTTCCAACCGGAATAGCCACCGCCATCGAGTCTGATAAGACTCTGCGCTTATTAAAGCTAGAAGGATTTAGTGACACGCGCCCATTCTGCCTTAGAAAATCCCAACCTTGCGCCAGAGAGTAGATAGGGTCGCGCACGTGAGCCAGCCAAGCCATCCAGATATTGTCTTTAGAGATGATGTGACAGTAGAGCTAGTTAAAGCTAGCGCTTGCGATGCTGATGTCATTTGGGCAGCGCGAGTATCAACTGCAGGGGAAAATTCTTTAGAGGAAGTAAACGCTGACCCTGCTCGCTCAACTGGATTAATCAATTATTTGGCAAGAGAGCGCCATGGCTCTCCCTTTGAACATACCTCAATGACATTTTTTATAAGCGCTCCGATATTTGTATTTAGAGAGTTTATGCGCCATCGCATCGCCTCATATAACGAGGAGAGTGGCCGCTATCGTGAACTACTTCCAGTTTTCTATGTTCCAAACAAGTCAAGAAAATTAGTTCAAACTGGAAAAACTGGTGCCTATATATTTGTTGATGGCAGTGATGAGCAGTATGAGATATCAGTAGCTGCGATGAAAGAGAGTTATGAAATTTGTTATTTGAGTTATAAGAAGATGTTAGATGCCGGGATAGCAAGAGAGGTTGCCAGAGCAGTGCTTCCAGTTGCGCTCTATTCATCTATGTATGTCACGATGAATGCTAGAGCGCTTATGAACTTTCTCTCGCTAAGAACAGCCCGAGAAGGCTCTCACTTTCCCAGCTATCCGCAGCGGGAGATTGAGATGGTGGCAGAGAAGATGGAGGAGCACTTTGCCCGCCTGATGCCGATTACCTATGCTGCCTTTGAAAAGTCGGGGCGCGTCGCGCCATAGCTCTTAAGTAGTAGCCTTGGCGCATGTCGATTCAAGCGCCATTTGGCAGATTGTTGACCGCAATGGTCACCCCTTTTAAAGATGATCTCTCGATTGATTGGGCAAGCGTTGAAAAGATAGCCTCACATTTAGTCGCAACTGGTCATGATGGAATTGTTTTAAATGGCACAACAGGGGAGGCGCCAACTACTAGCGATGAAGAGAAAGTTGAAATTATCAAGGTAGTTCGCAAAGTAGTTGGTTCAAATATAAAGATTGTTGCTGGGGCTGGAAATAACGAAACCTCTCACTCACTTGAGCAGGCAAGACAGGCAGCTAAAGCTGGAGCCGATGGACTTTTAGTGGTGACTCCTTATTACAACAAACCACCACAGGCAGGAATTGCAGCTCACTTTGAAGCGATGGCAGGCGCGACCGATCTACCAATCATGCTCTATGACATCCCACATAGGACTGGGGTTGCAATTGAGCCAGATACGATTGTTAAATTAGCAGCAAATCCTAAAATTGCAGCTCTTAAAGATGCAAAGGGAGATATCGCTTCAACTTCTTGGGTAATTAAGAGATGCGCCATTCCGGTTTACTCTGGTGATGATATTTTAAATCTTCCACTACTTTCAGTTGGAGCGGTGGGATTTGTCTCGGTCTGCGGCCATAGCGTTGGGGCAGAGTTAAAGCAGATGCTTAATTCATTCTTTTCAGGTGATGTTGCAAAGGCAGTTGAAATTCATCAAAAGTTATTACCGGTCTATACCGGAACATTTAGAACGCAAGGCGCGATCCTTACCAAAGCCGCTCTTGATTTAATGGGCTTAAGTGGTGGACGAGTTCGCCTGCCTCTAGTTGATGCAACCGAGGTTCAGATAAACCAACTACGAGAAGATCTTCGCGCTGGCGGCGTGAAAGTTAAGTAATGAATCATCCGCATCCCGATCTAGGGTTGCCGCCAAAACTTGCCGCCAAAACTCTAAGGATTGTTGCTCTAGGCGGTCTTGGAGAAATTGGTCGCAATATGACCGTTTTTGAATATGAAGGCCAGTTATTAATAGTTGATTGTGGCGTCTTATTTCCAAGTGAAACTCAGCCAGGCGTTGATTTAATCCTTCCAGATTTTTCTTACCTAAAAGAGCGAATGGGTGATATTGCCGCAGTATTTCTAACCCATGGCCATGAAGACCATATAACCGCACTTGGCTACCTACTTCGCGAGCGAGAAGACATTCAAGTCATTGGTAGCGCTTTAACTCTTGCCTTCTTAAAAGGAAAGTTAAGAGATCATCGCATTTCACCCATTGTGGTTGAAGTTAAAGAAGGCCAGAGTAGAAAAGTTGGACCCTTTGAGCTGGAATTTATTGCAGTAAATCACTCAATTCCTGACGCGCTAGCAGTTGCTATAAAAACTCCAGCAGGGGTAGTGCTTCATACTGGCGATTTTAAAATGGATCAACTTCCCCTAGATGGAAGAGTCACTGATTTAGCTCGTTTTGCATCCCTTGGTCAATCAGGGGTTGATTTATTTATGGTTGATTCAACCAATGCTGATATTCCAGGGTTTACAACATCTGAGCGAGAGATTATGCCGGTATTAGAACGAGTAATAGATGGCACAAAGGCGCGAGTAATAGTTGCCTCCTTTGCATCGCATGTTCATCGCATCCAGCAGGTAATAGATATTGCCTATAGCAAGGGGCGAAAGGTTGCCTTCGTTGGGCGCTCAATGGTTAGAAATATGACGCTAGCTGCAGAGATGGGATATCTACATATCCCGCCAAATACCTTGCTAGAAGCAAATGAAATTGAAAGCGCCGGAGATAAAGTTGTATTGATATGTACCGGATCTCAAGGTGAACCACTTGCAGCTCTATCACGAATGGCAAATGGTGATCATCAAATTAGAGTAGGCCGAGATGACACTGTGATTTTGGCATCATCGCTTATTCCAGGAAATGAGAATTCGGTCTATCGAGTAATCAATGAATTAACTAGATTTGGAGCTCGCGTAGTTCATAAAGGCAATGCTCTAGTACATGTTTCAGGTCATGCCGCTGCAGGCGAGCTGCTCTATTGCTATAACGTCGTCAAGCCAAAAAATGTTATGCCAGTACATGGCGAATGGCGCCATATGAGCGCAAATGCTGAACTTGCAATCTCAACAGGAGTTAAGCCAAGCAATGTCATAGTGGTTGATAATGGAGTCATTGTTGACTTAAGCGAAGGAAGAGCGCGCGTGGTTGGCGCAGTTCCAGTTGGCTATGTTTATGTAGATGGCCAAAGCATTGGAGATATAACTGAAGCATCTATAAAGGATCGTTTGATTTTAGGTGAAGAGGGATTCATCTCAGTAATTGTCGTTATTGATTCACAGAGTGGAAAGATTGTTGCTGGCCCCGATATTCATGCTCGTGGTTTTGCCGAAGATCTTGCGCTATTTAATGAAGTAAAGGGTCGTATAGAGCGAGCCCTAACCGGCGCGGTAGCAGGTGGAATTAATGGAACTCATCAACTCTCACAAGTAGTTAGAAAGACGGTCGGAAGTTGGGTAGGCGAAGAACATCGCCGTCGCCCGATGATTGTGCCTGTTGTAATTGAGGTTTAGCGGCGCGCCTGACCTTTAAGAAATTTATTTTCTAATACGATTTTTCGTTGTGGCAAAGAAAAAATCTTCCAAGAAAGCAAGCGGTATAGCATCTTCTATCGCGGGCGGCTTTAGCTTTATATGGAGCGCAATTGCTAAATCACTTGGCGGTAGCATCCGATTTATCACTCGCGGGGCCAAAGATTTAGAACCTGAACATCGACGTGATGGTATTGGTTTAATTCTTTTGATTGTCGCACTAATTGCTGGGGCGACTGCTTGGATGCAATTAGATAATGCCTTTGGTAGAGCTGCATATGCCTTCTTCTATGGAGGATTTGGCAGAGTCGCAATACTTACACCAGTTCTCTTTGGCTACTTTGCACTCCGCTTATTTCGCACCCCGGAAGATAAAGGCGCAAATGGTCGAATAACTATCGGCTCACTACTTCTAGTTTTAAGTTCAACTGGGCTAATTCACATCATTAATCCTTCATCAATTAACACTGGCGCAACTGCGATGAGAGAGGGTGGGGGATGGATTGGCTATGCAGTAGCAACTCCACTAGTTGCGCTACTTACAGATATGTTGGCTATTCCAATTCTTATCCTGACTTTAATATTTGGCGCACTTGTTATTACAGCCACTCCTTTTTCAAAGGTAATCGACTTAATTAAGAGCCTCTTCTCTGGGGCAAGTGATAAGGTCACAGGAGCACTTGATAAAAGGCGAGAGCGGAAACTAGAGAGGCAAGAGTTTGAAATTGCCGATACGCCGCCATTTGAAACTCCCTTGGTTCAAGACTTTAGTAATACACAAGAAGAAGATCTAGAGGAAGAAATTGATGAAGAGAGCTTTGATGAAGAGTTCACTGTAGAGATTCCAAAGCCGGAGATAATCGCAAAGCCTGCAAGGCCAGTGCAGTTACTCCTCTCTTCAACTGATTCCTATGAACTGCCTTCGATGGATCTGCTTCGAACCACCCCATCTAGTAAGACAAAGACCAAAGCAAATGATCAGATTGTCCAGTCATTAACTGAAGTTTTTGCCCAGTTTGATATCGACTGTGAAGTTACTGGCTTTATGCGCGGGCCTACCGTTACTCGCTATGAAGTTGAGCTTGGCTCAGGGGTTAAAGTTGAGGCAATTACCGCCCTTAGTAAGAACATCGCATATGCAGTTGCAAGTAGCGATGTAAGAATCCTCTCTCCAATTCCAGGCAAATCCGCTGTTGGAATTGAGATTCCAAATAGCGATCGAGAGATTGTTTCTCTAGGTGATGTGCTTCGCTCAAGTGTTGCTGGAAATGACCACCATCCAATGGTGATTGCACTCGGCAAAGATGTAGAGGGTAGTTTTATCTGCGCAAATCTTGCCAAAATGCCACACCTATTGGTGGCTGGTGCTACTGGCGCTGGTAAATCATCAATGATTAATTCTTTGGTCACCTCGGTTTTAATGAGAGCAACGCCAAATGATGTTCGCTTAATTCTTATAGATCCCAAGAGAGTTGAACTTAACTCTTATGAAGGAATACCGCATCTAATTGCTCCCATTATTACCAACCCAAAGAAAGCAGCAGAGGCTCTTGCTTGGGTAGTGCGTGAGATGGATATGCGCTATGACGATCTTTCAACATATGGCTTTAGGCATATCGATGATTTCAATAAGGCAGTTAGAGCTGGAAAAGTTATTGCAAAAGAAGGAGCAGATGCTGCCCTTGAGCCCTATCCATATCTATTAGTAGTAATTGATGAGTTAGCTGATTTAATGATGGTTGCTGCAAGAGATGTTGAAGATTGCATTGTAAGAATTACTCAGCTTGCAAGAGCTGCTGGTATTCACCTTGTTATAGCTACTCAGAGACCTAGCGTTGATATTGTTACAGGTTTAATTAAAGCTAATGTTCCCTCACGCCTATCTTTTGCCACCTCATCTCTTGCAGACTCCAGAGTTATTCTTGATACCCCAGGTGCTGAAAAACTTGTCGGACAAGGCGATGCTCTCTTTCTACCAATGGGAGCAAGTAAGCCAATGCGAATTCAAGGCGCTTATGTCTCAGAGCGGGAAATTGAGGCGGTTGTAAACCATGTTAAATCTCAGTTAAAGCCGGTCTATCGAGAGGATATTTTAAAACCAGTAGTGGCATCTCGTGGCTCTGATGAAGAAATCGGTGATGATAAAGAGTTATTGATTCAAGCAGTTGAGCTAGTTGTTGGTACTCAATTTGGATCCACTTCGATGTTGCAGCGAAAATTGAGAATTGGTTTTGCTAAAGCTGGACGTCTAATGGATTTGATGGAGAGCCGTGGAATTGTGGGACCCTCAGAAGGTTCTAAGGCTCGAGTAGTTTTAGTAAAACAAGAGGATCTGGCATCTGTCCTTGAGGTAATTCAGGGGTGAATTTTTAGGGGCTATATTGCAACGCCCCTGCTTAAAGGATTAATACTTTGAGATTAAGGTTGTCCTTGCTTGGCTTCTGCTTCTACACTTTGTCCTCCCCACCAGTGATTTAGAGGCTTTCATGTCGGTTGGTTTAACGCTAAAAGAGATGCGCAAGTCGGCAGGTTTTACTGTCGAGCAACTTGCCAAACGCTCGCGTATCCCAGCATCGGTGATTGAAGATTTAGAGAAAGATAATTTCTCAACTGCAGGCGGCCCAACTTATGCACGTGGCCATATCAAAACAATTGCAAGAATCTGCGGAGTTGGTGATAGCGATGTTCTAATTAAATTTGAATCTCAGACAATTCCTTTAAGT
>JAURJF010000015.1 GCA_030832365.1 Candidatus Nanopelagicales bacterium
TGCAATAGCATCAAGAATTGGAATAACTGATTCGCCGCCCTCTAGTGAGAAGCGCTTCTGTCCCACAAACTTTGTATGGAGAAATGTTTCAAAAGCCTCTGCTGAATTTAATTTGCGGAGAATTCTTAGCTGCTCCTCCCGTGGAAAGAAAGGAGAGCCAACTTCGACTTGGCTCTGAATCCACTTACGTTCCTCTGGTGAATCGATATACATATACTCAATACCAATTGATCTGCAGTAAGAGTCGCGCAGGATTCCTAGAACGTTTCGCATCTTGGCATAAGGGCTTCCGCTAAAACCACCGGTGGCAATCTCTCGATCAAGATCCCAGAGCGTTAGGCCGTGGGTAATCACATCAAGATCGGGATGGCTACGCTGCTTATATTCCAGCGGATCTGTATCGGCCATTAAGTGCCCGGTGGTTCGGTAGGCCTGAATCAACTGCTGCAAACGAGCTGCCTTATTTAACTGCTCTTTGCCTTCTGGGATGTCGTTATGCCAAGTAATTGGAACATAGGGGATTCGAAGGGCGGCAAATATCTCTTCATAGAAAGAATCTGCCCCTAATAAAATTTCATGGATCTTCTTTAAGAAGTCGCCAGATTGCGCTCCTTGAATAATGCGATGGTCATAGGTGGAGGTCAGAGTAATTACCTTGGAGATTGCAAGGCTTGCAATAGTTTCCTCACTTGCCCCTTGAAACTCTGCTGGATAATCCATTGCTCCAACGCCAAGAATCAAGCCCTGTCCTGTTACTAGCCTAGGCACAGAGTGAACTGTTCCTAGAGTTCCAGGATTGGTTAGCGAGACAGTTGTGCCACTGAAATCTTCAACACTTAGCGCTCCGGAGCGAGCTTTCTTTACTAGCGCTTCATAAGAGGCCCAAAAGTTTCCGAAGTCAAGCCCTTCACATCCCTTAATTGATGGCACAAGTAATTGACGAGAGCCATCTTCCTTAGTTAAATCAATTGCAATTCCAAGATTGATGTGATCGGGATATCCAATAGCTGGTTTTCCTTCAAGCTCAGTAAAGAATGTATTCATCTCTGGATTTTCACGAAGCGCCTTGATCATGGCATAGCCAATTAGGTGGGTAAATGAAACCTTTCCACCTCTGGCTCGCTTTAAGTGATTATTAATTACTGTGCGATTATCAATCATTAATTTTGCAGGGATTGCTCTAACACTTGTTGCGGTTGGAACTGTCAGTGAAGCTTCCATGCTTGCAACAACGCGAGCAGAGACTCCTCTAAGTGCTTCAACTCTTGCAGCAGAAGGCGCTGCAACTTGTGGAGCAGATTTCTTAACTACCTCTGCTGGAGTTGGTATAGGAGCAGGGTTTGCTCTAACAACTTCTTGCACAGGTGTTGCAGTATTTATAATCTCTTGCGCAGGAGTCTCTCTGACTTGTTGACGTTTTGGAATTGGCGGGGTGGCTGCTTTTGCCTCTGGGCTTGCTGCGCCATTTGTTGCTGGCTTATATCCAGAGAAGAACTCTTGCCAATTGGCTTCAACTGAATTTGGATCGGCTAGGTAGCGCTCATACATCTCATCGACGAGCCATTCATTAGAGCCGAATGAGCCGCCAAATTTATTCTCAGGAGTCATGCCTGCCACAGAAAGTAAGCCTATCTGCGATGGGAGATCTCTCCCTACCTCCAAGCGGCGTTATTGGCCACACTTTGGCGATGCAAAAAGCTCTTCTCTAGGGCAGGCTTAAGAAATGGCTTTGGCATTTGTTACTGGGGCAAGCAGGGGGCTGGGCTATGAGGTGGCAAAGGCTCTGAAAGCTCGAGGCGATGAAGTAATAGGTATAAGTAGAGATAGCCAGCGGGCCGAGGCAGCATCTAGTGAGCTTGGAGTTGCCTTTGAGCTAATGGATTGCCAGCAGATTGATCAAGTTAGAAGCGTTAGCGGGGAACTGCTCTCAAAGTATGGAACTCCAGAGATTTTGGTTCTTGCCCATGGGGTAATGAGTGAGAAGATGGCAAAGACTCTTCGGACCAATGATCAAGAGTGGGCAAGAGTCTTAGATATCAATCTCAATTCAGTCTTTACATTAGTTAACTCCATAGCAGCTCCTATGGCTGAGGCAAGAAATGGACGAGTAATTATCTTCTCTGCCTGCCTTGGAAGAATGAGCGGTCCTGGAAATGCAGGAGGACTTGCTCCTTATCGCATCTCAAAAGCTGGAGTAAATGCGCTAGTAAGAAATCTTGCTCATGAAACAAATCATGGCGCTAGAGGATTTTTAGTTGATGCAATATGCCCCAACCACAGTAGAACTGATATGGGTGGAGTTGATGCGCCAAGAAGCGCTGCCGAGGGAGCAGCAACTGCAATCTGGCTAGCGACTAGAAGTTTTAATCCTGGAGATCAGACCGGGTTGCTCTGGGAGGATCAGGAAGTAGTTCCTTGGTGAGGGATAGCAGATAGAGCAGCAAGTAAAGTAACTAGAGCAAAGCTTCCAAGGCCTACTCCTAGCAAATCTCTCTCACCATCGATCATGTAATAAGCAACGCCGAGGGCTATCAAATTAGCAAGAACTGTTGGCGCGCGGGCGAAGTTTCGCTTCGATATAAATCCTCTGCCAGCAAAAAAGAGCCCAGCGCTAGCAAAGCTTAAGAAGATAATTTCAGCCAATATGGCATCAAGCTCTTCGACCTTACTTGTCGCTGTTCTTATCGCTAGATAGATGGCAAGGCCAGCGAGAAACAACGCCTCAATTCTTACTAGCGTTGCCGCTATCTGATAGACCTTCGAGCCAAAGAGCTTCATATATGCCCTTAAGAATAGGGGATGAGGCAGCTCTAGTTATTATCAAAAAAGCTAGTAAGGCTTAGCTAATTATGGCCTCCTTTGATAACAGCTCATTTGATTCACTTACCGGCCTTATGACCCCTGTCTATTTCTATGAATCGCTGATTCGCCTCAGGTCCTGGGCGCAGAGAAGTGATAACCCAGTGACCTTAATAGCGATTCATCTAAAAGATCTAAGTGATGATCAATTACTTGAGGTAGCCAGAGACTTAAATAGCGAACTAAGGGGAGGAGATTTACTTGCCCGAATGGCTGTAGATAGCTTCATACTAGCTTTAGTTGCAGATCAATTAGGAGCAAGACAATTTTTATTCCGTATCACCAACAAAATAAAGGCAGCTAGTAATTATCAGGTAATTGAACTAAACCCCGGCAAAGATCTAGCAGAGGCGCTTAGCGAGATAGAGATCTAATGAGATTATTTATTTGAGATAAATATTGCGGAGCGGTAATAAGCAAGCTCTGCAATTGAGTCTTGAATATCGCCTAGAGCTCTATGATTTCCTGATTTCTTTGGGGCTTGGAAATAAACTTTGGGATACCATCTCTTTGCTAGCTCTTTTATCGATGAGACATCAACAGTTCTATAGTGAAGAAAGTTATTTAGTAGCGGCATATCTCTTGCAATAAAGTTTCTATCCATTCCTACTGAGTTGCCAGCTAAGGGGGACTTTCCTTCTGCGGTGTATTGCTTCAAATATTCAAGAATCTTTTCCTCAGCTATAGAGAGGCTAACTCCATTTGCTACCTTTTCTATTAATCCAGATTCGCTATGCATTTTCTTAACTTCATCGCTCATTGCTGCCAGCTTCTCGGGAGTTGTTGCGATAACCAGTTCGATTCCATCTCCAAGCAGATTTAACTCGCTATCGGTTACCAATACTGCGATTTCAATAAGGGCATCTGAGGCTAAATTCAGCCCAGTCATCTCACAATCGATCCAAATCAAGGCAGGGTTCTCTTGGGCCACGCGGGCACGATACCCCCAACTTCTAGGTCAGAGTTCACCTGCCGTTAACCAACTGCCTATCCGCTTTTTACCCCAAGAGGGTCAGATTCACTCATGCCGAAGTCCTTCGGCACTTACTTTGATTGAAAGGTTTTCTTAAATGATCTCAAAGAAGCGAATCCTGGCAATATTTACAGCTTCAGGACTTGCACTCTCTCTGATGAGCGCACCAGCTCTAACCTCAAGGGTAGATGATGGTCCGGTCACTCAACTTGGAAAGTGTAGCTCTCGAAACAAGATTGCCTATGGTGATGGCAGCGTTAAAGCAAAAGAAAAAGGCTTGGAATTTAAGTGTTCAATCGCAAGTGGCGGTTTGAAGTGGAAGCGGACTGGTAATAAGCAAGGTTCTGCCTCAACATCTTCAAGCGCTTCAACTCAAGACACAGCAAAGTTTGCAAATGTCACTGGAACAATCAAGATTGATGGTTCAAGCACAGTTGCACCTCTTACTGGTGTAGCAGCTGAAGCATTCCAGAAAGTTTCAAAGACACAGATCACAGTTGGTATTTCAGGAACTGGTGGAGGTCAGACTCGTTTCTGTAAGGGTGAGCTAGATATTGCAAATGCATCATCAGCTTATTCAGCAACTCAGATTAAACAGTGCAAAGATGCTGGAATTAAGTTCACGCGACTTACGGTAGCAACCGATGCGCTCACTGTTGTGGTAAGTCCAAGGAACACATGGGCAAAGTGCCTAACAGTTGCAGAGTTAAAGAAAGTTTGGGAGCCAGGAAGTAAGGTCAATTACTGGAACCAGGTTCGCTCAACATTCCCAAGAGTTAAGATGCCACTATTTGGCGCGGGAACAGATTCAGGAACTTTTGAGTACTTCACAGAGTCGATTAATGGAAAGCCTGCAAAGCGTTCACGCGTTGACTACACCCCAACAGAGGATGACAACGTCACTGTAAATGGTGTTAAGCGCTCAACAGGTGCCATGGGCTACTACGGATTCTCTTACTACAAAGAGAACACCGACCTCAATAAGGCAGTCCAGATTGATGGTGGTAAGGGATGCGCAGAGCCATCTCTAGAGAACGTTCTAAACGGTTCCTACACCCCTCTTGCTCGACCACTCTTTGTCTACGTCAAAAACGATGCAGTAAAGAATAATCCAGCAGTTATTCCATTCCTTGAGTTCTATGCAGCAGATCTTGCGAACCTCTCCGAGAAGGCGAAGTTCCTACCCCTAACTGCTGAGCAGACCAAGAAGTTGGAAGCAGATCTTGCTGAACTAAAGAAGCTTGCCAAATAAGGTAAGGTTTTATTAGTAGCAGAAAGCTTTAAAAAGTTATAACGAAGAGGGGTAGAGGATGAGCACCACAGCACAGAGCGGTAGCGCCGTAATGTCGCTAGCTCCCTCTACCCACCTTCGCAGGAGAAATCTAATTCAATTAGTAATAACCAGATTGATGGCCTCAGCCACTGTAATCTCTGTGCTGGTCACAGTTGGAATTGTTCTCTCTCTTCTTCCCACCACCTTTAGACTTCTTAGAGAGATCACTACGCAAGTATTTGGAACCGTATGGGCTCCTTTATTCACCCCTTCGCAATACGGCATGGCTCCCTTATTTACTGGAACTTTTATTATCGTTTTGATTGCCATGGTTATTGCAATTCCTATTGGACTTGCTGCAGCGATATTCCTAAGTGATTATGCAACTTTTAATCTCCGCCGAATCGTTAAACCAATTCTTGAGATCTTGGCTGGAATCCCTACAGTTGTTCTAGGTCTCTTTGGCCTCTATGTAGTAAACCCAGAATTTGTCGAGAAATATTGGCCAATTGGTGAGCCTCTGGCATACACCGCTCTTGGAGCTGGCTTGATGACCGGAATTCTAATTATTCCAATTATTGCCTCAGTTGCCGATGATGCGCTCTCATCTGTGCCAAGAGCAATGCGTGAGGCGGCCTATGCCTTAGGTGCAACGAGGCGAGAAGTTGCGACAAAAGTAGTTGTAAATGCTGGTCTTTCTGGAGTGGTAGCCGCGCTGATTTTGGCCTTTGCCAGAGCCTTTGGCGAGACCACTATCGCTCTTATGGTTGCTGGAAGCTATCCAAAGCTCACAGCAAATCCAGGAGATCCAATGCAGACGATGGCATCATTTATTGGTTTTGCTGGAATTGGCGATGCAGAAGTTGGTTCATCTGCCTATAACACAATCTTCCTTGTTGGAACTGTCTTGTTTACAGTTACTTTAATTCTGAATATCTTGGGAAATAGGTTTATTTCAAGATTTAGAGAGGCTTATGAGTGATGGCAACTACTAGTACTTCACTTCAAAGTCGCGTATCAATTGATCGCCGAATTAAAGATATTAGTTTTACTACCTTTCTCTCAATTAGCATCGTAGCCTCACTTGCTTTTATTTTTTATATCATCTATCGCCTCTATAACAATGCTGGATACTTACTCTCCTGGGATTTAGTGACATTCTTTCCTTCCTATGACATTGATACTGCAGGTTTTCAATCATCAATTATGGGAAGTATCTGGGTGGTGGGATTTGCCACCCTCTTTGCAGTTCCTGTTGGAGTAATGACCGCGCTTTATTTAGAGGAGTTTGCTGGAAAGCGAAATCGCTTTACCGCGCTCATTGAGTTAAATATTCAAAACCTTGCAGGTGTTCCAGCGGTAGTCTTTGGATTAATCGGACTTGCCTTTATTGCTCGCGGCCCACTTAGTTGGGGCTTTACAGTGGGATCTGCCGCAATCGTTCTTGGAATGTTGATCCTTCCCGTGATCATTATTATTACTCGCGAGGCCATTAGAGCTGTTCCTCCTTCATATAAAGAGGGTGCGCTAGCACTTGGCGCCACACAATGGCAGGCTGTTAATAAGTTAGTTATTCCATCTGCTATCCCTGGAACTGCAACTGGAACGATTCTTGCGGTATCAAGAGCTATGGGTGAGTCAGCCCCCCTACTGCTTCTAGGCGCCCTCTCATTTGTTACCTTTAATCCAACTGGCCTTGATAGTGGTTTTACCATTCTGCCGCTTGCGATCTTTAAATACGCCTCAGATTCCAGAGAGGAATTCCAAGTTCTAGCCTCCGCTGGATGCTTGATTCTTCTAGCGATTCTCTTTGCGATGAATCTATCTGCCATCTTGCTCCGTGATTACACCTTGAGAAAGAGGAACGTTTAATGTCGATGATTTCAAATCAATCACAGGCAAGTAAAGTTGCCACATCAGAACCTAAGAAAGGGTCAAGCCCAATGAGTAGCGCCACAGCCTCTAGAAAACCAGGCGAGCCTTTAAAGTTCGTTGACCCGGTCTTTACCCTTAAAGATGTAGCAGTCTCATATGGCAACTTCGTCGCGGTAAGTGATGTAAATATGCAGATTCCATCTCATGACATCACAGCCTTTATCGGCCCATCTGGTTGCGGCAAGTCAACGCTGCTTAGGACTTTAAATAGAACTAATGACCTAATTCCTGGAGCAAAAGTTCACGGCTCACTTTTTTATCATGATGCAGACCTCTATCACCCAAGCGCAAGCGCAGTTGAGGTAAGAAGGCGCATTGGTATGGTTTTCCAGAAGCCAAATCCATTTCCTAAGAGCATCTATGAAAATATCGCCTTTGGTCCAAAAGTAAATGGCAGACCTAAGAAGTCAGAGCTAGATGACATTGTGGAAAAATCTCTTAAATCAGCAGCGCTCTGGGATGAAGTTAAAGATCGCTTAAACGAGTCAGCACTTGGTCTCTCAGGAGGACAGCAGCAACGTCTCTGCATCGCTCGCTCCATTGCAGTTGAGCCAGAAGTCATCTTGATGGATGAGCCTTGCTCAGCCCTTGATCCAATTGCCACTTTGCGCATTGAAGAGTTGATGGCAGAGCTTAAGAAGCAGTACACCATTGTTATTGTGACTCACAATATGCAGCAGGCTGCTCGCGTAAGTTCATACACCGCCTTCTATGTCACCGAGGTGAATTTAACTTCAGATCGCCGCACTGGAAAGCTTGTTGAATTTAATGAAACCAAGAAGATGTTTAGTACTCCAGATGATGAGAGAACTGAGGCTTACGTAACCGGCAAAATGGGTTAACTCCTAAGAGAAAATAATTAATCCTGGGATTTCGAAGGGTCCTGGGATTTTTTATTGCCCAAATACAATGCGCGCCCGGCAGGAATCGAACCTGCGACAACCCGCTTAGAAGGCGGGTGCTCTATCCGACTGAGCTACGGGCGCATTTACCGACCTAAGTCTATCTAGTACCAAGTAATGCTCGGATAAACGATAAGGTTTCGCCTCGTGGCAGAGTTCATTTATACAATGAAGAAGGCGCGTAAGGCGCATGGCGATAAGGTCATTCTCGATGATGTGACTCTGATGTTTCTGCCCGGGGCGAAAATCGGCGTTCTTGGCCCAAATGGCGCTGGAAAATCAACGGTCCTTCAAATTATGGCAGGGCTGCAGCAACCATCAAATGGTGAGGCTTACTTAAGTCCTGGATATAGCGTGGGGATTTTGCTTCAAGAGCCGCCGCTTAGTGAAGATAAAAATGTTTTGGAAAATGTGCAAGAGGGAGTGGCAGAAACTATTGCCCTACTTGATCGGTTCAACAAAGTATCTGAGGAGATGGCAAGTCCTGATGCTGATTATGACAAGTTGCTTGCAGAGATGGGAAGCTTGCAAGAGAAGCTAGATCATTTAAGTGCTTGGGATTTAGATTCACAGTTAGAGCAAGCAATGGACGCTCTTAGATGTCCACCTCCTGATGCTGATGTCAAAGTTTTATCAGGCGGTGAGAGAAGAAGAGTTGCGCTATGTAAATTGCTACTGCAAAAGCCTGATCTACTTCTCCTTGATGAGCCAACAAACCATCTTGATGCTGAATCTGTTTTATGGCTTGAGCAATTTCTTTCAAAGTATGAAGGAACAGTTGTTGCAATCACACATGATCGCTACTTCCTAGATAACGTCGCGCAATGGATCTTGGAATTAGATCGAGGACGGGCATATCCTTATGAAGGGAATTATTCTACATATCTTGAAACGAAGGCAGCCAGGCTAAAAGTTGAGGGACAAAAAGATGCCAAGCGGGCAAAGCGATTGGCAGAGGAGCTTGATTGGGTTAGGCAGAATGCTAAAGGGCGACAAGTTAAATCAAAGTCGCGTCTTGCAAGATATGAAGAGATGGCAGCAGAGGCTGAGAAGGCCAGAAAGCTTGATTTTGAAGAGATTCAAATCCCGATGGGACCTAGGCTTGGAAATATCGTTGTTGATGTTGAGAACCTTTCAAAAGGCTTTGGCGATCGCCTACTAATTGATGATCTCTCATTCTCTCTGCCACGAAATGGAATTGTGGGAGTAATTGGACCAAATGGAGCTGGAAAGACAACGCTATTTAAGATGATCTTAGGACTTGAAACACCAGATTCAGGAAGTATTAAAGTTGGTGAGACGGTAAAGGTTTCATACGTTGATCAATCAAGATCAGGAATTGATCCAAAGAAATCACTCTGGGAAGTTGTCTCAGATGGCCTTGATTTTATGAAGGTTGGCGCAGTTGAAATGCCAAGTAGGGCATATGTCTCTGCCTTTGGTTTTAAAGGACCAGATCAGCAGAAAGCGGCTGGAGTTTTATCAGGAGGAGAGCGCAATAGATTAAATCTTGCACTCACTCTAAAGATGGGTGGAAACCTTCTTCTTCTTGATGAGCCAACTAATGATCTAGATGTTGAAACACTTGGATCGCTAGAAAATGCTCTCCTTGAGTTTCCAGGATGTGCGGTAGTGATCTCACATGATCGTTGGTTTTTAGATCGCGTGGCAACTCATATCTTGGCCTATGAGGGAGAGTCGCAATGGTTCTGGTTTGAAGGAAACTTTGACTCATATGAGAAAAATAAGATTGAACGACTTGGAGCTGAAGCAGCTAGACCTCATAGAGTCACCTATAGGAAGTTAACTAGATGAGATCGCTACATAAGGCCCTGGTTCGCTGGGATGATCTTGATGCGATGAGCCATGTGAACAATGCCAAATATCTAACCTTGGCTCAAGAGGCTAGATTTGAATGGTCCTTTTATTCTCACGTTAGTAAGGGTGAAATTCCTGGAATTTTAGAGATGGTAGTTGCAAGAGCTGAGATAGATTTCATTGCTCCAATCTTGCAAGGTGGATTCTTTGTCGATGTCGAGCTCTGGGTAGAGTCAATTGGTAACTCATCATTTGTAATGGGCTATGAGATAAAAAGTGGTGAAACAATTTATGCCCGTATCAAATCGGTTCAGGTAGGAATTGATAAGGAGAGTGGAAAATCACGCCCACTTGAGGCAAGTGAGCGAGCATTTCTTGAGAAATATCTCGAGGTGAAGAGTTGAGTTCAAAGTTAGCCCCAAGAGGGCAGCGGCCTTGGTGGAGGGATGCTGTTACCTATCAGATCTATATCCGCTCCTTTGCTGATTCAAATGGCGATGGCATAGGAGATGTTGGCGGTATTAGATCAAAGCTTGGGTATTTAAAGAAGCTTGGAGTTGATGCCATCTGGATCACTCCTTGGTATCCATCACCACAGAAAGATCATGGCTATGACGTTGCTGACTATCTAGATATTGAACCTGACTATGGCACTTTAAAAGAGGGCGAGTTATTAATTCAAGAAGCCCATGATCTAGGGATTAAAGTAATTATCGATATCGTTCCAAATCACACCTCTGATCAACATAAGTGGTTTAAAGAAGCGCTTGCCTCCAAACCAGGATCAGCTGCAAGAGATAGATATATCTTTAGAGAAGGTAAAGGTAAAAATGGGGAGCTTCCCCCAAATAATTGGCAGGCAGTATTTGGCGGCCCTGCCTGGAAGAGAGTTACTGAATCTGATGGCAAGCAAGGACAGTGGTATCTACATCTCTTTGCCGTTGAGCAACCAGATTTGAATTGGGAAAATATCGAGGTGTTAAGGCACTTTGAAGATGTTTTAAAGTTCTGGCTTGATAAGGGCGTTGATGGATTTCGTATTGATGTGGCCCATGGGATGTTTAAAGAGAGCGGCCTTCCCGATGTTCGAAGTAGTTGGATAGAAAAAATCTTTGGCAAGAATAATCTCACTCGGATGTTAAGTCCTGAACATAAGCCATTCTGGGATCAAGAGGGAGTGCACGATCTCTATCGCAGCTGGAGAAAGATTCTTGACTCATATGACGGTGATCGAATGGCGGTAGCGGAGGCTTGGGTTAGCCCTGCTTCAAGAATTGCAAAGTATGTAAGAAGTGATGAACTACAAAACTCCTTTAACTTTGAGATGCTCACTACCCTCTGGAAAGCCGATCAAATAAGGGAGAAAATCAATAATTCCATTGGCGCGTTAGCTGAAGTTGGAGCGCCAACTTCCTGGGTATTTAATAACCATGATGTAGTCCGCTCCGTTGATCGCCTCGATTTAGGTTTAACAAATCATGGCGATACTACTTTTTCTCGCCATGGCGATGTCAAGAAACTAAATATTGCAAGGGGAACACTTCGAGCAAAGAGCGCAACCCTTATGGCCCTTGCTCTTCCTGGTGGCACTTATCTCTACCAAGGTGAAGAGCTAGGTCTTCCTGAGGTTAGAGATATTCCAGAGGATCGATTAACCGATCCAAGATGGCAGATGAGTAACTATAAAGATCGAGGAAGAGATGGTTGCAGAGTTCCAATTCCATGGAAGAGCGATTCAGCTGGCGCATTTGGTTTTTCATCAAATGAGACTTTAACTCTGCAGCAGGCCTGGCTACCACCAAGTTCCTGGTGGGGAAAATACTCTGCTGAATCTCAAGAAAGTGATCCAAACTCGACTCTAAATGTTTATAGCAAGGCGCTCGCTATTAGAAAAAATGAACCTGGACTTGGCGATGGGGCTATGGAGTGGATTGATGCGCCAAGCCAAGTCGTGGCATTTAGAAGAGGTGAAGATTTTGCTTGCTACATTAACTTTGGAAGTGAGATAGAGCTACCAAGTAATTCAGAAGTCCTTCATTCAAGCGCGCCACTAAATGGAAATTTTCTGCCAACTGATACTGCAGTCTGGCTAAGAGTAAGCAAGTGAGTAGCAATACTGCCCTGCAGGAAAAAACTGTAAAGGTCTTAGCAACTGCCCAGGTTCTAAATGGAGTGGGAGTTGCTGGAACCGTTGCAGCAGGATCACTTCTTGTTGCATCAATTACCAACTCTGAGACTCTGGCAGGCCTTGCTCAGACCTCCTCAGTACTAGGAGCAGCAGCTCTAGCCCTGCCACTAGCCCGTCTAACAAGTAGAGGAGGAAGACGCCTTGCTCTCTCAGTTGGCCTAATAGCTGGCGTAATTGGCTCACTTCTTGCAATCTTTGGTGGCTCAAGAGAGAACATATATTTAATGCTCACTGGAACATTTTTAGTTGGAGCAGCATCTGCTGCTGGCTATCAAGCAAGATTTGCTGCAATTGATCTTGCAACAGATGAAAAACGAGCTAAGCAACTCTCATTTGTAGTTTGGGGCTCAACAATTGGCGCAGTTTCTGGCCCAAACTTAATGGAACCTTCTGGGAATTTAGCAGAATCCCTTGGGCTTCCAAGACTTACTGGGCCTTATTTGATTTCAGCTGTAACTCTAGCTCTTGCTGTTCTTGTCATCCAATTATTTCTAAGGCCAGATCCCTATCTAACTGCGGCAAAGGATTCAGGAGCAGCAAACCTTCCTAGAGTAAAGACAAAGGTTGCACTCAAACACATTCGCTCTAATGCCAGAGCCTCATTTGCTATTGCATCAATTGCTATCGGACATATTGCAATGGTTGCTGTAATGGTTATGACGCCAGTTCATATGGCTCATGTTGATGTCACCTTAACAATAATTGGATTGGTAATTAGCGTTCATGTCCTTGGTATGTATGCCTTCTCGCCACTTGTTGGGGCGCTAACTGATCGCCTTGGAAGATTAAGAGTTATTCAAATTGGCGCAGCAATTCTCCTATCTTCAGCTCTAATTTCTGGATTTGCTAGAGCAGATGATGCAATAACTCTAGGCATTGGTTTATTTCTTCTAGGCCTTGGTTGGTCCTGCACGCTAATTGCAGGCTCTGCTTTATTAACTGAGTCAGTATCACCCGAGTTTAAGAGCGCTTCACAGGGCGCTAGCGATCTTGTTATGAACCTCTCTGGAGCAAGCGGCGGAGCAATTGCAGGGGTTGTTATCGCCACTCTCTCTTATGGTTGGCTATGTCTGCTTTCAGCAATTCCCGTAGCACTTCTTGGCCTCTGGTCGCTAAAAATTAAAGCTAGATAGCCTTTTTCATGAGCCTCTATGAAGAGATGGGCGGAAGAGCCACATTTGAAAATTTAGTCTCACACTTTTATGCACTAGTTGCTAGTGATCCAGTACTTCGCCCGATGTATCCCGATGATGATTTTAAAGGGGCAGCCGAGCGACTCTTGATGTTTCTTGAACAGTATTGGGGAGGACCAGATACCTATAGCCAGGTAAGGGGACATCCACGGCTTCGAAGGAGACATGCGCAATTTAAAATTGGAGAGAAAGAGAGAGATGTCTGGCTCTCTCATATGAAATCAGCAGTTGATTCACTTGAGATGGATAATGAAATGAGAGAGCAGCTCTGGAACTATTTAGTTATGGCAGCTAATTCAATGGTTAATCAAGAACGAGATCTCTGAGAGCTATTTCCCACCTTTAATATCTCGCCATTTCTCAAATACCAGAGCGTTCCTCTTCGATCTCTAATCGTTGTAACTCTTAAGCCAACGCTCTCTACTTTTCCTTTTACCTCTAACACCTCAACGCTATCGCCGACTCCATATTGATTTTCAAGAAGCATAATGATTCCAGAGAAGACATCACGGACAATGCTCTGAGCTCCAAGACCAACTGCAAAACCAACTACACCAGCAGATGCCACAAGTGGTCCAAGATCAACTCCTAATTCACCAAGGATCATGGCTCCTGCGATTAGCCCGATTATGGCCTTTGATGAACTATTTAGAACAGAAGCTGCAGTTCTTGCCCGCTCTCTCTGTCTTGTTATCAATCTCTTCTCACCAGGGATGAAATCAGCTTCTGCCACTTTACTTAAGGTTTTAGTGATAGCCCGTGAGGATATTTTTTGAATGAAAATAGCCAGGATCAAAATGATCGTTATTCGCAAGGGGGAGCCGAGAAACCACTCCAGCACCTGCCTTAGGCTCAGATCTAGCTCCATTGGGAAAGACTTTATAAGAACTTAACCAAATATCCGCACAAAACCCACCAACTTCGGGCAGGATTTCCCCCACGACGCGAGCCACGCGTCGGATAGACGGGGGAATTAGAACGGTGAATAGCTCATCGAGAAGGACTTTAGTTCTAAACGCTACCTACGAGCCACTAGGTGTCGTTTCTGATAGACGCGCGCTCATTTTAATTTTAAATAACCGCGCCACCATGATTGAAGAATCTGGCGTAACACTTCATTACTCATCTGGATCAATGGAACTTCCTGCAGTAATTAGACTTCATAAATTTGTAAAGATTCCATATCGCCATACTGTTCCACTCTCACGCAGAGCAATATTTGCCCGTGATGGTGGTCGCTGTGTTTACTGCGAGAGCGCAGCAACATCAATTGATCATGTCCTTCCTAGAAGCAGGGGAGGCGATCACTCTTGGGAAAATGTTGTTAGCGCCTGTCATCGCTGCAATCATGTAAAGGCTGATAGAACTCTAAAAGAGTTAGGTTGGAGACTTCGCTCGCTTCCTCGCGAGCCAGTTGGAGCTGCGTGGAGGATTTTAGGAACAGCAAGAGCTGAGGAGCGTTGGGTGAGATATCTGGCTCCATTTGGAGTTGTTGGCGCTTCTGCCTAAACTTGAATCTATGTCAATTCAATTAGCTTTAAATGAAGATGGCGCAATGCCTGGTGAACCGTTAGCTTTTCTTGAGGGCTTTCTCTGGTTCTTTGTTACTCCAGTTTCGATAACGCTTTTTATCTGGGTAGTAGTAGTTGCTCTTGAAAATGTTAAGAAGAGTAAAGCTAATCGCGCCCCAAGTGATGTCATTACTCGCATTGGCGAGTAATTAGTTATCTATCGCTCTAACTCTTAGCGCTCGCTCCAGAGAATCCTTAGCCTCCAAGATATGGCGGCGAAGAGTTGGATGGCCATCTTTTCCAGGGCCATTTAGCCAGGCATCTGTTTTTGCAAGGGTCTGGCTAGAAATTAAGTAGCTGGGATAGAGCAGATCAATGATGCTGGTTGAAACTTCATAGCTCTTGGTGTTGTAGGTTTCAAGAATTAAATCAAAGTAGCGATCAACAAATCCCTCATGTAGGTGGCGCTGAATCGGGCGGTTATAGCCTTGTATAGCTGAGAGTCTGGACCAATTTGTGATGCTCTCATCCTCGGTAGCCTTTTTAAAGGCTGCTTCTTTTGCCTCAAGAGTTGGAAAGGCTGCAATACATCTCTCATGGCTAAGTCCGCCAGTAAGGGTGTTATCTCGTTTTAGCTCTGCATCTATCTCAGCTCTTGTGCTTAATCCTCGCTCCACTAGGCAGAGAATTAAATGCCATCTTAAGTCAGCATCAATTTTTAGATCCTGGAATTTTCCATCCAAGATGTTTCTAATCTCAGCGCCCTGCTCTTTACTATGTGCCAGAGCTGCAAAGCTTCTAGCAAACTGGAGTTGATGATCACTTCCAGCCTTTGCTGATTTAAGAAGAGATAGAAGCGCACCCGCCACCTTCTCTCTCAAAGAGTCTCGATTCTTATCTGCGGCATAAATCTCAACTGCCGTATTTAACTGCGACATTAAGGCTGTGACTGTGGTGATGTCATCTTCGCCAGCAAGGCCTGTTAAAGCTATTTCTATAAAGTCAGTTGCAGATAGCTCAGCATCTCTAAACATATCCCAAGCAGCAGACCAACAGAGCGCGCGAGAGAGGCCATCATCTAATTTACCAAGGTGAGCTTTTAAGGTAGCAATAGATCGAGCATCGAAGCGAATCTTTGCATAGGTAAGGTCATGATCATTTATCAAAATAAGATCTGCCAACTTCTCACCACTTAACTCTTTAACTTGGGTTAAATCACCTGTGATATCTAGCTCTACTGATTTTCTACGAAGTAGTTGCCCATCTTTTAAGTCATATAGTCCAACTGCTGCGCGGTGCGGACGGAGCTCACTTGATCCAGCAGGAATCTTTGGAGCCTCTTGTTTGATGGTGATTGATTTATAGCTATCGCCATCGCTTTCAATTACTGGGCGGAGGGTATTGACCCCTGAGGTTTGTAGCCAGGTTGAGACCCAACTACTTAAATCTCGCCCACTTGTTGCCTCAAGCTCAACTAATAAATCTGATAGAACTGTATTTTTAAAGGCATGCTTAGCAAAGTACTTCTGCAGCCCCTTAATGAAATTATCTCGCCCAACGTGAGCTACCAATTGGTGAAGAACTGAGGCTCCCTTGGCATAGGTAATGCCATCAAAATTAGCTTTTACTGTATCGATATCGACCATATCGGTGGCAATTGGATGGGTTGATGAGAGTTGATCTTGGCGATAGGCCCAATTCTTTCGCTCAGCATTAAAGCCAGCCCAAGAATTTTTAAACTTAGTAGCTTCAACTAAAGCTAAATAAGAAGACCACTCGGCAAATGATTCATTAAGCCATAGATCATCCCACCACTTCATTGTGACCATATCTCCAAACCACATATGGGCCATCTCATGAAGGATTGTGTTGGCTCTTGCGTTATACATCCGCTCTGTTACCTTCGAGCGAAATACTAAGAGATCTTCTCTAAAGGTGACAGCGCCAGCATTTTCCATAGCGCCCCAGTTAAAGTCCACAACAGCAATCTGATCATATTTATCAAATGGATATGCCAGACCAAATACCTCTTCAAAGTAGGCAAAGCCCTGTTTAGTAACAACGAATATCTCATCAGAATCAAGATGTTCAAATAGAGATTTGCGACAGTAAATTCCTAGTGGAATACTTTTCTTGCCTTCATACTTATCATGAATAAAGGAGTAGGGACCTGCAACGAGAGCTGTTATGTAGGTTGACATAACTGGGGTAGTGGTGAACTCCCACTTCTTTTTATCACCAAGATCACTTACCTGCTTAACTGGATTATTTGAAATCACCTGCCAATGTGCTGGAGCAATTGCTGTAAATGCAAAGGTTGCCTTTAGATCTGGTTGATCAAAGCAGGGATACATATTTCTGATAAATGCAGTCTCGCCTTGCGAGTAGAGATACACCTCGTTATCAACTGGATCAACCGAGCGCTGCAGACCCTCACCGCTCTTGGAGTAAATCGCCTCAATTTCAATTACTAATTCATTGC
>JAURJF010000016.1 GCA_030832365.1 Candidatus Nanopelagicales bacterium
TGAAATCGTTAAAGTAATTGCTCCTGAACGCTTGCCTATTCCGCTTGAGATTTAAACTAGGCGTTATCAGTTTTTGGAAATACCACTTCATCCATAATTAGAAGTATTGCAGCAGCAATTGGAATAGCAAGAATTCCACCAACTAAACCAAGAAGTGATGTGCCAAGAAGGGCTGCAACAATTGTTACTAAGCCTGGAATGGCAAGTGAGCGCTTCATAATTCTTGGCGTAATAATGAAATTTTCAATCTGGACATATGCGGTATAAAGAATCAGAGCAAGAAGAGCCTTACCTGGTGATTGGGTAAGAGCGACTAAAACTACGATGCTAGCTCCAAGAAAGTGGCCAATTAATGGAATTAAGGCTACAAATAAAATCACCATAGCTAGAGCTGCGGCATATGGAAGCTCTATTCCTAAGGCAAGAGCAAAGACAAATAGAGCAGCAAGAGCTGCAATTAATACCTGGCTTCCTACAAAGCTTCCGACTCGAGAGATTATTGCATCACCAATACTTGAAACCCGCGCTCTTCTTGATGCTGGAGCTAGGCGATAAAAGATTTTTGTCACCGATGGCAGAGAAATTAAGAAGTAGAGGGTTAGAACTAAAACAGTAAGAGCTGAGAAAGCGCCAGATAGGACGGTTCGTCCCACCCCAAGAACTCCACCAAATGCTCCCGTTATTATCTTGCCATCAAAGATCCACTCCTCGAACTTACTTTTAAGAGAGTCAATGAATCCATAATCAATATTTAGCTGATTGATAGTGGCGTTATTTCGCAGTGAATCTAATAGCTGTGGAGCACTTTCTAGGAGGTCATTTCCTTGAGAAGCAACTGGGGGAATAACAACTAAGGTAAAGAGCGCAATAATTCCAATTGCAATAAAAACGACCAATGAAACTGCT
This sequence comes from Candidatus Nanopelagicales bacterium, assembly GCA_030832365.1. Classification (GTDB taxonomy): domain Bacteria; phylum Actinomycetota; class Actinomycetes; order Nanopelagicales; family Nanopelagicaceae; genus MAG-120802. Next base: position 907 of record JAURJF010000016.1, read on the forward strand.
ACTGATCTACTTAGTTTTTTAGATTGCAGCGCTTCCACTGTGGGATTTAGCCCCATGGCTAAAAAGAGCGCAATAATTATTAGAACAAATACCTGACTAGCTGATTCAAGAGCGCGCAGTAGAGCTATCGCCACTAAAGCTCCTGAGGCGGCAAGAAAGCCAAAATAGAAGGGGTGTTGAGTGTTAAGTGGAGCACCTTTCTTTCCAAAATCTTGAATTTCTTGAACTTTAGATGGCTTTACTCCAACTTTTTTAGGAACTCCTCTAACTTTCGCCATATAAGTAGTCTAAAGCCTGAAAGAATGCAGCAGTGGCAGCGACAGATAAACAATTACATATAAAAGGTCTAGGCGAGGAAATCTCAGCCCTTTATAACCTGCCCTGGCATATGCCATTGGAGCAGTGGCCCGAGGATGAAACCCTGGCAGCTCAACGCGGTATTTCTCGCCATATTGTCCGTTTAGTTCGTTCAACTCCAGATCCTGCCAGTGAAATTTATGCCGTTAAGGAAACTGTTGAAGAGTTTGCAGTGCGTGAGTATGAAGCTTTACGTGAATTAAGCCTTAGGGGAGCGCCAGCTGTTGCCCAAGTAGCAATTGTTACCAATCGCTATAGCCAAAATGGTGAAGAGCTGCCTTGCGCCATTGTCACCAGATTCTTGCCTTACTCACTTCCCTATAGAATTGTTTTAAGTGGCCAGATAACCCAACATGAGATTTCAAATATGGCTAATGCTCTGGCATATCTACTGGTCCGTCTTCACTTACTGGGATTTTGGTGGGGAGATTGTTCTCTTTCAAATACTCTGTTTAGAAGAGATGCCGAGGGGTTTGCTGCCTATCTAGTGGATGCAGAGACTGGAGAGTTTCAAAAGAAGTTAAGTAATGGACAGCGAGAGCATGATTTAGAGCTAGCAAGATTTAATGTCGCTGCAGAGCTTGAAGATCTAAAGATAGCTGGAGTTCTCTTTCCAGCCATGGATCCAATTAGAGCAAGTGAATCGGTAATCACTCGCTATCGAAGGATATGGAAGTCCCTTAGCGAGCCTCAAGTCTTGCCAGCAGGAGATAGGCATGCGGTAGAGAGAGCGATGCGCTCGCTTCAAGATATTGGTTTTGCTGTGGAAGAAGTTGATATTCAATTAGCTGGGGATAAGTCAACAGTTACCTTTATTCCAAAGCTAGTTGCTCCCAACTATCACTCACAGCGATTAGTTGAACTTATGGGACTTGAAACTGAAGAGCTACAAGCAAAGAGAATATTGGCCTCATTTGATCGCTTTAGATCTAGAGAGATCGAGCAATCTCCAAAGAAAGAAGATGCTGCCAAACGATGGCTTGAAGAAGTTTTCTATAAGGTCATAAGTGCAGTTCCTGCTGCAATGCGAGGGCGAGTAGAGGATGCTCAGCTCTTTCATGAAGTACTTGAACATCGCTGGTATTTGGGTGAGAAGGCGGGGCGAGATTTAGGCCTTGAATTTGCTACCAATGACTACATTTCAAAGGTATTGCCAGAGAGAATGGATTCTGGTGCTCCAGGTATTTGAGAGAATAACGCTATGAGTATGCCTCCTGCTGGTTTTGGTCGAGCCTTTGATTTGAGCTCGCTAACCAAACCAAAAGTTGAAGTAGACGCCACTGCAAGTGATGAAGCAACTGTTGAAAACTTTATGGCTGATTATGTTAGCCGCTCTAAAGAAAAGCCCGTGGTGCTCCTTGCTTACTCGCCAAGAAGCGCGGCAACTGTTGAGTTAAGGCAATTAATGGCAAGTATTGCAAAAGAGGATAACGAGAGTTGGATCTTTGGAGCAATCAATGCCGATACTCAAGTCCAATTGGTGCAAGCGCTTAAAATTACTGCAGTTCCATTTGCAATTGCATTTATAAATGAGCAACCTGTAGCTCTCTTTGATCGTATCTATCCAAGAGAACAGATTGTCATGGTGATCACTAAATTATTTGAATTAGCCAAAGAGCAGGGTTTAAATGTGCAAGTCCCAGAAGTTAAAGAGATTCCAATGGAGCCAGAGGAGGCAGCTGCTCTTAGCGCTTTAGAGAAGGGCGATTACTCAGGGGCTGCAATGGCTTATCGAAATTGGCTTATGAGAAAACCTGATGAGCCAGTTGCCAAGATTGGGCTTGCCCAATGCGAGTTAATGGTTCGCATCTCAGCTCTCAATCCTGCTCTTACTATAAAAGATGCCGATAGTGATCCCACTTCGATAGAGAAGGCGGTAATGGCAGCAGATGTTGAGATTTCTCAAGGGCTTCAGAAAAATGCATTTGCAAGGCTAATAAATTTTGTTAAAAACTCCAGTGGGGATGAGAAGAAGCAAGCTAAGGAGCACCTATTATTGCTCTTCCAGTTGGTAGATCCTGCCGATCCTGATTTAATCCGTTCTAGAAATGAGTTAGCGAGCGCCTTGTTTTGAATAAACCTCTAGAACGTAGCGAACTGCGCCATCTACAAGCCTTTTTCTTCCTCTTCGGTATTGGGGTTATGTGTCTGGCTCCTCGTCTTCCCGATGTAAAGGCAAATCTTGGGGTCTCCACAACATATTTCGGATTTTTAATGAGCACTGGATCAATAGGAGCTTTGACCTCGATGTTAACCATTGGCCACATAGTTCATCGCGTTGGTGTCTACAAAGTCTTAATCATCAGCTCAACGGTTACTTACTTGACTATTGCGGTACTTATTGAATTAAGCAATCCATTATTTTTTCTTATCATTAACATTACTTGTGGTTATGCTTGGGCTTCTTACCACATAGCAATTAATGCTCAGGCTCTACACCGCCAGACTGAGAGTGGAAAACCGATTATTCCCATGCTTCATGGTTTGTGGAGCGCAGGAGCAGTTACAACGGCTTTTATCGCGCTATTGATATCTTCTTTTGTATCATTGAATTGGCATATTTTAACATTAGTTTTAATTGTCTATCTTTTGACGATTAGATCGATAAGAGCTTCAAAACAAGTTTTGCTCAAAGGAAATGAAGTTAACGAGAGCGATCAAGTTGTAACCTTCAAAACTAAGATTTCCTCTTTTCGAATTGATTGGGTAGTTACTCTTGGTTTTCTATGCGCCTTAATGCTGGAAATATCAATTGGAGATTGGGCCACTATTATGGCGCGCCAGGAATTTAGGGTAAGCAAATCACTTGCCGTTGCCCCCTACTTCTTATTTATGGGAGCGATGATCATTGGAAGGTTCAGCTATAGCAGGATTAAGGGAGATCGAAGTGATAAAGAGATAGTTCAACCCTTTGTTGTTACTGGCGGAACTATCTTTCTGACTTCTCTTGCTCTGAGCATGCAGATTAAAGAGAGTAACTTATTTCTTGGATATACCGTCTTTTGCCTCGGATTTTTACTAACAGGCTTTGGAATTTCCTATGTTGGTCCTTTATTTTTCGGTTATGCCAGCGCTCGCTCTGATAAACCAGGCGGAGTTGCCGTTGCAGAGCTTGGAGCCGTCAATCAGGTACTTACATTCATTGGTCGTGGGGTGATCTCCCTTGTCGCAGGAGCAGCAAGTCTTCCTGTCGCTTTGGCAATTCCTGGGATTATGTTGATTCTGGTGGCTTTCTTTGTTACCGCAGCAAGTCAGCCGAATCGAGCCTAATTAAGCTTTAGATAGATAGTTGCAAGGGGAGCAAGGCGAATAATTGCTGAATATTCAAAACTTCTGTGTTGAATCTTCTCAACTTTGATCTCACTATTAATCACGCCAGAGCCACCATATTTCAGATCGTCAGTATTTAAAATCTCTACCCATTTTCCTACTTTAGGAATTGGCAGGTGATACTGCTCATGTGGAACTGGTGAGAAGTTTGTAATTGAGATTATTTCAGAACCATCATCAGCGGAACGAAGATATGCCAGAGTATTTCCTGCGCCATCATCACCAACTAACCAAGTAAAACCATCGCTTGAACTATCTCTCTGCCAGAGCGCAGGGCTTTGTCTATAGAGTGAATTTAGATCTCTGACTAAATCTTGAACTCCCTTATGTTCGCCATATTGAGTTAGATGCCAATCAAGTGATTTCTCATGGCTCCACTCATCATTTTGAGCAAATTCAGAGCCCATAAAGAGCAATTTCTTTCCAGGATGAGACCACATATATCCATAGAGAGCCCGTAGCGTGGCAACTTTCTGCCAGCGATCTCCTGGAAACTTGTTTACTAGCGCTGCTTTGCCATGAACAACTTCATCATGTGAGAAAGGGAGCAAGAAGTTCTCACTAAAGGCGTAGAGAATTGAGAAGGTAATCTCATTATGGTGATAGAGGCGATGAATCGGGTCATGAGAGAGGTATTGCAAGCTGTCATGCATCCATCCCATATTCCATTTAAATCCAAAACCTAAACCGTTCTCAGAAGTTGGCTTAGTCACTCCAGCCCAAGCAGTTGATTCTTCAGCAATCATCATGATTCCTGGAAAGCGCTTATATGCAGTAGCAGTTGCCTCCTGCAAAAACTTTACCGCTGCTAGATTCTCACGTCCTCCAAATTCATTAGCGATCCACTCTCCCTCTTTGCGCGAGTAATCTAGATAGAGCATCGATGCCACAGCATCGACTCGAAGTCCATCGATATGAAAGCTCTCTAGCCAATAAAGAGCGCTAGCTACTAGGAAATTACGAACTTCATTCCTTGAGTAATTAAAGATCAGCGTTCCCCAATCAGGGTGCTCACCTAAACGGGGATCTTCATGTTCATAGAGAAAAGTTCCATCAAAGCGAGCTAGAGCCCATTCATCTTTGGGAAAGTGAGCAGGAACCCAATCTAAAATAACTCCAATGCCAAGGCTATGTAGGTGATCAATGAGATATCTAAAATCATCAGGGCTTCCAAAACGAGACGTTGGAGCGAAATATGAAGTTACTTGATAGCCCCAAGAAGGATCATAGGGATATTCACTAACTGGCATAAATTCAACATGGGTAAAGTTCTGCTCGATTAAGTATTGGCCTAGCTCCAGGGCTAGTTGGCGATATGAAAGTCCTTGCCGCCATGAACCTAAGTGAACTTCATAGATAGATACAGGACTCTTCCAAGGTTGAAATAAACCACGGCTATCCATCCACTTGCTATCACTCCATAGGTAATTACTTTCATTGACGATAGATGCGGTGAGTGGAGCTCGTTCACTCTGCCTTGCTAATGGATCTGCATGATCAACCCAGCGAGAATCACGGCCTTGAATTGCAAATTTATATTTAAGTCCTGGGCCAACATCTTTGATGAAAATCTCCCATAACCCGTTGGAACCAAGGGGAATCATCGGGTGACTTTCTTTATCCCAGAAATTTGCATCACAAATCAAACTCACTCGCTTTGCATTTGGTGCCCAAAGGCTAAAAGCTGTTCCAATTAACTCACCGCTCTCATCCCTCTTAACATGCGCTCCTAATACTTCCCAGAGCGATTCATGTCTTCCTTCGGTGATTAGATACATATCTAGCTCACCAAGGGTGCTATGTGGATTTAGATATCCAGCGGGCGGTGATTGAAAAGTGCTCCGCTTTGAAAATAGATTTTTAAAGAGGCGGCGCATAGGGCTTAAGCCTAATTACTTCTTAACACGTGCGATATGGGCAACTCTTCCCATAGGTCGAGAGGGATCCAGGCGAATGAAGGTATCCCTACTCCAGCTGTATTTCTCTTGATCTAGAAGGTCTGTGACCTCAAAGCTCTTATCTTCAAGGCCCAGCGCTGAGAGATTCCAATGGACCATTGTTTCAATGGCTTTAGATGGGTCGAGATTAACCACAATCAGAATTAAATTATCGCCCTCCATCTTTGAGTAGGCAATTACCTGATCAGAATCGCTCTGATGGAAAGTTATATTTCTTAGGCGCTGCAGAGCAATATTTTGATTCTTTATCTCATTTAACTTAGTGATAAAAGGCGCAAGAGTGAGAGACTTCTTACTTGCCCCCTGCCAATCACGGACTTTAATCTCATACTTCTCGCTATCTCGATACTCCTCTTTGCCCTCACCAATTGGGAGATGTTCATATAGTTCATATCCAGCATACATTCCCCAAGAGGGGCTAAGAGTTGAGGCAAGAACTGCTCGAAGTGCAAAGGCTGCAGGATTTCCACTCTGCAAGTGAAAGGGAAGAATATCTGGAGTATTAACCCAGAAATTTGGGCGAAAGAAAGCGCTAGTTTCATAGGCAACTTCTTTGCCATACTCCTCTAATTCAGATTTGTTAACTCGCCAGGTGAAATAGGTATAGGACTGCTGGAAACCAGCTTTTCCAAGTGCATGCATCATCGCTGGCGTTGTGAAAGCCTCTGCAAGGAAAATAACTTGAGGATATTTACTATTTATCTTGGCGATAAAATCTGCCCAGAAGTTAATTGGCTTAGTATGTGGATTATCAACTCTAAAGATATTGACTCCCAGTTCAATCCATAGCGTTACAACTCGATAGATTTCTGCAAGTAGCCCTGGATAATCGTTATCAAAATTTAGGGGATAGATATCTTGATATTTCTTTGGAGGATTCTCAGCATATGCAATTGAGCCATCAGCTCGCTTGGTAAACCACTCTGGGTTTGTCTTTACCCAAGGATGATCGGGGGAGCATTGCAGGGCTAGATCAAGTGCAACTTCAATATTATTTTTCTTGGCAACTTTAAGAAAGTATTTGAAATCATCGAAGGTGCCAAGCTCAGGGTTAATCGCATCATGGCCTCCTGATTCATTGCCAATTGCCCAAGGAACTCCAGGATCAAGCGGGCCTGCGGTAAGTGAGTTGTTTTTGCCCTTGCGATGGGAGTAACCAATTGGATGAATCGGCGGGAGATATAAAACATCAAAGCCCATTTTGGCCACATCTTCAATTCGATCTGCTGCGCTTCTAAAGTTTCCAGAACTTATTGAGCCATCACTATTTTTTATAGCCCCCTCACTTCGAGGAAAGAATTCATACCAATTTCCAACAAGTGCTCGCTCACGTTCAACTTTGATTGGATAGCTCTCTGATTTTGTTATTAGAGTCTTGGCAAACTCTCCAGGATTTTCCGCGCTTACTTCAATATAGAAACTCCAATTACCTAGAGCTTTGGGCCTTAGCTGAGCTTCAAATCTCTGGCTATTTGGCCAAATCTCAACCATCTTCTCGCGTGAAGAGATCTTTCCACTTTCATCAACTAGAACTGCATATACATCAAAGCCTTCATGGCCCTCTCTGATGATGGTGGCAGAGATTGCAACCGCCTCATCAACTACAGCTTTGGCACCGATAAATTCTCCACCAAAGAAAGTTGTTGGAGAGATATCGACTATTCCAAAGCGAGAGATCATCCAGATCCTTCAGTATTTCCTGGATCTGCTGCAGTGACATTGTTTAACTCATACTTCTCAATTGCCTTCATAACGACTTTAGGAGAGATTTTTCCTTGATTAGCAAGCTGTGAGAGAGTTGCAACAACTATTGACTCGGCATCTACCTTAAAGTGGCGACGTAGCGCGCCTCTTGTATCAGATAGACCAAAGCCATCGGTTCCAAGGGAGGCAAAGTTCTGTGGCACCCAAGGAGAGATTTGATCTTGAACCGTTCTCATAAAGTCGCTAACTGCAAGAACGCTTCCTTTATAAGCTTTGAGTTTAGTTGTGAGGTAGGCGCTCTTTTTATTTAGAGGGTTTAGAAGATTATGTCGATCAACTTCTAGGCCATCTCGCCTTAGCTCATTCCAAGAGGTGACTGAGTAAATAGTTGCTGCAATCTTCCAATCGCTAGCAAGTAGATCTTGCGCTTTAAGGGCCCAATTAAGAGCTACTCCTGAGGCCAAAAGATTGACCTGGCGCTTAGCTCTGCGCTGTTTTTTAGCCTTTGAATAGAGATAGATACCTTTTAATAAACCTTCAACATCTAGATTCTCTGGCTCTGCTGGTTGAACATATGGCTCGTTATAGACAGTGAGGTAGTAGTAAATATTCTCGCTATTTTCGCCATACATTCTCTTCAAACCATCTTTAACAATATGGCCTAGTTCATAGGCAAAAGCTGGATCATAGGCAACTACAGCTGGATTAGTTGAAGCTAGAAGTTGTGAATGACCATCTTCATGCTGCAAGCCTTCGCCATTGAGCGTAGTTCTTCCAGCTGTTGCTCCCATAACAAAACCGCGGGCCATCTGATCTGCTGCCGCCCAGAATGCATCTCCAGTTCTCTGGAAACCAAACATGGAGTAGAAGATATAAACGGGAATCATTGGTTCATCATGGGTTGAGTAAGAGGTGCCAACAGCGGTAAATGAAGCAGTTGATCCAGCCTCATTAATACCTTCATGCAAAATTACTCCAGAGGTGGACTCTTTATAAGAGAGCATCAACTCTCTATCTACAGCCAAATATTGCTGGCCATGAGGTGAGTAGATCTTCATCGTTGGAAAGAGTGAATCCATACCAAATGTTCTAGCTTCATCAGGAATGATTGGAACAATTCGATGGCCAAGGCCTTCGACTTTTGCCAAATCTTTAAGCAGGCGAACAAATGCCATCGTGGTGGCAATTTCTTGAGCTCCAGAGCCCCTTGTCATCACTGCAAAATCTGAATTCTGCGGCTGGGGAAGGGGTTTTGATTTTGATCGTCTTCTTGGAACTGAACCACCAAGCTCTGCTCTCTTCTCCATCATGTATTGGAACTCTGGTGATTCTTTTCCAGGATGGAAATATGGTGGGAGCTTCTCATCTAATTTCTCATCATCAATTTCTAGGTAGAGACGATCTCTAAGCGCCTTTAGGTCCTCCAGCTTTAACTTCTTCATCTGATGGGTGGCATTTCGACCTTCAAAATGTGATCCAAGGGTCCATCCCTTAATGGTTTTAGCAAGAATTACTGTTGGCTGGCCTTTATGGTTCATCGCTGATTGATAAGCAGCATAGAGCTTCTGATAATCATGGCCGCCGCGCTTTAGATTCCAAATTTCATCATCGCTCCAATTAGCCACCATCGCAGCTGTTCTTGGATCACGATTAAAGAAATTCTCTCTAACAAAGGCGCCGCTCTCTGCCTTATAAGTTTGGAAATCTCCATCTGGCGTCTTATTCATTAGCTCAACTAGCGCGCCTTCTTTATCCCTAGCAAAGAGTGGATCCCACTCTCTTCCCCAAACTACTTTGATCACATTCCATCCAGCGCCAGTAAATAGGGCTTCAAGTTCTTGAATAATCTTTCCATTGCCGCGCACCGGTCCATCAAGTCTCTGTAGGTTGCAGTTAACAACAAAGGTTAAGTTATCTAGATTCTCTCTAGCAGCAAGAGTTAGCGCTGAAACGCTCTCTGGTTCATCCATCTCGCCATCGCCAAGAAATGCCCATACCTGTTGGCCAGAGGTATCTTTAATTCCGCGGTTATGAAGATAGCGATTAAAGCGGGCTTGATAAATTGAATTAATTGGACCAAGTCCCATAGATACAGTTGGAAATTCCCAGAACTCTGGCATAAGTCTTGGATGTGGATAGGAAGATAGCCCACCACCAGAGTGTGAGAGCTCCTGTCTAAATCCATCTAATTGATGCTCGCTAAGGCGTCCTTCAAGAAATGCTCTGGCATACATTCCAGGTGATGCATGTCCTTGGAAAAATATCTGATCTCCGCCGCCTTGATGATCTTTTCCCTTAAAGAAATGATTAAAGCCAACTTCATATAACGCAGCAGATGATGCAAAGGTTGATATATGTCCGCCAACACCAACTCCAGGGCGCTGAGCGCGATGGACCATGATCGCTGCATTCCATCTGATGTATGCCCGAATTCTTCGCTCTAGAAATTCATCGCCAGGAAATTGTGGTTCGCTCTCAGGTGGAATTGTGTTCATGTAATCTGTTAAGCGCAGATTTGGTAGCGAAATATTTGCCTCATGTGCTCGCTTAATAAGTGAGAGCATCAGATAACGAGCTCTTGCTGGGCCGCCATGTTTAATTAAGGAATCAAGGCTCTGGTGCCACTCGGCAGTCTCATCAGGATTGGCATCGATTAGCTGATCTACATGGAGGTCTTGGAGATTATTCCTACTCTCTGGGCCTGGGCTCACAGGGCTATCTTTGCCTTAAATGGCTCTTTGAGTGAAATCCAAGGAGTGTGAGTTTGCCCCTTTTATCAAGTTGCTTTCTAGCCCTTAAGAGTGTGGACTTAGCCCATAAGGCTCAACTTTTGAGCGAGCTAAGAAAGTTAAGGAGAAGGCATTGAGCACCCCGCCGGTGGGGCCAGGGCAACTGGCATCCCGAATGGGAATCCAGAGCGGTCATCTCGTATTAGAGCGAGGCTTTGGAAGTGATTGCGATGAAGCAATTCGTAGCGAGATCTCAGCTGCTACAGGAAGTGATCTCCTTGATGAGAATTCTCAAGAGGTAGTAGATGCAGTTATCACCTGGTGGCGCGAAGATGATGGCGATTTAATCGATGAGTTAGTTGATTGTCTTACCTACTTGAGTGAATCTGGTCCAATCTGGCTATTAACCCCAAAGGTTTCAAGGCCAGGACATGTTGAACCAAGTGATATTCAAGATGCTACGCAGACTGCAGGCTTAAGTCTTACCTCAACGCTTCCAGCATCAAAGGATTGGACTGCAACTAGATTAGTTGCGAGAAAGAGTGGAAGAAAATAATGGCAATAAAAACTGGAGATCTTGCACCTGATTTCGAATTGGTAAATCAATTTGGAGAGAAAGTTTCACTCTCCTCCTTTAAAGGAAAGAAAAACGTTGTTCTAGTCTTCTTTCCATTTGCTTTTACTGGCACCTGCACTGGAGAGCTCTGCGCTCTAAGAGATGATCTATCGGCTTTCCAAAATGAGAGTATTGAACTACTTGCAATCTCATGTGATGCGATGTTTACTCAGAAAGTCTTTGCAGAAAAAGAGGGATATAACTTCCCACTGCTCTCTGACTTCTGGCCCCATGGCGCAGTTGCAAGCAAATATGGAGTATTTAATGAAGATCGCGGCCTTGCCCTTCGCGGCACATTTATTATCGATAAGGCAGGAATTGTCCGCTGGAGCGTAGTAAATAGCCCTGCTGAGGCGAGAAAAATCGAGGATTATAGAAGCGCGCTAGCATCGTTATAGACTGCGCAGGTATTAAAGATAGGGCGCTTAGCTCAGTGGTAGAGCGGCTCGTTTACACCGAGTAGGTCGGGGGTTCAAAACCCTCAGCGCCCACCAGATAATCAGTTACCGAGAGGAGTTCGGTTATGGGTGAACTTTTATATGTTCTCGGAGTTTTTCTCTTCTGCCTTGCTTGGGGTTGGGCATTTACTAGCTTGATAGATAAGGACTAGATCAATGAGTGATTCAAGCCAAGAGTTTAAATGCCCTTGTGGCTGTCCAGAAGGTAGCTGCACCTGCTGCTGTAGTAATCCTCAAGGCTGCGGTCATAGAGTTGCAGGGCCTCGCTAAAGAATAATGCCAGCAAGAGATAGCGGAAGTCGTCAGGCTTACTTTCCAAAGATAGAAGCAAAGTATGGCCAACCAATGCGCTATTGGTTTGCTGTTATGAAAGAGATGGCAGACCTTAAATACCCGCAACAGATCTCTCATTTAAAAGAAGAGCATGGCTTTAGCCAAGCTCATGCCAATGCGCTAGTTATGTATTCCAGAGGTTCAAAGAGCTCTAAGCGCTTTGATGATTTAGAGGGATATCTAAAGGGCCAGGATGAAGTAAAGAGCAAAACCATTAAGAAGATATTTAGAGTAATCAAAAAGAGATATCCAAAATTGGAGCTAGTAATTGCTTGGAATCAACCGATGTTGAAAATGGGAAGTGAGTATCTCTTTGGAGCGTCAATTCTTAAAAATCACATACTTATCGCTCCCTGGAACCCTAAGGTTTTATCAGCTATGAAGCAGGATTTACAGGGATATAAAGTAAATAAGAAAACTGTTCAAGTACCCGTTGACTGGAAAGTAGATGAGAAATTACTACTTAAGATGATAAAACTAAATCTCCAGTTCCTAAATAAGTAAAGAGAACTATTTAGAAAGCGGTCCTAGAAGATAAGAGTTTAGGCGTGATGCCGGGCTAGATTGATTTGCATGTTGGGCTTTAAAGGAGGCAGTGCCATCCACGCCACAAAGGGAGCGAATTGCGCCCGCTCCTCCTGGGTGAGATGAAATCCAATTAGTTAAGTTGTAGACGTAATTATCAATTACGGTCCAGCAGCTAGCACTTGTGTTATTAGCCTTAACTTGATCCATTGTGTATCCAACTTTTGTTGGCGTTGGCGTTGGCGTTGGCGTTGGTGTTGGTGTTGGAGTTGGAGTTGGAGTTGGAGTAGGAGGAGTAGGAGTCGGCGTGGGAGTCGGCGTCGGAGTTGGTGTTGGAGTGGATGAAGTTTCTGCGGAAGCTACTTTCTTGCCCTTACTCCAAGTTAACTTCTTTCCTGACTTAATGCAGGTATAACTCTTGCCCTTATAAATTTTTACTTGCTTGGCTTTACTGCACTTTGCTCCAGCCTTTGGATTTGCAGCTACGGCGGTGGTGGCAGGAAGAATCCAGAGGGTCAGAGTAAGTGAGATAAGGGCTGCAAGATTTCTCCTCATCAGGAGAGTAAGCCTAAAACAGCAGAGAAGAGAGCGCTAGTTATAGATCCCTTCCTCTCTTAGCCTAAAGTGGGGAGGTGATGAAAGCTGAGAAATTATCCCAAGAGCGCCTCCTTGCGCTTCAAGATCTTGATTCATCTCTAATGCAACTCGAACATAAAGCAAATAATCTTCCTCTCTCAAGGCTCCTTGATGAAAAGCGCTTGGAGTTTGCCAGCGCAAGAGATCTAGCAGTTGCTGCCAGCACTGAGCGAAGTGATATCAAGCATGAGCTATCAAAATCAGAGCTTGATGTAGAGCAGGTTTTATCTCGCATTGAAAAAGATGAGAAGCGCCTCTCATCAGGTGTGGGAACTCCAAAAGAGCTAGAGCAGACTCAACATGAATTGGAATCACTAAATAAAAGACGTGCAGAGCTGGAAGATATTGAACTTGAAGTGATGGTTCGCCTGGAAGGCCTTGATAGCAGAATTGCTGAGCTATCAAAGAGACGTGATGAGTTAGCAATTGAAGTTGATGCAATAACAAAAGATCGCGACCAAGCACTTGAGCAGATCAGCCAAGCAGTAAGCGCTACAAAATCTGATCGAGATGCTTTAGTAAAAGATATTGAAGCAGAGCTCTTATCGCTCTATGAGAAAATTAGATCAACAAGTGATGGTTTAGCAGCAGTTCGCCTAGCTGATGGAAAGTGTCAGGGCTGCCACTTAACTATGAGCGCAGCAGAGCTAACTAGGATTAATTCTTTAGCAATTGATGAGTTAGTACGCTGTGAAGAGTGTCGCAGAATTCTTATAAGGATCTCTTAAGTGGCAAGAAAGTTAATAATTTATGCAGATGGTGGCTCAAGGGGAAATCCAGGGCAAGCTGCCTATGGAGCTTTAGTCTGCGAGGGAGAGACGGTCTTAATAGAGATTGCAGAGAAAATTGGCATTGCCACCAATAACGTTGCTGAATATCAAGGGCTAATTGCTGGGCTAAGAGCAGCTAATAAGATCGATCCCGCAGCTCATATTGAGGCTCGCCTAGATAGTAAGTTGGTAGTGGAGCAGATGAGCGGGCGATGGAAGATTAAAAATATTCCACTAGCAAAGCTTGCAATGGAGGCAAAGAAGATTCACTCACCGCAGTTGATTACCTTCACCTGGATTCCAAGAGAAGAGAATTACCAGGCAGATCGCTTAGTAAACCTTGCTTTAGATGGTTATTAAGCTCTAGCTTCCAGGGCTTACAGTTGACATATTAAAGTCATTAATCACAAGCGCCGGAGCTTTCATGCTTGTGATATCTCCAGCCCACTCTCTTGGTTGAGTCCAAGCGCTCTCAGAGGCTTGAGCTATTCGAGATAGCGCGCTCACTGGAGAGTCATTCCATCTGAAATTGTTTGTAGCTCCCACAACTTCGCCGCCCTTGACGTGATAAACCCCATCTCTGGTTAAACCAGTTAGCAAGAGCGTATTGGGATCAACCATTCTGATATACCAGAGCGTGGTGAGAAGAAGTCCATTATCAACTTTCTTAATTAGATCCTCTAGATTTCCACTTGCTCCATCAACTTTCATAATCAAGTTATCGCCAAGTGGGGTGTAGGGAAGAGAGGTTAACTTAGCGCTGGCTCTCGTTTGTAATAGAGAGGTAAGAACTCCATCTTTAAGCCAATCAACTCTCTTTGCCTCCTGGCCGTTATCAAAGACAGAGGTAAATGGTGAACTAACTGCTGCAGAGATAAAGGGCGATCCAGGGAGCTGCTGATCCTTTGGATCGCTATAAAGCTGGAAGCTCTTATTAGATAACTTCTCACCAACTCTAGTTCCGCCACCTTTTTTAGAAAATACGCTCTGCCCTTCAAATGCATCACGGCCACTTGAAACCCACATCATGTAGGTGAAGAGATCAGCTACAGCGCCCGATGGAACAATGCTGGTATAGCGCCCTGCGGGAAGATCAACTTTGCGCTCCTGCCAATTAAGCCTCTGGCGAATCTCTCTATCAATTCTCTCGATAGATACATCTTTGAAATCATGAGTTTCAACGCCAGACCAGGTAGATCTTGAGCGGCCATGAGACTTTCCAGTCATCTCAACTCTTCCAACAGGTGAGTCATAACGAAGTCTCATCCCGCCTTTTGAGCCAACCCAGATGCTCTCATGGGTATGTTCGGCGTATCCAAATAATTCGATGCCATCTGATTTAGATGCCTGCATCATTGCACCTAGATCTGGAGCAAATTTAGAAAATACATCTGGCCCAGTTGGAGCGTGTTTATCAATCCAATTGCCATAGCTAACATCTTTAGCAAGTGGGGCGTAATCATCTGCCTCACCTGATGCCTTAGCAGCAGCGAGAGCCTCAGCAAGTATTGAATCGATATCACTTTCTTCAACGCTTGTTCTAGTAACCCCGCCTGATGCCATTGCAGATCCTGATGCAATAAATGCAATGACAGTTACCGATCTTGTAGCAATTACGCCATTGGTAGTTAGAGTGCTACTGGCCCAGCGAAGATTGGCTTGAGTCTTATCTCTTACTAAAACGATGCAATCATCACTGGTTGCCTTAGCAAGAATCTTTTCGACTAAATCTTGAGCAGAAATCATTTGCCCACCTCAGCTACAGTATTTAGAATGTTTATCTTCTCAAAGATAGCTGCTGGGCAGCCATGGCTAACAGCAGCCACTTGTCCGGGCTGCGCCTTTCCGCAATTAAACGCCCCGCCTAGAACATATGTTGATGGGCCGCCAACTTTCTTCATCGCCCCCCAGAAATCAGTGGTAGTTGCTTGATATGCCACATCTTTTAGTTGACCCACAATCTTTCCGCCTTTAATGCGATGAAAACGTTGGCCAGTAAATTGGAAGTTATAGCGCTGCATATCTATCGACCAGGATTTATCACCGAGGATGAAGATGCCATCATCGATTGATTCGATTAATCCCTTTAGATCAGGGCCATTTGAATCAGCTTTTAGTGAGACATTAG
>JAURJF010000017.1 GCA_030832365.1 Candidatus Nanopelagicales bacterium
CTTCTCATTACTCGAAGTTCTACTTTGAGCCTATTTTCCTGCAATTTTCCTGCAACCAAACGGGCGCAAAAGGATCTTTCTGATACTTGATTTATTGAGTTTTTCGGGGTTTTATTGAGTTATCCATCATTTCTAGGGTATGACTTACCGCCTTGTAAGCGGAAGGTCGTCAGTTCAATCCTGACGGGGGGCTCCATCTAATTGCTTAATTCCTCATTTCAAAAATAAAAGATTGCCTTTGAGAAGGTGCGTTGTAGCCTTATCGCTATGGCTAGCAAAGAGCAGGAATTCGATGTTGTTATCGTCGGATCTGGCTTTGGTGGATCGGTTGCAGCCCTGCGTTTAGTAGAAAAAGGTTATCGAGTCGCTGTCATTGAAGCAGGGCGAAGATTTGAAGATAAAGACTTTCCTAAAACTTCTTGGAGACTATCTAGATTTCTCTATGCACCGCGTTTAGGTTTAAGAGGAATTCAACGGATTCATGCCCTGCCCGATGTTTTGATTTTGGCAGGAGCAGGAGTTGGTGGCGGTTCTTTAGTTTATGCAAATACTTTATACACCCCACCTGATTCATATTTTGAAGATAAACAATGGGCAGGCATAACTGATTGGAAATCTGAATTAACGCCTTGGTTTGATCAAGCATCAAGAGTATTAGGAGTCACGCAAAATCCTTATTTCTCTGCCTCTGATCAGGCAATGAAAGATGTTGCCCATGAGATGGGAGTTGGCAGCAGTTTTAAAATGGCGCCACTTGGCGTGCACTTTGGTTCCGGGCCTAAAGTATTAGATAAGGATCCATATTTTGGCGGGGTAGGACCAGATCGCCATGGCTGCCAACAATGTGGTGGATGTATGACAGGCTGTCGCTTTAATGCTAAAAACACTCTGCCAAAGAATTACTTAGGTCTTGCTGAAAAAGCAGGAGCAATAGTCTTTCCAGAGCTAACCGTTGAGAGCTTTGAACAGATTGAAAATGGAGATTGGAAGATAAGTGCCAGAGGAAGCTCATCCTGGTTTGGTAGAAAAAAAGTATTTATCGCTAAAGATTTAGTTCTAGCAGCTGGAACTTATAACACTCAAAAATTACTTCATAAAATGAAAGATAAGCAACTACTACCAAAGCTCTCACCAACTCTTGGCAGCTTATCTAGGACTAACTCTGAAGCGCTAACAGGGGCCATAATGCCTAGAAATAGCGCAATTGACTTCTCAAAAGGTGCTGCGATCACCTCATCATTTTTTCCTGATGAAAATACCCACGTTGAGCCAGTTAGATATGGCAGAGGCTCTAACTTAATGGGCCTACTTCAAACGATTATGACTGATGGAAGCGCAGCTAAGCAGAGACGTGCAAATTGGATCAGAAATGCAATTAGAAATCCTTTATTATTTTTTAAGATTTTTGATGTACGACGATGGAGCCAGAGAACTGTGATTGCACTTGTAATGCAGAATGTGGACTCCTCAATCAAAGTCTCTTCAAAGAAGGGATTATTTGGCTGGCGCTTAACTTCTAAAAATGATGCTGATAGACCAAATGCCACATATATTCCAGCGGCAAATGAAGTAGCGAGAAGAATTGCGGATAAATATGGCGGAATTGCTGGTGGCCATGTTGGCGATCTGATTAGCGCTCCCTTTACTGCTCACTTTGTCGGAGGTTGTGTAATAGGAAGTGATGAAAGTAAGGGAGTGATAGATCCATATCACCGCGTTTGGAATTATCCGAGCCTTCATGTAGTCGATGGCTCAGCCCTTACTGCAAACCTTGGAGTTAATCCATCTCTAACTATTACGGCGCAAGCCGAACGAGCATTTTCGCTCTGGCCCAATAAAGGAGAATTGGATCCTCGCCCTGCGCAAAAGAGTCCATATAAAAGAATTAACGCTGTTCTTCCAAATAAACCGTTTGTGCCAGAGCATGCCTATGGCGCGCTAAGAGTTAGTAGTGGTTCCTAGTCCTTGTTTTAGCCTGCGATTTGGCGAGAGAGTTAACGGCATCCCTGGATTTTTATAGAAGTCTTTCAATATTTGCTTCACTAATTTAGGTTTTTCTTTTAATACTGCGTGGGATGTGCCAGGAAGTATTGCTAACTGAGCCCCTGGAATTGCTTCATAAAGTGATGCAGTATGTTCAGTTGAAAATGGCTCATCATCGCCAGCTAAAATCAAGGTAGAGCACTTAATTTTCTTTAATTCTCTCTTAGTCATCTTAGGCTCACTTGCCCAGACTTTATGAGCCTTGGCAGTTATCTCAACTAGAAGTTCTCTTGGCTGGCCAGTTCTCTGGGCAAACTTATCTTTTTCAATCTCATCTACCTGACCATTAAATGTTTGAAGATTAAGTCCGCAGTCATAGTGATAATTTGCACCAATTGCTACTAGTGTCTTTACTAAATCTGGTCTTGCAATCGCCACCATCAATCCGATAATTCCGCCATCGCTATGGCCAATTATGTGCGTTGGACCCTTTATTACATCTTCAATGTAGGCAATAGCTTCATCTCGCTGGAAATTGAAGTGGTAGTAGCCCTTGCGCACCTTTGTTTTTCCATGGGCGCTTCTGTCATAGCCGTAACTATGGTGAGTTCTTTTAACACTTGGAAGAATTTTTGGCGCAAAACTCTTTGTTGAACTTAAACCCCCGTGGAGAAGCAATAGTGGTTCATTCTTTCTTCTGCTCCACTCCTGATGCCAGATTTGATGGCCCCTTACATCGATATAACTCACGAAATATCCATGATGTGACGATTTCCGCGATCAAAAGTTAAATAGTTCCATGTCCAATCTGCCATCGTTCCAATTTTATTTCGCCCACCAAGGAGATAAAAGAGATGAAGCCAGAGCCAGGCATACCAAGCAATAGTTCCAGTAAGGCGCAGGCCTTTGACTTCAACTACTGCTTTATGGCGGCCAATAGTGGCCATTGAGCCCTTATCTATATAAGAGAACTCTTTTAGCTGCTCATTCTTCACAAGTCTTGCAATTTGTTTTGCAACAAATCTTGCTTGCTGCATAGCAACAGGTGCAACCATTGGTAAATACTTGCCATCTTTTCCTGTTGCCCCGGCAATATCTCCAATTGCAAAAACATAAGGATAATTACTAACCTGCAAGCTCTTATCAACAGTAATTCTTATTCCATCTTGAGGAAGTGCCAGCGCTTTCATAGCAGGCTCACCCTTAACACCTGCTGCCCAGATAGTTACTTCAGCAGGAATGCTTGTTCCATCGCTAAAGAGAATCTGCCTTGGTTTTACTTCAGCAACTGCAGCTTGAGTTAGGACGGTTACGCCCAATTTTTCTAGATCCTTTTTCGTGCGAATTGATAACTTCTCAGAAAGGGAAGGCAGCAGCATTGGACCAGCTTCAATTAGATAGACGCTAATATTTTTTGCAGCTTGAGCATTATCAGAATTTAGGGGGCCACGTTTTAACTCTGCAATCGCGCCAGCCATCTCAACTCCCGTAGGCCCACCTCCAACTACCGCAATGGAAAACTTTGTATCGTCTTCAAAGCGACAGAGATCTTCAAATCTACGCATAATTTCAGAGCGAATATTTAGAGCCTCACCCACGCTCTTCATTCCAAGGCTATATTCAGCAACCCCCTTGATACCAAAATCATTGGTGGTAGAACCTAGGGCCACAATTAGATAATCAAAATCTAAAACTTCACTGGAATCTAATTTCACACTTTTGTTTTTATGATCAACAGAGATGGGAGAGCCCATACGAAACTTCACTTTAGTTTTTCTAAGTGCGCCTCGGATGGGATAGGCGACATGATCTGCTGCTAGCCCTGCAGTTGAGACCTGATAGAGCAGGGGCAAAAAGGTCTGAAAGTTATGGCGGTCAACGAGTGTGACATCGGCGATTGAATCCAGGGCGCGAGCAGCGGTAAGCCCACCAAAACCTGCCCCCAGAATTACTACCTTTGGCCGCATAAGGTGGATAAGTCTACTGTTCTACCCATGGCCCAGGTGAGACGAATACTAATAACTGGCGCTTCTGGCTATGTTGGCGGCCGTTTAGTTCGCGCACTCCTTGGTGAAAAAATGAAGGTGCGGATATTTGTCCGCGATAAACAAAAAGTTGCAGGCCAGCCTTGGATTAACGCCGTTGAAGTAAGTGAAGGAAACGCTAGTAATTATGATCAGACCTTAGCGGCTCTTAAAGGTGTTCACACCGCTTTTTATCTACTTCACTCAATTGGAGTCGGATCTCACTTTGATGAAATAGAAGCTGCGATGGCAGATAATTTCTCTAGAGCCTGCCAAGCAGCAGGAGTTTCTCAAATCGTTTATCTCGGCGGAATTGCTAATGATAAGAAAGCTAGTAAACATCTTGCATCAAGAGCGAGAACCGGTGCGCTATTAGCTAGTGGAAAAGTTCCAGTTATGGAGCTTCGCGCTGGGATTATTATTGGATCAGGTTCTGCGTCATTTGAAATGCTTCGCCATCTCACTCATCGACTCCCAGTGATGACCACTCCAAAGTGGGTAACCAATTTAACTCACCCAATAGCAATACGCGATGTCCTCTGGTATTTAACAAATGTAGCAAAATTAAAAAAGCCGGTCTCTGGAGTCTTTGATATCGGTGGCCCTGAGATTCTCTCTTATGCTGACATGATGCAAAAATTTGCTCAAGCATCAGGACTTCGCAGGCGCTGGATAATCAGAGTTCCAGTATTAACGCCAAAGCTTTCAAGCCTTTGGATTGGATTTGTTACTCCAGTTCCTACAGGACTTGCTCGCCCGCTAGTTGGCTCGCTAATCAATGAAACTGTTGCAGATCCAGATAAAAGTATTGATGCAATTGTTGCTAAGCCAAAAGAAGGCTTAATTGATGTTTCAACTGCAATTAATTTAGCCCTTTCAAAAACCAGTGCCAATCTTGTTGAAACTCGCTGGTCAGATGCAACCGCCCCGACTGCGCCCTGGCAGAAAGCCCAAGGAGATCCAGATTGGGCCGGAGAGATGATTTTGCGCGATAAACGCGAAGTTTTAACCGATGCGCCAATTGATTGCGTTTGGAAATCTATTGAACAAATTGGTGGCAAGACCGGATGGTATGGCGCAGATTTCCTCTGGTGGGCAAGAGGCGTTGTTGATCGAATGGTTGGCGGAGTTGGCCTTAGGCGAGGTCGAAGAGATCCAAAACACTTAAGAGTTGGAGATGGCCTAGATTTCTGGCGAGTTGAAATCGTGGAGAAAGAAAAAGAACTTCGTCTCTATGCGGAGATGGTTTTACCAGGCAAGGCTTGGCTTGATTTTAGAATTAGTAAAGAAGGGGAGAAGGTAAGAATTATTCAAGAAGCAACTTTCTCACCTCGTGGGTTAGGCGGCCAGCTCTACTGGTATTTAGTATTGCCATTTCATAGCTTTGTATTTCCCACAATGCTAAGAAATATTGTAAGAAGCTCTAAGCGAAAGGCGCTATTCGGGGATGCATGAGTTTGATGAAGAAATCGATGCCCTGGCTGCAAAGATTTTAGAGTACTCATTAATAAGACTTAAGAAAGATCCTCCACTTGATGGGCCATGGAGTTATGAAGAGCTCTATAGCGAAGTGGGGGAAACAATCACCACAAAAGGTCTTGGCGGTGATAAAGCTCTAGATATCTTTAAACATGTCCTAGCTCAAGCCTGCATCTCAACAGATCATCCAAGATATTTAGCATTTATTCCCTCTGCTCCAACTGAATCTGCAACGCTCTTTGACTTAGTAGTTGGCGCATCAGCTCTTTATGGCGGCTCATGGCTTGAGGGAGCAGGAGCAGTTTTTGCTGAGAATCAAGCCCTTAGATGGCTCAGTGATTTAGCGCAATTTCCAAGTTCCTCTGGTGGAGTATTTGTTCAAGGGGGAACGATTGGAAATCTCTCAGCTCTAGTTGCCGCTCGCCATAGCGCCAGAGGTAAATTTCCTGGCGTAAAACGCTGGGTTATCGCTGCCTCAAGTCAGGCTCACTCTTCAATTAAATCTGCAGCAGATGTTATGGATGTTGAAGTATTAACAATTCCAACAGATAAAAATGAGAAGATGCAAGGCAGCACAACTGCCTTTGAGATTGATAAATATCACCTAGCAAATCCAGATCACAGAGTCTTTGCCGTTGTAGCAACTGCGGGAAGTACAAATCTTGGAATCATTGATGATTTAAAAGGTGTTGGGCAGATAGCAAGTGAGCGTGGCATTTGGTATCACATAGATGGGGCATATGGTCTTGCTGCCCTTGCTTCGCCAAGAAGTAAGGCTTTATTTAGTGGAATTGAATTAGCAGATTCATTTATTGTCGACCCTCATAAATGGCTCTTTGCTCCCTTTGATGCTTGCGCCTTAATTTATAGAGACCCAGAAATTGCAAGAGGGGCTCATACTCAACATGCTGGATATCTAGAGACATTAGATTCAGGGCAATGGAATCCATCTGATTATGCAATTCATCTAACAAGAAGAGTTAGAGGACTTCCATTCTGGTTCTCACTTGCAACCCATGGCACTGATAAATATGCCGAGTCGATGGATAAGACAATGGATCTGGCGCGAGCAAGTGTGGAGTTAATAAAAGAGCATCCCAATCTAGAACTTCTTATGGAGCCAGAACTTTCAATTGTTGCCTTTACAAGAAGAGGTTGGCAGATAAGTGATTATCAAAGATGGAGCGATAAATTATTGGTAGATCAAATTGGCTTTGTCACTCCCTCATCGCATCAAGGCGAGCCGATACTACGATTTGCCATTGTCAATCCCTGGACCTCAATTACTGATATCAAGGTAATCCTGGCAACCCTCTAAATCCCAAAAATTTAGCGATTCTCTAGTTCAATATCCCCCATGGAAGAAGCCTCACTACAACTTGGCTCAAACCTTTCAGATCTTGAAGTTCGGATTCTGGACTTTGAGCGCCAATGGTGGAAATACGCTGGGGCAAAAGATGCTGCAATTAAAGAGCTCTTTAATCTATCAACTAGAAGCTATTACGAACTACTCAATAACTTAATTGATCGAGAAGATGCCCTGGCCGCCTCACCTCTTCTAGTAAAGCGCTTAAGGCGCCTTCGCCAGGCTCGAATCTCAGCTCGATCCCTCTAAGGCCTTGCGGGGCGGGAGCCCTAGAAAAACCTGATTTGAGAACGGGAATAGAGCCCTCTAGGCTTGGCGTTAGCACTCGGCAGGTGAGAGTGATAAGTCACCTGAAGCTAGAAATAACTGGTTAATTAAATGAGGAGTAAATAGAACTATGGCAAAGATGATTGCCTTTAACGAAGATGCTCGTCGCGGCCTTGAGCGCGGAATGAATACCTTGGCTGATGCAGTCAAAGTAACCCTTGGGCCCCGTGGTCGAAATGTTGTTTTAGAAAAGAAGTGGGGAGCTCCCACAATCACCAATGATGGCGTCTCAATTGCTAAAGAGATTGAACTTGATGATCCTTGGGAGAAGATTGGCGCAGAGTTAGTTAAAGAAGTTGCTAAGAAGACTGATGATGTCGCAGGAGATGGAACAACCACTGCAACCGTTCTTGCTCAAGCACTTGTGCGCGAGGGGCTAAGAAATGTTGCTGCCGGTTCTAATCCAATGGCACTTAAAAAAGGTATTGAGAAGGCCGTTGAAGCAATTTCAACTGAGCTCTCTGCTATGGCAAAGCCAGTTGAGACAAAAGAGCAGATTGCAGCAACCGCATCTATCTCAGCTGCTGACTCCACAATCGGCGAGATGATCGCAGAGGCGATGGATAAGGTTGGTAAAGAGGGAGTTATCACAGTTGAGGAGAGCAACACCTTTGGTCTTGAGCTAGAGCTCACTGAGGGAATGCGCTTTGATAAAGGATATATCTCCCCATATATGGTCACAGATACTGAGCGCATGGAAGCGGTAATGGAAGATGCTTATGTGCTTATCTGTAACTCAAAGATTTCAAACATTAAAGATCTAGTGCCAATCCTTGAAAAGGTAATGCAATCAGGTAAGCCTCTTGCAATTATCGCTGAGGATATTGAGGGCGAAGCGCTTGCAACCTTGGTTGTAAATAAGATCCGCGGCACCTTCCGCTCTGTTGCTGTAAAGGCACCAGGTTTTGGTGATCGTCGCAAAGCGATGCTGCAAGATATTGCTATCTTGACTGGCGGAACTGTGATCTCTGAGGAAGTTGGTCTAAAGCTTGAGGCTGCAACCCTTGATCTACTTGGCAAAGCTCGCAAGGTAGTAGTTACTAAGGATGAGACCACAATCGTTGAGGGCGCAGGCGATGATGAGATGATCAAAGGCCGGGTCAATCAGATCCGCTCTGAGATTGAAAAGACGGACTCTGATTATGATCGCGAGAAACTTCAAGAGCGCCTAGCAAAACTTGCAGGAGGAGTTGCAGTAATTAAAGCTGGAGCTGCTACTGAAGTTGAGCTAAAAGAGCGTAAGCACCGAATTGAAGATGCTGTTCGTAATGCTAAAGCAGCAGTTGAAGAGGGCATCGTCTCAGGCGGAGGAGTAGCACTTCTCCAAGCTTCTAAGAAGGCATTTGAGAAGTTAAAACTTACTGGCGATGAGGCAACAGGAGCAAAGATTGTTGAGCTTGCTGTTGAAGCGCCACTTAAGCAGATAGCGATGAATGCTGGACTTGAAGGCGGAGTAGTTGTTGAAAAAGTTCGCAATCTTGCAGCAGGCCATGGCCTAAATGCAGCAACTGGTGAATATGTTGACATGATCAAAGCTGGAATTATTGATCCTGCCAAAGTAACTCGCTCAGCGCTACAAAATGCTGCCTCAATTGCAGCTCTATTTCTGACCACAGAGGCAGTAATTGCTGATAAGCCAGAACCTAAATCTGCGGCTCCTGCAGCCCCAGGTGGGGATATGGACTTCTAATAAATATAGATTCAAAATGAGTCAAACGCCCAGTAATAACTGGGCGTTTACTTTTTTCTCTGAGTAATTCTCAACTCATCAATAAATACGGGGATTTTCTAGCCCAAGGACCTTCGACATTGCCTACTTCTTGCTCTCGCCAATACACTTAACTCATGTCTAAAGCAAAGAAAGCAAAAGGCGCTGATCCTTTCCAGGCCCAAGAGCTAGCTAGAGGCGCTGCGCTGGAGGATGCCAGAGATGAAAAATATGTAGGATCTTTACTTGGTATCGAAGCAGATGATGAACGAATTGCGACATATCTTTTTGAAGCAAATCTTCCAGGTTATCAAGGCTGGAATTGGGCGGTAACAGTTGCAAAGGTTGATCAGCAGAGCGCTCCAACAGTTTGTGATGTAGTTCTGCTACCAGGTGCTGGAGCTTTACTTGCACCTGATTGGATTCCTTATAGTTCAAGAATTACAGCAGGTGATGTTGGAGTGGGAACAATTGTTCCAACAGCTCTTGATGATCCACGTTTAGTTCCGGCAGCTAGTGCGCTACCAGGTGATGAAGAGTTAGATCTCCATGAATTATTTGAATTTGGCGCAGGAAGAAATCGCATTCTCTCCATTGAAGGGCGCGATCAAGCAGCAAAGCGTTGGATAAGTGGAGATCGCGGTCCTGATACTCCGATGGCGCAATTTGCTCCAAAGAATTGTGGAACTTGCGGCTTTTATCTACCTATCGCTGGCTCTTTTAGGGCGGCCTTTGGCGTCTGTGCCAATGCCATCTCCCCTGAGGATGCTCGCGTAGTTGCGGTAAATCATGGATGCGGCGCCCATTCAGAGGCGATAAACTAGAGCCCTGTCCGCAGAGCGCGGCGCACATGACACCTAAAAAGAATTTATTAATAAGGAGGTTGCTCTCATGCCAGTTGGACGCGTGAAATGGTTTAGCTTGGAGAAAGGCTTTGGCTTTATCTCATATGATGAGGGCGAAGATGTTTATCTTGCAGCCTCAGCACTTCCTGAAGGTGTTAGCACTGTAAAGCCTGGAACTAAGTTGGAATTTGGTGTTGCAGAGGGACGCAAGGGACCACAGGCGCTATCTATTCGAATTATTGAAGCCCCGCCATCTCTAGCTAACACAAAAGCTGGAGCTGATGATTTAGCAGTAATCATTGAAGAATCAATCAAGATGCTAGATCGTGTTGGTAATGGTCTGCGCCAAGGTCGTCATCCAAGTGATGCAGAGGCTGCTCGCGTTGCTAAAGTCTTGCGCGGTATTGCTCAAGAAATTGAAGGCTAACGAGCCTTTCTCTCTCTAGCTTTTGTGTAGTAGATACCAATAAATCCTAGAAGTATTGCAAGCAAACAGGTAAGAATTATCTTTGCTACTGCGTTTACTACTATTGCAACAACTAAAGCAATACTCCACAAAACGATTCCAAAGATGATTACTCTAATTGCGCTCTGCATATCGGTAATCATACTAGAATACGCAGATGGGAACGCTGCGATCATTTAAGCATCGCAACTTCAAGATTCTCTTTAGCGCAAACTTTCTCTCAAATATCGGCACCTGGGCTCAAGGTGTTGCTCAAGCCTGGTTGATTCTAGAGCTAACTGATAGTGGGACCTATCTTGGAATAGTGACTTCCTTGCAGTTTGCTCCAATACTTTTCTTTAGTATCTCTGGTGGAAAGATTGCGGATAAGTTCAATAAGCGAAAAGTTCTAATGCTTACCAACTTAACTGCTGGAATTTCGGCGCTCTCGGTCGCCGCCCTAGTATTAACAGAAAATATCAAGATCTGGCATGTGATGTTCTTTGCCTTCATGCTTGGGATGGGAAATGCCATTGATGCCCCGGTTCGCCAGAGCTTCAATGTTGAAGTTGTTGGTAAGCAAGATCTACCAAATGCAGTGGGGCTTAACTCCACAAACTTTAATGTTGGCCGCTTAATTGGCCCCGGTTTATCAGGGTTATTAATCGCTGCCTATGGCACTGGAGTCTCCTTTTTGTTTAATGGAATCTCATATTTATTTGTGATTTTGGCGCTGATTAGTATCCGTGAGAATGAACTATTTATTGAGCCTAAGAAATCAAGCTCAACCAAGATCAGGGAGGCGATGGAGTATGTGGCCGCTCGTCCAGATATTTTGGCGGTAATGATCACAGTATTTTTTGCAACTAGCTTTGGCCTCAACTTCAATATCTTTAACACAATGATGGCCACTCAAGTATTTGATAAGGGCGCAGCAGAGTATGGAGCGCTGGGAAGTATCTTGGCAGTTGGATCACTTTCTGCAGCAATCATCTCTGCTCGACTAGAAAAAAAGCGTGGACCAAGATTTGTGATGATTGGATCTATGATTTTTAGCGCAGTCTTAATCATCTCTGCAGTTGCGCCTACTTATCTGATCTATTCAATCTTGCTTCCAATTATTGGTTGTGTGGCACTGCTTACCTTTATTGGCGCTAACACGATGGTTCAACTAAGAACTGATTCACAGATACGTGGCAGAGTTATGGGAATTTATATAACAGTATTTTTAGGAGGAACTCCTATCGTTTCTCCCTTTATTGGCCTTATGACCCAAGAGATTGGCACAAGGCCAACAGTTGCGATCTGCGGGCTAATCTCACTACTTGCAGCTGTTATTACTTTTGCGAAGTTTAAAGATAGAGGACAGGAGCCAGATAGCTTTGCTATTGCAGATGTCTTAGAGCCCACTTATGAGAACAAAAAAGACTAAGCTAAAAAGTATTACCAAAGTAACAATTCGTCTCGTCTTATAATTCATTATTTATCCTTACTTTTTTAGGTTTTCAACCACATATTCGATGCATTTAGTTAGAGCCTTAATATCCTCTGGATCAATTGCTGGGAACATTCCAACTCGTAGCTGATTCTTGCCTAGTTTGCGATATGGCTCGGTATCTAGAATTCCATTTGCACGCAAGATTTTAGCGATTTCTAGCGCATCAATATCATCTGAGAAATTTATAGTTGCAACAACATTAGATCGCATCGCAGGATCAGTGACAAAAGGGGTGGTGTAGGAAGTCTTCTCTGCCCAGTTATAGATGATTTCAGCAGACTTTGCCGATCTACCAGCAGTAAATGCCATTCCACCACCTTGGTTCATCCACTCGATTTGCTCGGCAAGCAAGATTAAAGTGGCAACTGCTGGAGTGTTATAGGTCTGATCAAGTCGTGAGTTATCGATTGCGATAGTTAAATCAAAGAATGCGGGGACCCATCTTCCAGAGCTCTTTATCTTTGCTACTCGCTCAATCGCGGCAGGGCTAATTAGTGAGATCCAAAGTCCGCCATCTGAGGCAAAAGATTTCTGCGGAGCAAAGTAATAGGCATCAAATTCACTTGGTGAGACGCTAAGACCACCTGCTGCGCTTGTTGCATCAACTAAAACCAGAGCGCCATCACTTTTTGCTGGGCGCTTAATCTGCATCGCAACGCCAGTTGATGTTTCATTATGAGTTAGGCAGTAAGCATCGACACCTGCTTCCACCACAGCTTGCGGATGACTTCCTGGCTCAGATTTAATAACACTTGGTTCATCAAGAAATGGCGCTTCTTTAGCTGCTTGAGCAAACTTTGATGAGAACTCACCAAATGATAGGTGCTGCGATTTATTTTCAATAAGACCAAATGTTGCGATATCCCAAAAGGCAGTAGAGCCGCCATTTCCAAGAACTACTTCATAACCTTGTGGAAGATCAAAGAGTGAGCTAAGACCACTTCTAACGCGTGAAACTACATTTTTTACTTCCTTCTGGCGATGAGAAGTTCCAAGAATTTTTGCTCCAGGGCCTGCTAAAACTTGAAGAGCAGCAGGGCGAATCTTTGATGGACCACAACCAAATCGTGGATCACTGGGCTTTAGATTCTCTGGAATTTTTATATCAGACATGATTGCCAAATCCTATGGGGAGAGTCGCTCAAGGTTCCAATTGGAACCGCTTAGATTAAAGCGAAGTCGATCATGTAGGCGTGAATATCTCCCTTGCCAGAATTCAATACTGCTTGGCTTAACTAGATATCCACCCCAATTCTCTGGCTTTGGCACAACGCTGCCTTGCGGGTATTTCTCTGCTAATTCTTTAAAGCGCTGCTCTAATACCTGTCTTGAATCGATAACCTCTGATTGACTACTTGCAAGAGCGCCAATCTGGCTAGACCAGGGACGAGTAGCAAAGTATTTCTCTGATTCTGCTTGGTCAATCTTGCTTGCACTTCCTATCACAATTACTTGACGCTCCATTGGATACCAAGGAAATAGCAGCGAGACCTTTGGATTTGCTTGGATCTGGCGCGATTTATCTGATTGATAATTGGTAAAGAAGGTAAAACCATTTTGATCAACATCTTTTAGAAGAACAGTGCGCGCACTTGGTCCATCTTGGCCAAGAGTTGATAGCACCATTGCATTTGCCTCAATGATCATGGAATTTGCTGTCGCCTCTTTTAACCAGAGCGAGAATTGCGCTATTGGATCTGGATTTATTGAGCTTTCAGTAATTCCAGCCTCGCCATAGGAGCGGCGCATCGCTGATATTGCCTCGCGGCTAATCTCTGGGCTCTCTGCCATAGGTGTATCTAACGTCACTTTGCCAACCTTGGCATCTTTGCAGGACCTTATTTGGTCTAGCAGGGTATTAAGTGGAGAATACGTCGCATGAATGATGACTTTAAGCCAGGCCTTGAAGGAGTAATCGCCTTTGAATCAGAGATTGCAGAGCCGGATAAAGAGGGTAGTGCGCTTCGATATCGCGGCGTTGATATCGATGATCTAGTTGGTCGAGTCACCTTCGGCAATGTCTGGGGCTTACTGGTTGATGATGAATTTAATCCTGGTCTTCCAGCAGCAGAACCATTTCCAATTCCAATTCACTCAGGTGATGTAAGAGTTGATGTGCAATCAGCGATTGCAATGCTTGCTCCATCATGGGGGCTAAAGCCGCTTCTAGATATTTCAGATGAAGAAGCAAGAAGTAATCTAGCTAGAGCTTCGGTAATGGTGCTTTCATATGTTGCTCAATCTGCTCGCGGGACATGGCAGCCAATGGTCTCTCAAGCTGAAGTTGATAAAGCACATACCGTTGTTGAGCGAATGATGATTCGCTGGCGAGGAGAGCCAGATCCAAAACATGTTCGCGCAATTGATGCCTACTTTGTCTCTGCTGCAGAGCATGGAATGAATGCCTCAACATTTACTGCAAGAGTAATTGCATCAACGGGCGCTGATGTTGCAGCTGCTTTATCTGGAGCAATTGGAGCGATGTCTGGACCACTTCATGGCGGCGCTCCTTCTAGAGTTTTACATATGATTGAAGAAGTTGAAAGACGCGGCGATGCAAGAGCGTACGTGAAAGAATTATTAGATAAAGGTGAGCGTTTGATGGGCTTTGGCCATCGCGTTTATCGCGCGCAAGATCCAAGATCTAGAACTCTTCGTAGAACTTGTGAAGAACTTGGTGCTCCTCGTTATCAAGTTGCTAAGGCTCTAGAAGATGCAGCGTTAGCAGAACTACGCGAGAGAAGACCAGATAGAGTTTTGGAGACAAATGTTGAATTCTGGGCAGCAGTTCTTCTCGATTTTGCTGAAGTTCCAGGACATATGTTCACACCAATGTTTACTTCAGCAAGAACTGCTGGTTGGTCTGCCCATATCTTGGAGCAGAAGAGAACTGGTCGTTTGATTAGGCCATCTGCTAGATATATTGGCAAAGCCCCACGAAGGCCTGAGGATGTTCAGGGCTGGGATGAGAGCGTTTCAGGGCTTCACCTGTAACTAGGTTTTTCAATGAGAACCACCCACTTACCTCATCTAATGGTTGAATCACGCCATGAGTAAGCGCTCTATATTCTGGTTTCGTAGGGACTTAAGACTTGCAGATAATCCTGCTCTTCTAGCCTGTCTTGATGAAGCAGATGAAGTTATCCCTTTATTTATTTTAGATGATGAAATCTCAGAGCGAGCTGGCGAGCATCGCAGGGCTTTTCTTGCTAATTCACTAACAGCTTTAAATGATTCTCTAGGCGGGGCACTCCATGTGATTAGTGGAAATCCCGTGGAAGTTCTCTCGAATTTAATGAAGCGATATGAAGCAACTTCAATTCACTCTGCTTTTCCATTTGCTCCTTATGGAAATGCAAGAGATGAAGAGCTAAGAAGTGCAGGGATCAAATTAGAACAACTTGGATCGGCCTACGCTGTTGCTCCAGGAAGAGTTCTCAAAGGGGATGGAACGCCCTATAAGGTTTACACGCCGTTTTATCGAGCATGGCTCGCGCATGGCTGGCGCGCTCCAGTTGCTGCTCCTAAAGATCCAAATTGGGTTACACCTAAGAAAAGCGACCAGAATATTCCAAATTGGAAAGCCCCTGATGGAATTGCCTTGCAAGAATCTGGTGAGGCAGTGGCGCTCACAAGATTTAAGAAGTTCCTAAAGGAGTCAGCTGAAGATTATGGGGATAATCGAAATATTCCCGGCATTGAAGGAACAAGTAAATTAAGTCCTCATCTTCGTTGGGGGGAGATTCATCCAAGAACTATTCTTGCCTCACTGGGTCAATCAAAAGGCCATGAGGTTTATCGCAAAGAGATAGCTTGGCGCGAGTTTTATGCTGATGTACTTCACAACAATCCCCACACTAGTCGTGATTACTACGATCCCAAATACAAAAAAATGCGTTATGAAAAACCTGGAAAGGCCTTTGAAGCCTGGGCTAGTGGAAAAACTGGCTATCCATTTGTTGATGCAGCAATGCGCCAATTAGTTAAAGAAGGTTGGATGCATAACCGAACTCGCATGGTGGTTGCCTCATTCCTAGTTAAAGACCTTCATATTGAGTGGCAACACGGCGCTAATTTCTTTATGAAATACCTAATTGATAATGATGTGGCATCAAATTCCCATGGCTGGCAATGGACAGCGGGTTGCGGCACCGACGCCTCACCTTATTACCGAGTCTTTAACCCAATTGAGCAGGGAAGAAGGTTTGATCCCGAAGGAATTTATATTAAGAAATACATTCCCGAGCTAGCTCATTTGCAGGGCGATGATCTTCATGAGCCTTGGGAGTCTGAGGATGGATATAAAAATGGCTATCCAAAGCGGATAGT
>JAURJF010000018.1 GCA_030832365.1 Candidatus Nanopelagicales bacterium
AGAGAGCGCCAAGAAGTAAATAAGAGAGAGCGAGTGCAATAGTTGAGAAGAAGATAATTGGTTGGCTTCCATATTTTGCTGAATATTTACCAGCAGGTTTGAGGGCTAGAAATACCCCTGCTGAGATAAAGAGCAGAGAAAGACCAAGGGTTGCATTTGAAATATCTAGAATCCTTTTAAAGTCTGGGATTCTTGCAACAAAGCTTCCAGCGCTAAAGCCATTAATAATGAAAGTTAGAGTTACCGCTATACGAGCGCGTCTTAGAGCAAGATCCATAAGTTGCAAAGTCTACTCAGCCAAGGTTGAATAATCTTTAAGGCTTCATTCAGCAAAGAGTGGTTAGGTTCCGGGCATGAGAAATTTATCAACATTTAGCAAGGTAATGGTCGGCTTTATCGCAGGTGCATTTATCGCAGGAAGTGTCGCTGTTGCGGTCACTCCAGATATGCCCCCAACCAAGGTCTGTGTCGATAATCGAACCAAAGCCCTCTATTCAGCAACTAATGGAAGTTGCTCCAAAACCCGAACTCTTATGGAGGTTGCAGGTTCTGGGGTTAATGTAGAGAGTATTGCTGCTGCTGTTTCTCCTTCAGTGGTTTCTATTGCAGTTAGCGCGGCTACTGGAAGCGGTAGTGGATCTGGAGTTATCTATCGCACGAATGCTTCTTCCTCTTTTATTATTACAAATAACCATGTTATTGAATCAGCTGCAACAAGCGGCAGCGTAAGAGTTGAGTTAAATAATGGCGATTATGAAAAGGCCACTATTGTGGGAAGAGATAGCACCTATGACATCGCAGTTCTAAAAATTGAACGTGGGAATCTCAAGGTAATTACTGTTGGCAACTCAAATAGATTAGCTATTGGAGAGCCAGTTGTGGCATTTGGTTCCCCTCTTGGACTATCAGGTACTGTAACTAGTGGAATTGTTTCAGCCTTAAATAGACCTGTTACCACTGGAAGCTTTGGGGCTGAATCATTTATTGACGCGATTCAAACCGATGCAGCTATTAATCCTGGAAACTCAGGAGGTCCATTAGTTGATGGGATTGGCGCGTTAGTAGGAATTAACTCCGCTATTGCAACGCTAAGTTCTGAAACTTCAGGATCTATCGGACTTGGTTTCTCAATTCCTATCAATCAAGCAAAGCGAGTAGTTGATGAAATTATTACTACCGGGAAATCATCTAGGCCGTTTCTAGGCGTTAATTTTGATACTAGTTATACCGGGCTTGGCGCAAAGGTATTGCGACTAGTTCCTGGTGAAGCTGCTGAGAAAGCTGGAATTCCAGCAGGCGCCATTATTAGAGAGATTGAAGGAAAGAAGATCAATGATCTAATAACTGCCATTGTCAGAGTCCGCTCCTATGCTCCAGGTGAGACCGTTAAAGTCACGGTAGATATGCCTGGCGGAGGATCAAAGACCTTCTCAGTGGTGCTAGGTAGGGCCGACTCACAGTAATTATTACTTCTAAAGGGTCAGCTTAACTAACACCTGATAAGTTAAGGCTTGCTCGCAGCGCTACTAGTGAATGGAGAAGTGCATTGGCCGACGAACACAACGATGATGATGTTAATGATGAAATCATTACTGAAGAAATGTTGTGGGAACGAATACCTGAAACTCAAGGTATAGATCGTGCCAGTACTTATTACGAATTAAGCGCTCGAATTTATGCTCGTGGCCAATACGATGAAGCTCTAGCTCTTGCCGAAACAGCTCGTGATATTTACTCAGAGCTTGGAAGTGCGGCCCCAAGTGAGGGGTTAGCTCAGGCTTATTCAGCAATTGGTTATAACTTAAATCAATTGAAACGAATGAATGAGGCAGCAACTGCCATGAGTAAAGCTGTGGAATTACTTCGTGAGAATAAGTCACCGATGGCCCTCGAGCTAGCCTGCACCCTTGGTGAATGGTGGTTTAGTTCCAAGGAGTATCAGAACACTATTGATTGCATGCAAGAGTGTGCTCGCGAACACTTAATTGATGGAAATGAGCTAGGAGCAGCAACTGATTTCCATTTAATTGGCTGTGCCTATCGAGAATTGAAGATGTATGACAAAGCACTTGAAGCATTCTTTGAGGCAAGGAAGTATTTCAAAGAGGCTAAAGAGGTAATTCATGTTGCAAGATGCGATCAGAAAATCGCTCATTGCTATACCGAACTTAGCGATGCTGATTCTGCGCTAACTGCAGCTCAAAAAGCTGTCGATGTCTTTACAACTGCTCATGATCAACGCCGCCTGACTTATGCCTCATTTGAATTGGGGAAAGCCCAGGTCCTATCTGGTGAGGTTTATGAAGGTTTAGCCACTCTGGAGCGGGTACTTGATACCGCAGCCGAGGCTGATCTCAAAGACTTTGAATTTATCGTCTCTATTGAGCGGCGAATTGCAGCAATTCTTCACACCCTTGGTCGCTCCGATGAGGCGATTGAAATTGAACGAAGAATCAAATCAGTCTCAGAAATTATTGAAGATTAGTGAGCGCAGTAAACCTCTCTCATCTTAAGGGGCGCGATAATTTAATTATCACCATGGTCTGCTATGGCAACATCTGTCGCTCTCCAATGGCAGCAGCAGTTCTTGCCAATAAAGTTTCAAAACTAGAGAGCCCAAAAGTATTTGTCGATTCTGCTGGGACTTCAAATTGGCATGTTGGTCAAGGACCAAATCCTCCATCGAAGAGAACTTGGGAGAAGGCTGGATACTCCTTTGACCATATTGCATCGCAATTTAATTACTCACGTCTTGTAGCAGCTGATCTAGTTTTAGTGATGGATAAAGATAATCACGTAGAGGTGAGTAGATATGTCACAAGTGAAGAAGAAGAACGCAAGATCTATTACTTAAGACAATTTGATCCAAGTGGCCCTGATTCGTTAGAAGTTCCAGATCCATACTCGCTGCCAGATTCAGCATTTGAGAGCGTTTTAGAGATGGTAGAGAAAGCAACAGATGGGCTTATAAAGCAATTACTTATTTAAGTGCTGCATCGCCCAGGCATACATAGCAATTGCTCCAGCAGCTGAGGCATTCATAGATCTAGTTGAGCCATATTGCTTGATTGATAAAACTTGGCTACAGACTGCAACTGCTTCATCTGACATACCGGCTCCCTCTTGACCAAGAAAGAGCACGCATTCTTTAGGTAATTTAGCGCTCTCTAGAGGCTTTGAAATCTCTAAGTTATCAATCCCAATGATTTCCACTTTATTCTCATCAGCCCAGCTTTTGAATTCAGCGATAGTGGCATGATGAATTACTGTTAAATACTTATCAGTGACCATTGCTCCGCGCCGATTCCAATCGCGTTTGCCCACGATGTGAACACTGGAAACATTAAAGGCATTAGCAGTTCTTACAACTGAGCCAATATTTAGATCGTGTTGCCAATTTTCGATAGCTATTCGCAAGGCATGTCGCTTGGTATCAAGCTCACTTACAATCGCTTCAACTTTCCAATAGCGATATTTATCAAGCACATTGCGACGATCGCCATTTTCAAGTAATTCAGGATCAAAGTGCTCATCACTTGGCCATGGCTTTGGGTGAGGGCCTACGCCGACTACGGGATAAAACTCACCGGGACCAATCTCACCTGGTGGCAAACTCATAGATTGCCTACCAACTTCTTTGCTTGATCAATAATTCTTTTCTCATGCTCTTTGAGTTCATGACCTGGATAATTATCTCCATGAGCAAATGGATCAGCTAATTTCTTAACTCCAGATAGCTCCTCTAAAACAAAGAGTCCACAAAATGGAGCGTATGAGGCGCTATAACCACCTTCATGAGTCATCATTAATTTTCCAGAACAAACTTGGCTAGCCACATCCATAAGCTTTCTAGTCATGACTCGATAGCCTTCAGCAGTAACCAACATTCTTCCTAGCGGGTCATAAACTGATGAATCAAAACCTGAAGCAACTGCAATGATATCTGGCTTAAATTGCTTTATTGCAGGAATTACAACTTCATCAAATGCGTAGTAATACCCGCCATGACCTGTTCCTGGTGGAAGTGGAATATTGATATTAGTTCCAACCCCAACTACATCAACGCTTCCTGTGTCATGGGGATATAGCTGATCTTGATGAAGCGAGATAGTTAACACATTTGGATCATTTAAAAATATAGATTCAGTGCCATTTCCATGATGAACATCCCAGTCAACTACAGCCACACGAAGATCCTTATTATGAGTCTTCTTAGCTACTGCAATAGCAACTGCTAGATTTGAAAAGATGCAATAACCCATCCCAGTTTCAGATACTGCATGATGGCCAGGCGGTCTAATCAGAGCATATCCATTATCAACATCACCGTTTAGGACTGCTTCAAATAATTCAATAGCCCCACCTGCGGCCATAACAGCAATTTCATATCCACCTTTAGCAAATGGCGTTGTTAAATCCCCACCATCACCACCAAGTCTTGAAGCAGATTCCCTCTTTATTCGCGCTATATGTTCTTTGGTATGAACAGTTGCTAACTCTGTCTCACTTGCAGCTCTTACTGGAATTCGAATCAAATCTTCGATTAAACCGGAAACCACAATTAATTCATGAATTCTCTTCTTTGTCTCAGGATTTTCATAGTTCATATAGGGCTGCAGGCCCGCTCCAGGATCTGAGGGCATATCTCCAACATATGTGCCTGTGTCATGCCATCCAAATATCTCGTGATAAAGATAACCAGTGCGCATAGGCTCAAGCCTAAAGCCAAGTTGGATAAATGACTATTACTCTTTCATCTATGGCTAAATCAAGAGTGGCTCTACTTCTAGCGCTACTGCTTGCTATCAACCCACTTGAGGCATCAGCTCTTCACTCTCTTGATAAATATGTAAATAGCAAGCACCTTGCAACCCCAGGCCTACTCATCCTTAATCCATTAGATGGGCAAGTAATTGCGCAGAACTCTCCAGATTCAGTGCGAGTACCAGCATCAGTTCTAAAACTAGTCTCATCAACTGCTGCGCTTCACTTTGTAGGCGGTGAGAGAAGATATGTAACAAGTATTTTCACAACAGAAAGTGATAACGCCTATCTAATTAAAGGCTCACTAGATCCTTGGATGAGCAGTAATCTCACTTTAGCTAAGAGGAATGGACAGAAATATCTCCCCTCGCTCATTACTAAAGCAAACTTAGAGAATAAGAAGAAGATAACTATTTACTACGCCACTCTCTTTGAGAGAGATCGATATGACTTAAGTCTTAATCTAAAGAGAAAAGGTATTAAGGCAACTTTTAAGAGAGTTACCTCAGCCCAGGCTAAAGAATTAGCGAAAGAGGAGATTGCCTCACTAACCTCACCACCTCTCTCTGAGATGATCAAGTTTGTAAACCTTTATAGCGATAACACTCTGGCAAATCGCTTAGCAATGTCAGCAGCTCGCGAGATTGGATTTGAGCGAACAAGTAAGGGCCTTACTCAAACCTTTAAATTAGCTTTGGAAGAAATTGGGGTTAATAGCCAAGGTTTAGTAGCAAAAGATGGCAGTGGCCTTGATAAAGGCAATCGCCTATCAACACAAACTGTCGTTGAGCTTCTAGTAAAAATAAGAGATAACCCGCAGTATCAAGCTATCTATGAAGGACTTCCAGTGGCTGGAAAGAGCGGGACGCTAAAGAAGAGATTTATTGAAGATGGCCCTGAGGCGGTAGGTAAAGTGAAAGCTAAGACTGGCTGGCTTAGAAATACAGTGACTCTTGCAGGCTATGCCAAGTCAGCAGATAAAGAGTATGTCTTTGCAATTATGGCTGATGGGATAACACCAACGCTAAGTGGAAGAAATAAAGCAAGAGCTGCAATGGATCGACTGCTAGAAGCTATTGTGCTGGGGAATCATTAAAGACTTAATTGAACCACCATAACAAGCAACCCAAACTCTCTTCTCTAACTTTTCATAAGTCACACCAATTGGCCTGTTGCAGGCCTTAATTTTCTGCAAGATCTTAAAGTCACTACCCCTGACCTTCACAAGAGTATCGCTGGTGTAATTAACTACATATAGAGCGCTGCCATCAGCTGAGATATCAAGGCTTCGCGCTGCAGAGCCAGTCTTTACTGACTTCACAACTTTATTGGTAGATAAGTCAAAGGCAATGACGCGTCCTGCAGCGTTAAGGGTGGCATAGAGATAGGCATTGTCAGGAGATAGGACTAAAGCTCTTGGATTTGAACCCACGTTAAGTAGCTCTTTTTCGAAACTTACAAGATTTATCTTATGAACTACCGAGCCTCCCATCTGGGCAACAAAGGCATATTGAGAGTCATTAGAGATAGTAATTCCTCTCGGGTATGCCCCGATTTTTATTGTTTTCACAACTTTGCCAAGCTCTGTCGAAACTATAGAGAGGTCGTAGGAGCACCAGTTACTTACCAAGACATATTTATTATCTGGACTAACTTCAACAACTTTAGGAACTACTCCAACCTTATAAGCGGCATCAATAGTCCATGACTGAGTATCGATGCGATAGAGAAATTAACGGTCATAGTTATTGCTCGGATTACATTTATCGGTGCCTTCTCGATTAAAACCTCGGCCAAACATCGCATAATTTGTTACATATAAATTCTTACCATCAGGTGAAAATGCCCCTTCGACTGGGGAGCCGCGATGAAGCCCGGAGTACCCTTTGAAACCAAGCTCTTTCAGGTTTACCTGATCTGATATGGATTTCACCAGTCCAAGGCTTTGAGCATCATAAATTGTCACGCTATGGCGATACATCATGTTATGGGCAGAGACAAAACCGGTATTTGAGGAGCGCACTGATTTAGGAGAGATATCACCAGTAATAGTGGCTTCCAGTTTTAACTTTAAGGTTTCAGATAGCGGCTCTGCAGAAGCAGGAATTGCGCTGGTAAATATAAGGTTTAGAGATATAGCCCACGCCAAGTAGATACGCACCAGTTCAACCTACAGGGTAATCTCGCGACATGATTTCACCATATATCGCGTTAATGAAATTGCGCGTAGTGGAATTATTGCTAGTAACCACCCTACCTGCCCTCTTTCTTGCAGCAGATGGCGTTCCACCTCTTGGGATCTCTCTTGCAACGCTACTTGGTGGAACTCTGGCAGCTGGAGCTGCTAACGCCTTTAATATGATTATCGAATCTGATATCGATCAATTAATGGATAGAACTTCTAAGCGTCCGATTGTGAATAAAGAGGTAAGTGAGAATCAAGCCTTTGCCTTTGCAACAGCTCTAACAGTTCTATCTCTCTCTATCTTCTGGGTATTTACCAATCCTTTAGCAACAGCGCTAACCATTGGTGCAATCACCTTCTATGTATTTGGCTATACGGTAGGTCTTAAGCGGCGCACCTCCCAGAACATCGTCTGGGGCGGGATTGCAGGGTGTATGCCAGTTCTAATTGGATGGGCAGCGGTTACTAACTCTCTTAATGCCACAGCGCTTCTCTTCTTTATGGTTATCTTCTTCTGGACTCCGCCGCACTTCTGGGCCTTAGCTATTAAATATAAAGATGATTACGCAGCAGCAGGAATTCCAATGCTTCCAGTAGTTGCTCCAATTGCAAAAGTTGAACAGCAGATGTGGTTTCACACCATTGCAATGTTTGCCACTTCATACCTAACTCTCTACTCAGCAGCTCTGCCAAACTGGAGTTATATTGCTAATACCGCCCTTACTATTTTCTTTGCAATACAGATGTCCAGCCTTAGAGGCTCGCAGATCGAGAAGTCCGCAGCAAAGATATTTCATGGCTCGATTACCTACCTAAGTCTTTATTCCACTCTTCTAGTTGCTGCAATATTCATCACTTTTTAACTGACACACCTACTTTTCTCCTGCATTTCCCAGCCTTGGCCTTTATCCTTTCATTCAAGCAGTTGACCCCCAATCCCCAGGGAGCCACGAATTGAGATCTAAACGCGCCCGCTTAATAGCGCTCTCCACCTCTTTATTACTTCTCATTGCTCATAGCCCTGCCTATAGCAAGACTCCCAAGCCAACTCTTGCTCAAATTGAGGCTGCAAAGAAAGCTGAAGCAGAGAAAAAAAAGATAGCAAAAATCACAGCTGCCAAATTAAGTAAGGCGAATTTAACTTTAAAACAATTAACAGCAGTTTCAAATGCCGCTAGAGCTAAATATGAAGCAGCAAAGAGAGAGCTGGCAATAGCAACTAAGGAAGCTGATTCTGCTGCTGCTGCCTATAGCGTTTCGGTAAGTGAAGTTAAAGCAGCGCATGATTCCATTGGTCGCCTTGCCACCAATGCCTACATCATGGGCGGTGGATTTACTGATTTAAACTCAGTCCTTCACTCTGATGGACCACAAGATTTAATGGATCGCCTTTCAACTCTTGACACCTTAGGAAATCAAAACACCCAAGCTCTATTTAGATTTAAAGCGGCAGAGGAGGCAGCTGCGAAAGCCAAGAAAGCAGCTGATTCAGCTAAGGCAGCGCAAGAGGTAGCAACTGAAAAAGTTGAAGAAACTAAAATTGAGGCAGATGCTGCTAGAAATGCTCAGCAAAAAGAAGTGGATAAACTTCAAAAGATTCAAGACCAGGTGTTAAAAGAACTCAATGCCGCAAGAAAGACTCGTGTAACTCTTGAACAACAGCGACAACTTGCTTTATTAGAAGAAGCAAATGCCAGTATCGCAACTAATACCAAGATCTACACCAACGTCTGGCCCGATGCAGGATTTAAAGGGCGGAGTACATCTCGTTCCACACCTGAGATGCGAGCTGTTGCTGTGGCTTTTGCCAAGAAGCAAGTGCAAGCGAGAAAACCATATGTATGGGGCGATGAAGGTCCAAATGCCTTTGATTGCTCTGGTTTGGTTTATGCCGCTTATCGCGCAGCAGGACTTGGCTGGCCAAATTGGGATCGTCTCAATTCATCTCTTTACTTCAGTTACACCAAGCATGTGCCGCTAAGTCAATTAGAGCCAGGTGACCTACTTTTCTATTCCTATAAAGGAACGATAAACACCATCCATCACATCTCTATCTATGCTGGCAACGGAATGATGTGGGAGGCAAATTCCACAAAGACAGGCCTGCTTTTCTCCAATATATATAGCATCAAGGGATTAATGCCATATGGAGGCCGGGTCTAGGGCGATTACCCTTAGCCTCATGGCCGAAACTACCCCGCTCTATCAGATCCGCCTTGCTGTTAGATCTGAGTTAGAAGATATTGCTGCAGGTGATAGCGTTTTAGTTGCTGCCTCTGGAGGAGCTGATTCATCAGCTCTTGCTGCAGCTTTATTACTAGAGTGCAGAGCAAAATCAATCAAAGTAATTGCGCTAATTATCGATCATGGTCTGCAGAAGAATTCAGCAGATGTAACCCATGAAACAAAGAGAACACTTACAAAAATTGGTTATGAAAATATCGAAATCAGACGAGTCACTGTTGAAATCACTGATGGCCTAGAGGCGTCAGCAAGAAGAGCTCGCTATCAAGCTTTAAGCGATGTGGCTAACTCTCATAACGCAGTTGCTATTTTTCTAGGCCATACCCGAGATGATCAGGCAGAGACAGTACTTCTTGGACTCTCTCGTGGCTCTGGATCTCGCTCACTATCAGGAATGGCAGCAAGAGTTGATCGCTATCGCAGACCACTTCTTGCAATTACTAGAGCGCAAACAGAGGCAGCATGTGAAGAAGCTGGAATTAAGTTCTGGCAAGATCCACATAATCAATCGATGGAATTTACAAGAGTGAGAGTGCGCGAAGTAGTTCTGCCAACAATGGAGAAGGAGATTGGCCCTGGCATTAGTGATGCCCTTGCAAGATCTGCCAAGTTGCTCCGAGATGATGCCGATGCACTTGATTCATTAAGTGATGAGATTTTTTCCGAGTTAGAGCCAGCATCGCTAGATATCTCAAAGCTTGAATCACAGCCCCGGGCCATTAGAACTAGAATCTTAAGAAGAGCTATCTATCTAGCTGGAGCCCCGCAGGGCTCACTTTCAGCAGAGCATATTGAGCCTGTTGAGGCTCTCATCACAGCCTGGAAGGGGCAAGGGGCTATCTCACTTCCTGGTGGTGTGACCGTGGCTCGAATTTCGGGCAGACTTTCGCTCTCTAAAAGCAGTGGGCAGGAATAGTTAATACAAGGCGAGAGGGCGACAGTGGATCTGGAATCAGTTAAGGGCGAGATTGAAAGAGTTGTAGTAACTGATGTGAAGTTACAAGCTCGCTTAAAAGAGATAGCTGCCCAGATTGAAGCAGATTATAAAAATCAAGATCTATTACTTATCGGTGTCTTAAAAGGCGCAGTGATGGTGATGGCTGACCTATCACGATATATCAATAGACATCTAGATATGGATTGGATGGCTGTTTCATCCTATGGCTCTGGAACAAAATCTTCAGGTGTTGTAAGAATTATGAAAGATTTAGATAAAGATATCACTGGAAGAAATGTCTTAATCGTTGAAGATATCGTTGATACTGGCCTAACTCTAGATTGGTTAAGTGCAAACCTTAAATCTCGTGGAGCAAAGAGCGTTGAGATAATGACTGTTCTTAGAAAACCAGAATCTGCTCAAGTTGAAGTTGCAGTGAAATATGTGGGATTTGATATTCCAAAAGATTTTGTTATTGGCTATGGACTAGATTTCAATGAGAAGTATAGAAACCTTCCCTTTATCGCCGTGCTTGCTAAGCATATGTATGAGTAAACATGGCCGATAAGAAAGTAAAAGTAAAACCTCCTAAGCTTCCTGCCAAATCTGGTAAGAAGCCAGCGCCTCAGAAAATATTTAGACGCCCCTTATTTTGGATTTTAGTTGCAATAGTTGGCGTAACTATCTTTGGTCAGATTTCATCTGGCAGTAATCAATTTACAAAAATCGATACCTCAAAGGCTATGGCAGCAATTACAAGAGGGGATGTGGAATCTGCCAATATCGTTGACCGAGATCAAAAGATTCAATTAGTTCTTAAACCTGGGGTGGCAATAAATGGAGCTACCAAGGTCGAGGCTTCTTATGTCACAGGGCAAGAGCCAATAATTATTAGTCTTTTAACTGCAAATCAGCCTGCAAAAGAGTGGGATGTAACTGTTCCTAAGGTCAACATTCTCGTCTCGATCCTCTTTACCTTAGGTCCAATACTTCTTCTAGCGTTTTTACTCCTGTTCTTCTTGAGCCGATCACAAGGAGGATCAAAAGTATTTTCCTTTGGTCGCTCCAAGGCAAAGCTTCATGACAATGAAGTTCCGCAAGTTACCTTTGCTGATGTTGCAGGAGCTGATGAAGCAATTGAAGAGTTTAGGGAGATTAAAGATTTCCTAGCAGAGCCTAAGAAGTATCAAGAAATTGGAGCAAAGATTCCTAAAGGCATTCTCCTATTTGGCCCTCCAGGAACTGGAAAGACTCTTCTCGCAAGAGCGGTGGCAGGAGAGGCGAAAGTTCCTTTCTATTCCATCTCAGGTTCTGACTTCGTTGAAATGTTTGTTGGTGTGGGAGCTGCTCGCGTGAGAGATCTATTTACTCAAGCAAAGGCAAATGCTCCTGCAATTATCTTTGTTGATGAGATTGATGCAGTTGGTCGTCATCGCGGTGCAGGAATGGGCGGCGGACATGATGAACGCGAACAGACTTTAAATCAATTACTAGTTGAGATGGATGGCTTTGAAGCGCATGAACAGGTAATCCTGATTGCAGCAACAAATCGTCCTGATATTTTAGATCCAGCGCTACTTCGCCCCGGAAGATTTGATCGCCAAATTGGCGTGGACCGCCCAGATGTAAAAGG
The DNA here is from genome assembly GCA_030832365.1 of Candidatus Nanopelagicales bacterium. Classification (GTDB taxonomy): domain Bacteria; phylum Actinomycetota; class Actinomycetes; order Nanopelagicales; family Nanopelagicaceae; genus MAG-120802. Next base: position 11,764 of record JAURJF010000018.1, read on the forward strand.
GCGCGAGGCAATAATTAAAGTTCACTCTAAGAATAAGCCTCTGGAAAAAGGCCTTGATCTTTTGGCGATAGCTCGAAGGACTCCAGGATTTACTGGAGCAGATCTAGCAAATGTTTTAAATGAAGCAGCTCTTTTAACTGCCAGAGAGAACCGCAAGGTAATTTCATCAACTGATGTCGATGAAGCGATTGATCGTGTGATGGCTGGACCACAGCGTAAATCAAGGCTTATGAGCGAGGAGGAGCGCAGAGTTACTGCCTATCATGAAGGTGGCCATGCGCTAGTTGCTCACGCACTTCCTCACACTGATCCAGTTCACAAGATAACAATTTTGCCAAGAGGGCGAGCACTTGGTTACACCATGGTCTTACCGGATGAAGATAAATACTCCACCACAAGAAATCAGATGCTTGATCAACTTGCATACACAATGGGTGGAAGAGCCGCAGAAGAATTAGTCTTCCATGATCCAACTACAGGAGCATCGAATGATATTGAGAAAGCAACTGCTCTTGCTCGCGCAATGGTTACTCAGTATGGAATGACTGAGAAGCTGGGAGCAATTAAGTTAGGAAGTAGTGATGCTGCTCCATTTATGGGAAGAGATTACGGACATCAAAGAGATTATTCAGAGGATTTAGCAGCAACTATTGATCAAGAGATTAAAGCCCTTATCGGCCAGGCCCATGAAGAGGCCTATGAAATATTAATTGAAAATCGCTCAATCCTTGATGCCTTAGTTGAAGAGCTATTAGAGAAAGAGACACTGCAGAAGGAAGAAATTGCAGCAATCTTTAAACATGTGGCTTCAAGACCTAAGCGTCCAGCATGGACTGGATCTGCCTCACGTATTCCCTCTCGTATTCCGCCAGTTGCAATTAAAGCAAGAGTAAATAGCAAGAGCGATGAAGGCGTTAAGCGAAAGAAAAAGCCACCTTCGAAAGAAGCTTAGTTAGATGAGTAAATCCTTTGATCAGGATAGAGCTGAGCGAGCAATAAGTGAACTACTTGCAGCCCTTGGCGAGGACCTCGAACGCGAGGGGCTACGTGATACTCCAAAACGAGTAGCAAGAGCTCTAAAAGAAAACTTCCAAGGCCTCTATCAAGATCCAAAAGATGTTTTAACTACCACCTTTGATTTAGGCCATGAAGAGCTGATAATCGTTAAAGATATTGAGGTTTACTCACATTGTGAGCACCATCTAACGCCTTTTTTTGGTGTCGCCCATATTGGTTATATCCCAGGAGAATCAGGAAAAGTAACTGGACTATCCAAGCTAGCCAGACTTGTTGATCTCTATGCCAGACGTCCTCAAGTCCAAGAGAGGTTAACAACTCAGATTGCAGATTCTATGGTTGAAATTCTTCAACCAGGAGGCGTAATTGTAATTATTGATTGTGAGCATCTCTGTATGTCAATGCGGGGAGTTAGAAAGTCGCAAGCAAGAACTGTTACTAGCGCTGTTCGCGGGATGTTAAGAGATCCAGCAACTAGAGCTGAGGCAATGAGTTTAATTACTGGTAAATGATAATGAGCACTTTAGTAATGGGAATCTTAAATACAACTCCAGATTCCTTTGCTGATGGTGGCATGCATTTCAGAATAGAAGATGCCCTAAGGCGAGCAGATGAAATGATTGCTGAAGGAGTAGACATAATTGATATTGGAGGGGAATCAACAAAACCTGGAGCAGAGAGAATTAGTGAAGATGAAGAAAGAAGCCGAGTAATTCCAGTAATAAGTGAGTTAGTGAAAAAAGAGGTCGCTCTCTCAATTGATACCACTCGATCAAGTATTGCTAAAGAGGCAATTAAATTTGGCGTGGAATATGTCAATGATGTTAGTGGCGGCCTTGCTGATGAGAAAATGTATAAAGTAATTGCCGAAAATCCTAAAGTCCAATATATAGCAATGCACTGGAGAGCCCACTCAAAGAATATGCAGGAGCATGCTAAATACGCTGATGTAGTTAAGGAAGTAAGAGAAGAGCTAGAAAATAGAGTGGAATCAGCGATTACAGCAGGAGTTAATCCTGATCAATTAATAATTGATCCAGGTATCGGCTTTTCAAAGTTAGCCGAGCACAATTGGGAGCTATTGAGAAACCTTGATCGACTTGCACTTCTGGGCTATCCGATACTAATTGGAGCTTCAAGAAAGCGATTCTTGGGAGAACTTACCGGCTCAAGTAATACCGAGGATCGAGAGGCAGCCTCAATTGCGATAACGGCAATGGTTGCAAAACAGAATATATGGGCTGTTCGCACCCATTCGGTTAAACCTCATAAAGATGCCATTGCAACTGTTAACTCATTTGCTAAAGGTAGAGTTTCAACATGAGCGATAAAATATCAATTAAAGGCATACAAGCTCATGGCTATCACGGCCTTTTAGAAGATGAGAGAAATAACGGCCAACTCTTTATTGTTGATGTAGAGGTAGAGCTGGATTTATCTAAGGCAGGAAAGAGCGATGATATAAAAAAGAGCGTTGACTACAACGCCCTAGCTATTTTGATTCATAACGAAATTACTGGTCCTGCTGTTAATCTCATTGAAAGCCTTGCTTACCGAATTGGTATTAAGGCCTTGGAGACATTTAAGGAGATAGATGAGATAAAAGTTACGGTTCATAAACCTAAAGCCCCGATAGAAGTTAGCTTTACAGATGTCTCGGTAAGCATAAAAGTAAAGCGATGAGAGTAGTTATTGCACTCGGTGCAAACCTTGGAGAGCCTAGAGCGCAATTAGAAGAAGCAATAGAGAAGCTTAGGGAAGTAATAGTTATTGAAGTAATATCTTCATTCTATGAAACCAAGCCTTTTAGAGTTAGCGAAGACCAGCCTAACTATATAAATGCAGTATTAATTGGCGAAACTAAGTTAGAAGCAGAGCAATTAATGAAGGAGCTACTAGATATTGAGGAGCGTCTTGGAAGAAAGAGAAGCACTCTTAACGCTGCTCGCTCAATAGATCTAGATATTATTGATTATCAAGGAATGGTTATTAATAGCGAGAATTTAACTCTTCCTCATCCAAGGGCTTATGAGCGGGAGTTTGTTTTGCAGCCTTGGTTAGAGATAGATCCAGAGGCGCAATTAACTGGTTTTGGAGCGGTCAAAGAGCTTTTGGCAGCCCTGATTTAGCGGGGTAGACTTGCCATTGCCTGGTACCACTAACGGACTGGAGCTGTAAATAAGGTGAAAGAAGTAGACCTCCTTACTGACCTTAATAACCCATGCGCATTTGTTCCCACCATGGGAGCGCTTCACGCTGGCCATCAATCATTAATTAGGCGCGCCCGCGAGTTAGCAGATGAGGTAGTCGTCTCTATATTTGTTAATCCTCTCCAATTTGAAAATAAAGATGATCTAGCGAAATATCCAAGCACTCCAAAACATGATAGCGAGTTAGCCAGCGAGGCTGGAGCAACAATCCTCTGGCGACCAAGTTATCAAAGTATTTATCCAGGTGAATTAGAGAAGCTCTCATCAGGTCAGATAGGAAGAAGCTTTGAAGGAGTTCATCGCCCAGGTCACTTTGATGGAGTATTAACGGTAGTTAATCGCCTCTTTGAATTAAGTAGGCCAAAATATGCAATCTTTGGCGAGAAGGATTTCCAGCAACTCTTTCTTATTAAAGAGATGGCAGCAAAGCTTCATCCAGAGATCCAGATAATTGCTGCGCCAACTATTAGAGATAACAGCGGCCTTGCTCTCTCCTCGAGAAATGTGCGATTAAGTGATCAAGGCCTTGAAGGCGCTCAGGTAATTTCAAAAGTACTAAGTGCGTCAAGTAGTGAATCAAGCCTTACTAGCGCGCGCCAAGCTTTGAAGCAGATAGAGAGGCAAGATTCATTTACTTTAGATTACGCCGAAATAATTGATGAAGAGAGCTTTCAAGTTGCAGATGAGTCAAGTATTAAAACTCGTGTAATTATTGCAGGTTGGATTGAGGGCGTTAGATTGATTGATAATATGGCGATGCAGAACTCTCTGGTGCGCGCATGAGACTCAAAGCGCCACTTCCTGGCTGGAGAGCCCAAGCCGATGTTGTAGTTATTGGCTCCGGCGTTGCTGGCCTTACTACTGCGCTTCAGATTCGCGCACATAATCTCTCAGTATTACTAGTAACTAAATCATCTATTGATGCTGGCTCAACAAAATGGGCGCAAGGTGGAATTGCTGCAGCTCTTGGG
>JAURJF010000019.1 GCA_030832365.1 Candidatus Nanopelagicales bacterium
TTCTTGGCGCAAGCGAGCGATCTTCTAATAGCACCACTGCATCATCACTTTTTGGAGCATAGAAGGAGGGCCAGCCGCAGCCGGAATGAAACTTAGTTTCACTTCTAAATAGCTCTGCGCTACAGGCTTTGCACTTATAAACTCCAATGGTTTCACTTTCATAATACTTCCCAGTAAATGCAACTTCAGTTCCAGCTTTACGCAGCACATCATAGGAAAGTGGATCTAGACTCTTAGCTAAACTCTCATCATCTAATTGAACTGGGAAGGCTTTTCCAGTCTTGGGATTAATTTTAGGAAGATCAGATTCGCTATATGACATCGCTATCTCCTTAAGCCTTCAAAGCTGGGTATGCAATCCCAGTACTTGAGTGACAGTCGTATCCATTGGGATTCTTCTCTAAATATCTTTGGTGATACTCCTCTGCTAGGAAATACTCATGCCCAGCTGCGCTTTGAATCTGAGTAACAATTTCACCAAGTCCTGCGCTCTTAAGAACATCGTTATAAACCTGTCGAGTCTTTTGGGCAACATCCAATTGTTGCGGGGTAGTTGTGAAGATTGCACTTCGATATTGAGTTCCAATATCTCCACCCTGCTTATTTAGTGAAGTTGGATCATGCATCACCCAGAACTCTTCAAGAAGTCTTTGATATGAAATTTGCTCTGGATCAAAAACTACCTCAACCATTTCAGCATGATTTGTTTTTCCAGTGCAGACCTCTTCATATGTTGGCGATTTAGTATCTCCACCCATATATCCAACCGATGTTGAGATTACTCCAGATAAATTCCAGAATCTTCGCTCTGCTCCCCAGAAGCAACCAGTTGCAAAATACGCTCGTTCTTTCATGGGCCAATATTGGCAGAGGAATCACTGATAATCTTTTCCAAAGAGCCCCCGTAGCTCAGGGGATAGAGCACCGCCCTCCGGAGGCGGGTGCACAGGTTCGAATCCTGTCGGGGGCACTTGGTCTAAGAATTATTCAAAATCTAAAAAATTAAGAGCTCTAGCGCTCTATCTCACTAATTTCTGCAAAATCGCATGCAAAGACTCTTGAGTAAAGATGTATTAGCGTGGATAATAACTCGGTAATCGCGCCCATATCTGGTTTGCATTACACCCAAAGACGCAAGAACGGTCAATCTCGGTTTCCCCGAACTGCCCCTTGCCTGAAGATTGATGAGGTCTTATGAGCTTGGATTGGCGCCACCGCGCTGCCTGTCGCGATATCGACCCTGAACTCTTCTTTCCTGTTGGAAATACTGGACCTGCAATCGCTCAAATTGAAGAGGCTAAGAAGATCTGCATTCCTTGCGTCGTTAGGCAAGATTGTTTGCAATGGGCGCTTGAGAGCGGTCAAGACTCTGGAGTTTGGGGCGGGTTATCTGAGGATGAAAGACGAGCTATGAAACGTCGCGCTGCTAGAAATCGCGCTCGTTTAGCTGAAACTAGCTTTGAAGATTAAATCTTTAACGCTCTAGCGGAAACGAAATCTGTACCTGCGTTCCAATATTTTGCTTAATAAATTCTATCTTCCCGGCTAACTCATTTTTAGTTAAAGTCTGAACAATCTGCAAACCCAAATTAGTATTTAATTCAAGTGAGAAGTCACTTGGAATTCCAGCTCCATTGTCAGTAACAGTAATTGTCATTGACGCTGCTTGCCGATTGATTCTTAACTCCACTAAGTCACCGCTAGTACTAAGGCCGTGTTCTAAAGCATTATGAATCAACTCTGTTAAAACCAAGGCAAGAGGCGTTGCCACCATCGATGAGATGAGGCCAAATTCCCCCACCTTCTTGATCTGGATTTCATTCGGTCTGATATTTAACTCTGATGCTCCTTGAATAATCTTGGTAATAACCTCATCAAATTGCACTAAATCCTGCGAGGTGGCAGATAGGGTCTCGTGGACTAAAGCGATTGATACAACCCTTCTAACCGCTTCCTCAATTGCAGCGCTAGCTTTTGGGTCTTCGATACGCCGTGCTTGAAGGCGCAAGAGAGCTGAAACAGTCTGTAAATTGTTCTTTACTCGATGATGAATCTCTCTAATAGTGGCATCTTTACTTATAAGTGCTCTATCTTTTCTTCTTAGCTCAGTGACGTTATGAACCAAAATCACAGCTCCAATTCGATTATCACCCTCTGTTAACGGAATAGCTAATAGATCTAATACCCCGCCGCTATTTTCAAACTCTTCTCTTCTTAATTGCTTTCCACTCATACTGATCTGCCAATTTTCTTCTTTTGGATTTAGCGGAGATTTTGGGCTCACAAGAGAATCTAGAACCTGGCCAAAATTCTGCCCTTCAAGGTCTTTATCCCAACCAACTCGATTTAAGGCAGAACGTGCATTTGGGCTGGCAAAGAGCACCTCTCCTGAAACATTTATCCGAACCAAACCATCGCCAACTCTTGGAGCAGCCTCTGCCAGATAGACATTGTCCTTTACAGGAAAATTTCCCTCAGCAATCATGCGATATATATGGTTTGCAATCTCACGATAATTTAGCTCAAGTCTTGAAGGAGCTCTCATAGTCTCTAGATTTCTATGACGCGAGATTACAGCTATCACGCGATCTAAGAAGAAGACTGGAATGCACTCAACCTTTATCTCTATCTCTCCAACTTGTTCAGCTCTATTATCTCTAATGATTTCACCGCTTGATAGCGCTTGATCTAAATCTGTACGAGACCCCCAAGTGACTTCATTGCCAATTAAGTCGTGAGTAAAAACAGTAGCTGCCGTCATCGGGCGAATTTGAGCTACAGCTCTATGTCCTTCAGGCCAACTCTTTTGATCTTGGCGCTTTGGAATCCAGAGAACTAAATCAGCAAATGAGAGATCTGCAAGCAATTGCCATTCAGCAGTTAATTCACCAAGGCGAAGCACATCATCTGGCGTTAGTGAACTCTGATCTGAGAGTAGATGGCGAAAAGGCATAGGCGAAAGAGTACTTCAGATTTTTTCATGAAGATAAAGGGCTAACTCCCGTAGGGCACGAGAGAGGCTGCTACGAGAGTTGACTTCAGATAGCGTGGCATATCTACTGCGAGCTCGCTCTAAATTGGCATACTCATAGGGCATAAAGAAGTGAGGCTTATTTTCAATCTTGCTTCGAAAGCTTCTTCGAAAGAGTGGGCGGTTAGAGCTACTACTCTCCTTATTGAGAAGATAGATCACATTTAGCTCCGATGAGAACTTCTTATATGACTCCTCAAATTGCTCTAATTGATAGAGGGCGCGGCTATCTTGATGGATTACATAAATTAGATGAGCACAACTACTAAAGGCCTGCATAAAAAACTTCCCCTTAACTCGTCGATCAGATACTGCCTGGTTCATTGTTGGGGCGCTTCCCACATCGATAAAGACGCTCTCGCCTTGCTTAGAGTCAATCTCATCAAATGAACTTATGCTCTGAAGTGATAGCGCGCTACTTAGCGAGCTTCGCATATCACTATCTCTCTCCCCCACCATCTGGGAGAGACTCTGATGAGATAAATCTCCATCGATTAACAACATCTGGGCTAATTTTGAATACTCCTGGGCAGTATTTAGTGCAAGTGTTGAGATTCCTGGAGAACCATCAGATCCGGTGAATAAGACCCAAGAGTCTTTACGAAGTACATTGCTGGAGAGATCAACTTCATCACTTCCTCTTAAGGCCTGATTAGATAGTTCCAATATCTCATCACTACTAACTCTCTTAGCTATATCAAGAATCAATATCGAAAGATTCTCATCACCTTCCCTCTTTATCTCTCGCCAATTTGCCCCAAAGTCTTTATCGGTAATTATCAAAGTGCGAACGGTAGAGGGGCTTGTGATTAGCTCTGTATCAAAATCTAGCGGTGATAGAAGGCGCCTTTGAAGCTGGAAGTCATGCCTTAATAGAACTTCAATAACTTGGTCTTCAACCTGATGAGAGGAGAGTGCGGTGATTAAATTAACTCTCACCGATTTCCCACCAGAACAAAGTTGTAATTTCCCATATCCTCAATCAAGCTTGGAATTATTGGTTTTGGGACAAGAAGTGTGATTACTAAATCTCCTCCCAGAGCGCTTGCCTGGTTATCTACTTGATCTATCACTAAGTCACTGGCAATCAAGCGACTCTTAAACTTGCCAGATGTAAGGCTCTGCGAGCGCAATTCAGATTTAGTGATTCCATAGATATCAACGCTCTGGCCACTACCGATATCTTTTGGCACTTGAGTAAAAGAGATGGCGATAGGAACCTGTTTTAGCTGCTCATCAATCTGACTACTTAGAGCATAGGCCGGTATTAGCTCATCAGCTCCAATTGCTCTAACTACAGAGCTTCCAATTATTGAAACTTCTCCATCAATGTAATTTGCAGCATTACTAGGCAATAACACTTTGCTGATAACCACATCATCTGATGTGATTATCTCTCCTTGCCCAAGTTCAACAGCTGCGCTCCAAACAGTAATCATTCGGCTAGATGAATTAGAGATGACTAGAGCTGAGATAAATGAGGCAGCAATTAAGCATCCCCCAAGAATTGTTCTTAGATAACTACGGATAGAGAAGTTAAAGGAATTTCTTTGAAGCTTATTGGTTTTTTTCATAGGCAATGAATACCCAATTTCTTACCCTTGCAACCTCCAACTTCCACAGCTAAATAGAGGCCATCAACACGCTGTGGATAAGGTCTCATCCCTTTAGAGGATAGTTAACTAGCAACTCTCACACGATGCTCCGGTGATGAAAAGTGAAGCAGAAATCAACGAAAAAAGTTTAGACCTTAATGACTATGACTTATTAAATCACCCAGCTTTAGAACTCTTTGAGCAAGGTAATTTTTATTCAACCCCACTCTTTGGAAGAAAAGAAAGCCAGTCAAGTACTAAGCTCTATCTAATTCCCACAAGCCATGGTGAGAGCTATGAAGCAGATTTTGCTCCCACTGCCTCATCTCTTTCAGAACTTCCAAATGCTACGCGCTGGACTCTGACTTATCTGATTACTGCCTTAGAGATTATGGCAACAAGGCGCCCTGCATCGCAGGTGGCTCGCACCACTCATCGCTACACCTACAACTGCCTACTTGCTCAAGTAGGCAGCTTGAAAGAGGTACCAAAGATCAAAAGTATTAGAAGAAGCCAGCCAATAGTTGGAGTAATTGAACTGAGTGCAACCTTAATATTTAAAGAGAGAATTAGAGCGCTGGTTGCACGCTTTGAAGGAGTAGATCATAAATGGCTCTGCACTGAATTGAGCCTAATTTAGATGAAGAACTAGGCAGCTCCATGGCAGCGTTTATATTTCTTTCCAGAACCACATGGGCATGGTGAATTTCTAGATACTCCACCATTCGCTGCCTGCGGAGAGTTTGAAACCTGGCCACTCTCACTTGGCGATGAGTAACGAAGCTCTCGCTTTGGAGCAGCTGGAGTCACACCCTTTGCTTCAACGTGTTCATTTTCAACCTTGACTTCAACATTGAATAAGAATCCAACTAGCTCTTCTTTAATCGCATCCATCATCGCAGAAAATAGTTCATATCCTTCTTTCTGATACTCAACAAGTGGATCTCGCTGCGCCATAGCGCGAAGACCAATTCCCTCTTGGAGATAATCCATCTCATAGAGATGCTCGCGCCACTTTCTATCTAATACAGAGAGGAGAATCTTTCGCTCAAGTTCTCTCAGAACTTCAGCTCCTAGATCTTGCTCACGTTTTGCATAGGCAGCAAAGATGTCATCTAAGACTTTAGCGCTAAGGAAATCATTATCTAAGCCAGTTCTGCCGCCTACTTCAGCTTCAATATCTTCGACTTTAAATGAGATTGGATAGGTTGCTTTAAGGGCGGTCCAAAGTTGATCTAAGTCCCACTCTTCAGGAAATCCTTCATTAGTAGCTGCTCCTACATAACCGCGAATAGTGTCTTCAATAAATACAGTGACCTGCTCTTTAATATCAGCGCCCTCTAATACTTCACGTCTCTCGCGATAGATAACCTCGCGCTGACGGTTCATCACATCGTCATATTTAAGAACGTTTTTACGCATCTCAAAGTTCTGTGATTCAACTTGAGTCTGCGCTGATTTAATGGCATTGGTAACCATCTTTGATTCAATCGGCGTATCTTCTGGAATGCCTGCAGCGCTTAAGAAACGCTCGACAAGAGCTGAATTAAACCTACGCATCAATTCATCTTGAAGTGAGAGATAAAAACGAGATTCTCCAGGATCTCCCTGACGACCAGATCGGCCGCGGAGCTGATTATCGATACGACGTGACTCATGTCGCTCAGTTCCCAGAACATAGAGCCCGCCAAGTTCAACTACTTCATCATGACCCTTGGAGACTGCAGCTTTCTGTCTCTCAATCTCTGCTGGCCACATCGCTTCATACTCTTTAGGGTTTTCAACTGGTGAAAATCCTTGGCGTTGTAATTCATAATCAGCCATAAATTCTGGGTTTCCACCAAGCATGATGTCAGTTCCACGACCTGCCATATTTGTTGAAACCGTAACTGCTCCAACCGTTCCTGCTCTTGCGATAATGGCAGCTTCGCGTTCATGCTGTTTAGCATTTAATACTTCATGAGGTATGCCCTTGCGCCTAAGAGCGCTAGAGAGAACCTCGGACTTTTCAACGCTAACTGTTCCAACCAATACTGGTTGTCCCCTTCGATGGCGCTCGGCAATATCGTTAGCTACAGCCTCAAACTTGGCATCCTCTGTCTTATAAACCAGATCTGATAGGTCAAGTCTTTGCATGACTTTATTAGTTGGAATCGGAATTACTCCAAGTTTATAGATCTGCATAAATTCTGAAGCTTCAGTCATTGCTGTACCAGTCATACCAGCTAATTTGTCATACATACGGAAGTAGTTCTGTAAGGTTATTGTGGCTAAGGTCTGGTTTTCATCTTTGATCTCAACCCGCTCTTTTGCTTCAAGTGCTTGATGTAGACCTTCGCTATAGCGACGGCCAGAGAGAACTCGACCGGTATGTTCATCAACAATTAAAAGCTCTCCGCTCATGATCACATAGTCTTTATCACGCTTAAAGAGCTCTTTAGCTTTAATGGCATTATTTAAATACCCAATCATTGGGGTATTTACCGCTTCATAGAGATTTTCAATACCGAGTAGCTCTTCTACCTTTGAAACTCCAGCATCAAGAATTCCAGTGTTGCGCTTCTTTTCATCAACTTCATAATGCTCACCACGGGTTAAGCGTGCGGCAATGTTGGCAAATTCTTGATACCACTTTGTTGCCTTATCAGCAGGTCCACTAATAATCAGAGGAGTTCTAGCTTCATCAATTAAAATTGAGTCAACTTCATCGACTATGGCATAGTTATGTTCGCGCTGCACACAATCAACTAGGTTCCAAGCCATATTGTCTCGAAGATAATCAAAACCAAACTCATTATTTGTTCCATAGGTAATATCACAGTTATATTGTTCGCGCCGCTCTGCTGGACTCATTGAAGCCAGAATTACTCCAACTTTTAACCCTAAGAATCTATGGATACGTCCCATCCACTCGCTATCACGCTCTGCTAGATAATCATTGGTAGTAATAATGTGAACACCCAAGCCAGTTAGCGCATTTAGGTATGAAGGAAGAGTTGCAACCAGAGTCTTTCCTTCGCCAGTTCGCATCTCTGCAATATTTCCACGGTGAAGTGCTGCTCCTCCCATGATCTGAACGTCATAGTGGCGCTGTCCCAGTGTTCGCTTTGATGCCTCCCTAACCAGAGCAAATGCTTCTGGAAGAAGGTCATCTAACTCTTCTCCTCGCGCAAGACGTGATTTGAAAGCATCGGTCATAGCCCGTAGCTGCTCATCACTCATCGCGATATAAGTTGCCTCATGTGAGTTAACAAGACCAGCAATCTTTTCCAATTGCTTAAGCGCGCGCCCTTCGCCGGCGCGCAGAATCTTGTCGAGAATTGCTACCACGGATCAACCTTCCACTTGAGGTTCTAGGGCTCTATCGTATTAGTAGGCGGTGGGCTGACGCACATACCGTTGCTGCGCCCAAAACTGTCAGATTTCTCTCCCTTAAAGCCCAGAAAGCGCTATATAACGTAGCCCCGGTGGTCAATACATCATCTATTAGCAAGATTGGTCTTTCCATTACTAAGTCATCACTTCTAAGCCTAAAGGCGCCTGCCATATTGCTCTGGCGCGCAGTGTAGGAAAGTTCGCTCTGATCTCTAACCATCTTATGATGAATTAAAAGTTCCTTCCAGCGCCAGCGCACTCCATTTTTATTCATCTGCAACTCTACTAATTTATCAAGGATTGGATGGAGAAAGGATTCACCTCTTCTTCTTATCGCAGATTTACTTGAAGGAATTGGAACTAGTAGAGAGCGAGAAATGCTTAGCGCTGGATTATCTGATTCAAATTTCTCCAAAGCAGCACTTAGCGCAGATGCCATCCAATACTGTGCTATTCGATTTCTATTCTCTTTGGCTTGAATTACTACTCTGGAGCTTGCTGCGTTATAGGCAAGCGTTGAGTTAACTGCAAGGCCTCTGACATATCGCCTCTGCACTGGAGCAAGCCAGAGCTGCTGACAATTTGAACAAAGGGCTGCAAACTCATTTTGGCAGTAAATACAAATCTTTGGAAACACTAGTGAACTTAGAGCTTGAAATATTCCTTTATCTTTGTCATCATCAAGTGTCACTTAGCCATTATTAGCAAATAAGTAAAGAATTAATCATTTGGAACTTTAATATGTGGGTAACTCACCTATGGGAACTTCAATGATTGGTTGATCTTGAGTTAAAGGAAGAGTTAAAACAAATTGTGAACCAGCACCTAGCTCTGACCAGAGCTGGATATCTCCACCATGAAGATTTGCATCCTCTCTAGCAATTGATAGGCCAAGCCCAATTCCACCTCTAATACGAGAGCGGGAAGGATCTGCTCGCCAGAAACGATCAAAGACTCGCTCGAGGTGATGGGTAGCAATGCCAACTCCATAATCCCTAACTGCTATCGAAATTGCGCTCTGACTATCTTTAATTGTTAAATCCACAGGATTGCCTTCAGCATGATCGATGGCATTTCCCAATAGATTTCGCATAATCCGCTCAATGCGGCGAGAATCCCCATCAATTAAGAGCTCTTCTTGGGGGGCATCGATTCGAATCTTCACATCTCTTTGCTTAGCATCCATCGCTAAATCTTCAACACAGCGATTAACTAATTTAGTAATGTCAATTCTTGAAAGCGAGAGAGTGGCAACTTGAGCATCAAAGCGACTGACTTCCAATAGATCAGTTAATAGCTCTTCAAAACGATCAATCTGAGAGAGCAGAAGTTCAGCACTCCTTGCAATAGTTGGATCAAATCCCTCTCTTGCTGCATAGATTACATCAGATGCCATACGGATAGTTGTCAGGGGTGTACGTAGCTCATGAGAAACATCAGAGACAAATCGCTGCTGCAATCTGGAAAGATTCTCTAGACGAGTAATCTGCTTTGCAAGAGTATCTGCCATATTATTAAAAGCAGTGCCAAGCCTGGCAACTTCATCGCTTCCTTTAACTTGCATCCTCTTTAATAGGTCGCCAGAAGATAATTGCTCAGCTACTTCAGCGGCATATCTAACTGGCTTAATTACTTGTCTTAGAACCACTGAGGCGATAACCATAATCAAGGCCATCAGAAGAAGTCCTGTGCCCCACATCGAACGACCAATTAGATCAATAGTTTGCTGTTGTGATGCAAAGTCAAAGAGGACATACATTTCATATCGACCTACAGGCTTAATATCTATGCGATGTCCAACAGCAACTCCAGCAACACTTTCACCGTTGAAATACTGCAAGTTGGTGCGCTGCCAATGAATCTCATCATCTCCTATGACAAGCTTTCTTAGCTCGCTTGGAATTGATGAAGGTTCTAAAAAGTTTGAAGTTGATCTTGAGGGAATTCCAGCAACTCTCTTGCCACTAGTACTAAGAAGTGCAATCTCTCGACCAGAGGCCTTGGCGCTGACATTAGTTGATTTCACAATCTCATCAACGATTGTTTTGTAATTGGTATTGTTGTTAAGGCTGCCTATCAAGAAGCGGTAATCAGCATATTGAATTGCCGCCTCTCCTTCAGAGATTGCTGCTGAAATCTTCTCCTCGATAATGCCGTCAGAGATGCGGTTATAGAGATTTGAGCCAAGAAAATAAATTAAAGCAATTGAGATAATGCTTGAGACAGAGAAGACTTTTCTAAATAGAGAGGTTCGAAAGTATTCGCTTATCTTCACTTGGCAGAGCCTCTAACTTCTATTACCTGGGGCGCCTGCCTTATAGCCAATGCCGCGAACGGTGCCGATTATGGTGGGAGTTTCGGGGTCATGCTCAATCTTGGCGCGCAGCCTTTGAATATGAACATTAACTAAGCGAGTATCAGTTGAGTGGCGATAACCCCAGACTTCACCAAGGAGAGCTTCTCTCGTAAATACTCTTCCTGGCTCTTTAGCTAGCGATACTAAGAGATCAAATTCAAGGCGAGTTAAAGGAATCTCTTTTCCTGCTCGAGTTACAGTGTGCTCCACAATATCAATTGCTAAATCACCGATAGTTAAGGTGCTAGAGATTTCTCCACTTGCTCTTCGTAGTCTGGTTCTAATTCGCGCCACTAACTCTGATGGTTTAAATGGCTTGACCATATAATCATCAGCGCCTGCTTCAAGCCCTCGAACTATGTCATGGGTATCACTCTTTGCAGTGAGCATCACGATTGGTACACGCATAGAGTGTTTACGAATTTCTTTACATACTTCAATTCCATCTAGGCCAGGAAGCATGATGTCTAGCAATACTAAATCTGGCGGATTATTGCGAAATACCTCAAGTACTTCATCGCCCCTACTAACTAGGTCGACTTCAATACCTACGCCATTTAAAACAATTCCCAACATTTCGGCAAGGTCTTGATCGTCATCAACGACCATTACCGAAGTCATTAGCTACCGTGCTTCCAAGAGTTTAGATATTCATTCTGGATTGGGGTCAAAGTGTCAATCGTTGCACCCATTGACTTCAATTTAAGGAGTGCAACTTCTTTATCAATTTCAACTGGAACCATATGAACTCCGGCGCCAAGCCCCTTTGCGCTCTTAACTAACCACTCAGCGGTGAGAGCCTGATCAGAAAATGACATATCCATTACGACAGCAGGGTGACCTTCAGCAGCGCCTAGATTTACGAGACGGCCTTCAGCAATAAGAAGGACTCTTCGACCATTTCCAAGTAAATACTCATCGGTTTGATGGCGAATCTTTGGGTTCTTCTGTGAATTCTTCTCAAGCCACTCCACATCAATCTCAATATCAAAGTGACCAGCATTGGCCAAGATTGCTCCATCTTTCATCACCTGGAAGTGCTCTGCTGCAATAACGGTGCGATTGCCAGTAACAGTAATGAAAATATCTCCCACTTTTGCTGCCTCTGCAATCGGCATAACGCGATAGCCCTGCATGAGGGCATCAAGTGCTTTAGTTGGATCAATCTCAGTTATTACAACTTCAGCGCCCATTCCTCTAGCGCGCTCTGCCACTCCCTTGCCGCAATAACCAAAACCGGCAACAACAAATATTTTGCCAGCAATTAATTGATTTGTGGCCCGAAAGATTGCATCCATTGTTGATTGCCCGGTGCCATAGCGGTTATCAAACATGTGCTTGGTATCAGTGTCATTAACAGCAATCATTGGGAAAGTTAGCGCGCCATCTTTTGCCATCTGCTGAAGACGAATCACTCCAGTAGTTGTCTCCTCACATCCTCCAGTGATATTTGGAAGTAGTTCAGTTCTTGTGGTGTGCAGGGTATTTACTAAGTCACATCCATCATCAAAGACTTGGTGAGGTTCAATATCAAGGGCAGCATTAATATGCGAGTAATAACCTTCGCGATCAACTGCGTTTCTGGCAAATACGCTAATTCCATATTCATAAACCAGAGCAGCTGCAGTGTCATCTTGTGTTGAGAGTGGATTAGAGGCACATAGCGCAAGCTCTGCCCCTCCAGCTTTTAGGGTTCTCATCAGATTGGCAGTCTCAGTTGTTACATGCATGCATGCAGCAAAGCGAACACCTTTAAATGGCTGTTCCTTCTCAAATCGCTCTCTAATCTGGGCAAGTACTGGCATATTTCGCTCAGCCCATTCAATCCGCTTCTTTCCTTCGGCTGCAAGTGAAGCATTAGCAATGTCATGTTTTGGCGTGGTCATAGTTGTTGGATTCACTTAAATATCTCTCCTGATGGGTTTAGTGCTTGCCTCTGATTAGAAGGCGTAGTTTACCCGTTTCCTATTAACTGCAAGACCAGATCTCGCATAGTAGCCATCTGCTCTGGGGTATCTGCCTCGACATTTAGCCTTAATAGCGGCTCAGTATTTGAAGACCTTAGGTTAAACCACCAATTCTTCGCGCTAACAGTCAGGCCATCAAGCTCGTCAAAAGTTAAGCCTGGCTCATAATCTTTAAAGTAAGAGTTGATCTTCTCTATCGCTTTGCCTTGATCAGCAACTGTTGTATTAATCTCGCCACTGAGGCTATATCGATTAAAACTCTGCATTAGCTCTGATAGCTTCATCTGACTTTCAAGAAGCGCTGCAATTGCATGAAGAGCTGCAAGCATTCCAGAATCTGCTGACCAGAAGTGCTTGAAATAAAAATGCCCAGAATGCTCTCCCCCAAATACAGCGCCTTTATCAGCCATCATCTGCTTTATATATGAGTGACCTACTCTGGAGCGAAGCGCTTTGCCGCCTGACTCATTAATTACTTCAGGGACAGCTTTGGAAGAAATCAAGTTATAGATAATGGATGCGCCAGGATTTTTAATGAGTTCTCGTTTTGCAATTAGAGCAGTGAGCGCAGATGGTGATACTAGCTCTCCCTTTTCATCAACGAGGAAGCAACGATCGGCATCTCCATCAAATGCTAAACCTATATCTGAACCTTTCTGCTTCACTAAATTTTGTAGATCAACTAAGTTCTTAGGATCTATCGGATTTGCCTCATGATTTGGAAAGCTTCCATCTAAGTCAAAATAGATTCCATCAACTACCGCATTTATCTCTCGCATAACAGCAGGTGCGGTATGCCCTCCCATCCCATTTCCCGCATCAATTGCGATACGAAGCGGCCGTGATTGAAAATCTGGAGCAAAAGATTTCTCTGGAAAGAGTGAGAATAGGAATTTAACGTAATCAGCTAGTAAATCCTGGCTTCGCTCTTTTCCCATAGGGCGATTTGGAATGGGAAAGCCTTGAGCAATTGCCGACTTAATCCAACCAAGCCCTGATTCTTGCCCAATTGGCTTAGCCCCACTTCTACATAGCTTTATTCCATTGTATTGCGCTGGATTATGGCTGGCAGTGAACATCGCTCCAGGCATATTAAGCGCTCCCGATGCAAAATAAAGTTGATCAGTTGAGCAGAGCCCAATGCGAATTACATCAAGTCCTTGTGAGGTTATGCCATCTGAAAATGCAGTTGCTAAATCAGGAGATGAAGGGCGCATATCCTCTCCAACAACGATTGTTGCTGGCTCACGCTCTCGTTCAATGAATTTAGCAAAGGCAATACCAAGTGCAAAAGTAAAGTCAACGCTTATCTCTTCATCAACTAGGCCGCGAATGTCATAGGCCTTAATTACTTTATCAAGCAGCTCTTGATCCACCTTTAAATCTTAGCGCTCTTACTTATTATCGGGTATTGCTCGAAGGTGGCCACGACGACCAACTTCAGGAGTTACTGCCCTTGGCACAATATCTTCGGCAAAGCTCTGGCGAATCGCATCAGCAATAGCTATTAAATCTTCCGGAGAGGGTTCAAGAATTTCTCTATCAGGATTATGTTCAATAACGCTCCAGCCTTGCGGCACTGTTAATTTTGCTGAGTGTTCTAAGCAGAGATCATAGGCATGTGGTTCAACATAAGTTGAAAGTGGTCCAATCAGCGCTGTGGAGTCAGAGTAGATATAGGTGAGAGTTTTTATCGCATGCGCGCTACATCCAGAGCGCGTGCAACGTCTACCAACGGCGCTGGGGCGAGAGTTTGGCCTCGAGTTATTAGTAGATGACATGGCGCGAGATTAGTCTCTTACCTCTAACTTTTATGGGATTTACTAGCCGCGAGGCTGAATAACTGCGATATCAGCAACTGGCTTGGTGGCGCTTTCAAGGTTTGTACTTGGAGCTATACCAAGACGGGCAACCCCATCACCACTTATCCAACTCATCGCTGCAACTACCGGGTTTGTACTATTGATAGTCAATAGTCGGGCATTTGGTGGAACTCGCCAATTGACTATCTCATCGCCTCGAATCAATTCACTATTGCCTCTGCCCTGCCTATCTCTCCAAGCAATCGAGAGAATAATTCTCTCCCCTACAAAGCTCATTACGGGTTCAAGGCCATAAATATTAAAAGTCACAGTATTAAAACTCCGACTTGGAGCGCTCCAAGTAAAGTCTGAAATAGAACCACTCTTAACTTCTGATAGAACGGATGCAACTATTTCATTTGTTGCGTTAATTTTTAGAGCAAATGTCTTGCTACCAAAATCAACGCCACTTAAATCGATATCTGTAACTTCCCGAGCATTTAGTGAGATCTCGCCAATCTCCACTGGAACGTAGACTCCATCAGGTGAGATGATCTCAACGCTAGCGCTCGCATCAACTTCTCCAACGCTCATAAGCCTTAAGGTATGTTTAATCGAACTACTAGAGCCAAGCTTTACAGCAAGGCCTGCAATTACTAATTCTCTACTTGCCTCTGATAGCGCTGGAACAAAGTCTGCACCAATATTGCTTAAGCCACGTACTCTTTCATCTAATAGATATGAAGTTACTCGACCACTTCTAGTCTCAACCTTTAAAACTATTCGCTCAGAACCAGGTGATAGAGAATCGATACGAACTACTTTCTCAGATGAAGCTCTAACTGTTACTGGAAGGCTCTGACTAGAGCCACTTTCAGAGTAAACGGTGAGATCAATTAGTGCATCACTTAAACCACTATTGATCAGAATTAACTTTGATTGACTGGTGACATTAGCCGTTCCACCAACAAACCAGTTGATTGGACCGCTAATTGTGCAGGTGGCAGCGCTCGTCCACTTGCCAGATCTAGTCATAATTACATTTGTATTTGCGGCATTTCCTGCAACCAAAATAGCTCCGCGATTGAGCGGATAGCTTCCAGAGCCATTCTTCTTTAGCTCTGCATTTGGTTGATTGATATTTCTAATCTCAATATTTTTAGAGGCAAGTAAGGCAGTTGCTTGCGCTCCAGATACCCCAGCAGGACATGCCGTTGCTGGATATGACTGAGTAACAATAGAAGTAGAAGAGGTCTGGGGAAGTAGGTGAGCAATATGAGCAATGATGATAAAAATCAAAAGCGCAAAGCTAGCTCGAGTCTCTTTCATGCCAACTCCTGCTCACTCATCTGACTTCTTCTGCGACGAGCAGGAAGGGCGAGAACAATTAAGGTAAGAAAGGTCAATAGTTGAAGCGAGACCCAGGCTCTTCTTGAAGTGGCGTCATGGAAGATTAGGAAATCTCCAGGTTCTGAAACATAAAACCTTGGTACCCCATTTTCAGTTTGGGTTAATGGGAGATAAGTACCATTAAGTAGCATCCTCCACCGATTGTCATATTTTTCGGTAATTATTATTACCCCAGCAGATGTAAGTGTCCCTGCTGCGCCAATTTCACCACTTGGTAGAACTGAGTAGGTTCCATCTTGAGATAGGAATGAGATGTGGCCA
>JAURJF010000001.1:0-36961 GCA_030832365.1 Candidatus Nanopelagicales bacterium
AGAGTCACTTACTTTTCTTTGGCGCGGTTCTTTTGGCACTATTTTTACTCCTTTGGATTTTCTCAACTAATAATGGCTCTAAGTCTAAACCAAGTTCTAGAAACTAGCCGACTCGGCCCTGTCTGACCCCTTCAGACAACTCGCGGGCTAGCAAGGTTACGCTTTTGCATGCCTGGGCGATATCAGGAGCCTGTAGTACTAACTTAATAAATGCTGAGCCCACAATCACCCCATCGGCAAACTTTGCAACACTTGCAGCCTGCTCAGCAGTTGAAACTCCAAGGCCCACCGCAATTGGAAGATCTGTTACTTTGCGAAGCCTTGCAACTAACTCACTAGCGTTATCAGATAAAGAATTCCTCGCGCCAGTTACTCCCATAAGACTTGCTACATAAACAAAGCCAGAACATTTGCCTGCAACTTTAGCTAATCTTGAATCATCTGTACTAGGAGCAACAACATAAACGCGATGCAAGTCATTTCTCTCTGTCTCCTCAATCCAATCGCCTGACTCCTCAATAGTTAAATCTGGAGTGATAACTCCAACTCCCCCCGCGCTAGCAAGTGCCTCTGTAAACTGCTTAACTCCATATCGCTCAATGGGATTCCAATAAGACATAACTAAAGAAGGCACACTTACGCTAGAGACCACCTCCAAGACTTCCTTAGCGCCAGTTCTGTTTCTTAGAGCAATTTCAGCAGCTTCTTGAATTATCGCTCCATCCATAACTGGATCGCTATATGCAAAACCCACTTCAACAATATCTACCCCGCCATCAATTAGCGCCCTTATTAATTCCTTAGAACCCTCAAGAGTTGGAAAACCTGCTGGCATATAACCTATTAAGGCTGCTCGATTCTCGCTCTTAGCTCGTGCAAAGACCTGCGCCAAACTCTCTTTATTCATTGATTGCAATATTCCTAAAGAGGAATTCCAAAGTATTGCGCAGCTGTTTGTACATCTTTATCACCACGTCCCGAGAGATTGATAAGAAGGATTGCTCCACTTCCCAATTCATTTCCAACTTGAAGCGCTCCAGCTAGCGCGTGAGCCGTTTCTATCGCAGGAATTATTCCCTCACTCTTTGAAAGTAGTGAGAAGGCATGCATCGCTTGATCATCTGTAATTGCTCGATACTCAGCTCGCCCAATGTCATGAAGGTATGCGTGCTCCGGACCTACTCCTGGATAATCAAGACCTGCAGAAATTGAATGAGACTCGATGGTTTGGCCATCGCTATCTTGTAGTAGATAAGACCTGGTGCCATGAAGAACTCCGGGGGTTCCACCAACAATAGTTGCAGCGTGTTTGCCGCTTTCAACTCCAGATCCGCCAGCTTCAAAACCTATTAGGCGAACCCCTGCATCATCAATGAAAGGGTGGAAGATTCCTATCGCATTTGATCCTCCGCCAACGCAAGCTAAAACAGCATCAGGAAGCCTGTTGGTCATCTCTAAAACTTGCTGCCTTGCCTCTACTCCAATTATGCGATGAAAATCTCTAACCATTGTTGGGAAAGGATGGGGACCGGCAACAGTTCCTAATAGGTAGTGAGTAGTTGAAACATTTGTTACCCAATCACGCATCGCTTCATTAATTGCATCTTTTAGAGTTTTAGAGCCAGTTGTAACTGGCACAACAGTTGCACCAAGTAACTTCATTCTGGCTACGTTTAGAGATTGGCGCTTAGTATCTTCCTCGCCCATATAAACCACACACTCAAGACCAAGCAGGGCTGCTGCAGTTGCTGAAGCAACGCCATGTTGTCCTGCGCCAGTTTCAGCAATTATTCGCTTCTTACCCATGCGTTTGGTGAGAAGTGCTTGACCAAGAACATTATTTATCTTATGGCTACCGGTGTGATTCAAATCTTCACGCTTTAACAGAATTCTTGCATTTCCAGCATGCTCTGCAAATCTCTTAGCCTCAGTGATAATTGATGGCCGACCGGTATAGCTCTTATGTAGATGGTTTAGTTCTCTTTGAAATTCAGGATCTTTAGAAGCCGAGTTATGAGCTGCCTCTAATTCATCTAGCGCACCAATTAGTGCCTCTGGGACAAAGCGCCCACCATAGGAGCCAAAGTGGCCAACAATTTCAATGCGCTCCATGCCCTTTAGTCTACTTTCCCTTAAGAGTTTGCGACATTTAAGAATTCACGAACGCTAGCTGCAGGATTCTCTGATTTCACAAGAGCCTCCCCTACCAAGATCGCATCTGCTCCAGCGATTAAGGCGCCTCGCCCATCTATCGGCTCTGACATACCAGACTCTGCAATGCGAATAATTCCAGATGGAATCAGAGGCAGAAGCTTTGAGAAATTACTCTTTTCAATCTCTAGAGTTTTTAGGTTTCGCGCATTTACTCCAATTATTTTTGGATCTATGGCAAACGCCCGTTCAAGCTCCTCTTGATTGTGAACCTCGATAAGTGCTTGCATTCCAAGATCTATAACTAGATGATAGAGCTGCCCAAGTGCTTCATCACTTAGCGCTGCAACAATTAGCAGGACTAGATCTGCCCCGTAGGCTCTTGATTCTCGAACTAAATAGTCATTAACTATAAAATCTTTCCGCAGCAGCGGGATTGAGACCTCTTCTCTAACTTTTGCAAAATCCTCTAGCGATCCACCAAAGCGTCTCTGCTCAGTCAATACGCTAATAACTGCTGCGCCACCCTCTTGATATTGTCTTGCTAGTTTTTCTGGAGAAGGTATTTGAGCAAGAGATCCCTTACTGGGGCTAGAGCGCTTAACTTCAGCAATAATTGAAAACTTCTCTCTGCTTAGAGCTGACAAAACATCAAGAGGCTTAGCAGCTAATGCCATCTTCTCCTCTAATTCAGAGTTAGATAGTTGGCGCCTTGCTTGATCTTCTAATACACCAGCGATAATCGAATCAAGAACGCTCATCGCAACTAACCCTCTTGCCTAATTGGTTCCAATGAGTTTGCCGCTTCAATTGCTCCAAGGACTGCTGCAGCTTTATTTAAACACTCTTCATATTCACTAACTGGATTTGAATCTGCAACTATTCCGGCCCCTGCTTGCACATATGCTTTCTTATCCTTTATCACTGCAGTTCTAATTGCAATACAGGTATCAAGATTTCCAGTGAAATCGATATACCCAATAGCGCCACCATAGATTCCTCGTCTCGATGGTTCTAACTCTTCAATTATCTCCATCGCTCTTGGCTTAGGCGCTCCTGAGAGTGTGCCTGCGGGAAAGACTGCATATAAAGCTTCTACAGATGTTTTAGAGCTATCTAGCTGGCCAATAACAGTTGAGACAATATGCATGACATGGGAATATCTCTCAATCTGCATGAACTCAACAACGTTAACGCTGCCAGGTGCGCAGACTCTTCCCAAATCATTTCTTCCAAGATCTACTAGCATTAAATGCTCGGCTCGCTCTTTAGGATCTGCCAAGAGCTCCTCGCCTAGCCTTAAATCCTCTTCTTGGTTTGTAGAGCGCTTACGAGTTCCGGCAATGGGATGAACCATTACTTCACTGCCAGTTACTTTAACTAGCGCCTCTGGGCTTGAGCCAACAACGCTTAATCCATCTGCAAATCTGAAGTGATACATATATGGGCTGGGATTATGGAGCCTTAGCATTCGATATGCATCAAGTGAGGATGCTTGGCAATCCATCGTAAATCTCTGAGATAAGACAACTTGAAAGGCCTCGCCCGATCTAATCTGCTCTTTTATGCTCTCAACATTTAAACAGTATTGCTCTTTACTAAAATTGGCAGTAAAAGAAGGTGGGCTCTTCTTCGCTATTTTGGAGATATTGCTATCTAACTTATTTAGAAGCGATTCCTGCATTAGATCTAATCTATTAATAGCCGATTGATAGGCCTGATCTACTCGCTCATCTGAACCATCCCAATTGATGGCATTAGCTATGAGAATTACAGTTCCTTGGAGGTGATCATAGACAGCTAAATCTGTAGTCAACATGAAAGCAATTTCTGGAAGCTTTAACTCATCTACTCCTAGAGTTGGAAGTTTCTCAAGCCTTCGCACCGCGTCAAATCCCATATAGCCAACTAAGCCACCTGTTAGTGGAGGCAGATTCTCTATCTTTGGCGAACGAAGATGTTTAGAAGCAATCATTAACGCCTCTAAGGGATCAATTCCACTCGGTGCACCTGCTGGCATGCTTCCAAGCCAATGAGCAACTCCATTTTTCTCTGTAAGGGTTGCTTCGCTTCTTACGCCAATAAATGAGTATCTAGACCATGCTCCACCATGTTCTGCTGACTCTAGGAGAAATGTATTTTCACGATTTTGAGCTAACTTTGAATAGAGGGTTAGAGGAGTTTCGTTATCTGCAAGTAGTAGTTGGGCAACAGGAATAACGTTATATTCCTTTGCATAAGCACGAAATTGTTCAAGGCTTAACCGCTCCATCTATATTCTCTCAACGCTTCGGTAGAAACAGGAGGTTTGCCCTGTGTGGCAGGCAGGGCCATGTGAATGCACTAGAAAAAGTAGTGAGTCAGAGTCGCAGTCATATTTTATTTCTACAACATCTTGGTAATTTCCAGAACTCTCCCCCTTAACCCAGAGTTGGCTCCTACTTCTACTCCAAAAAGTTGCTTTTGAGGTAGCAATAGTTGCCTCATAGGCTTGCAGATTTACCCATGCAAGCATCAATACCTCTTTACTCACACAATCTTGAACAATTGCCGGGATTAACTCTCCAGCTTTATTCAAGCGATTGATAATTTCCTGCGACATGGCCTAATTCTGACCTATTTGATTGCCTTGGCGCACAGTAAAGCCTTTTCTATCAAGATCACGCTTGATATCTGAGATGCGATAGATGCCAAAGTGAAAAACGCTGGCGGCAAGAAGGGCATCAGCCCCTGATTCCAGAGCTTTAGCAAAATCTGAGATATCCCCTGCTCCACCACTTGCAATGATTGGAACAGGAGAAATTGCACGGACTAAACGGATTAATTCCAAGTCATATCCTGCTCTTGTTCCATCAGTATCCATGGAGTTAAGCAGAATCTCTCCTACTCCTCTTTCGATTGCCTCTTTAATCCAATCAAGGGCATCGATGCCAGTTGAGATAGAACCACCATGAGTAGTTACTTCAAATCCACTACTACTTCGAGATCTCTTTGCATCTATTGAAATAACTAAAACTTGACTTCCAAAGCTCTCACTAATTTCATTTATTAATTCTGGACGCTTTAGGGCGGCAGTATTGATAGAGACCTTATCGGCTCCAGCTCTTAGCAGTTGATTCACATCATCTGTACTACTTATCCCTCCCCCAACCGTTAGGGGGATAAACAATTGATCTGCGCTCCTTCGCACTACCTCAAGGGTTGTGCTCCGGCCCTGGCTACTAGCGGTGATATCCAGAAAGGTAATCTCATCAGCGCCCTCGTTGTTATAGATCTGAGCCATCTCTACTGGATCTCCAGCATCAACTAAATCTAAAAAATTAATACCTTTTACAACTCTTCCGTCTTTAACATCAAGACAAGGAATTATTCGCGTGGCAAGGCTCATTTAGATGCCACCTCTAGAGCCTGCTCAAGTGTGAAATTTTGAGCATAAAGTGCTTTTCCAACAATTGCTCCTTCGATACCAATATGAGTTAACTCGCGAAGGGCTTGAATATCACTTAATTGGGAGATGCCCCCTGAAGCAATTACCGGTCGGCTAGTTGCCGCACAGACCATCTTCAATAATTCCAAGTTTGGTCCTTGAAGAGTTCCATCCTTATTCACATCTGTTACGACATATCGAGTGCAACCATCATTATCTAAGCGCTCTAGCGTTTCAAAGAGATCACCACCATCTCGAGTCCAACCTCTTGCTGCTAGCGTTCGTCCTCGCACATCAAGACCAACTGCAATCCTCTCCCCAAATCTCTTAATTACCGATGCGCTCCATTCAGGGCTTTCAAGAGCTGCAGTGCCTAAATTGATTCGCTGACATCCCGTGGCAAGTGCCCGCTCCAGGCTCTCCTCATCTCTGATACCCCCTGATAACTCAACCTTGATATCCAATTTTCCAACTACCTCTGCAAGAAGTTCATGATTTGATCCCGTTCCAAAAGCAGCATCAAGGTCAACTAAGTGAATCCATTCTGCGCCTGCCTTTTGAAAATCAAGGGCAGCATCAAGTGCTGAACCATAATTGCTCTGGGCAGATAGCTCTCCTTTTACCAGGCGAACAGCTTGGCCTGAGCGAACATCAACAGCGGGAAGAAGTTCTAATTTTTTCATAACCCAGATGCCCAATTTTCAATTAGAGCAAGTCCTGCTGCTCCACTCTTTTCTGGATGAAATTGCACTGCGCTAACTGTTTGACTTTCAATCGCAGCAAGAAATCCTCCGCCATAGTCGCAATAAGAGTTAGCGCCATCTACTGGATCTTTAGCGGC
The DNA here is from genome assembly GCA_030832365.1 of Candidatus Nanopelagicales bacterium. Lineage (GTDB taxonomy): Bacteria > Actinomycetota > Actinomycetes > Nanopelagicales > Nanopelagicaceae > MAG-120802. The sequence goes on from JAURJF010000001.1 coordinate 6,420, forward strand.
ATATGAGTGAACGAAGTAAAAACGTTCTTTTTCAATGCCTTGAAACAATTTACTTGATTCATCAACCTGAACTTCATTAAAGCCCATATGTGGGATAACTGGAGCCTCTAGTCGAACTACTTTGCCTGGAAAAATTCCCAACCCTTTAATGCTTTCACCATCTAGTAGCTCATCGCTAGTCTCAAAGAGAATTTGCATTCCAACACAGATTCCAAGAGTTTTCTTCTTCTCTTGTTGTCTTTCTTTAATAATTTTATCGCCATCTATTTTTAGTAGAGCCTTCATGCAAGATCCAAAAGCGCCTACCCCAGGAACTACTAAGCCATCAGCGCCAGCAGCCTCTTGATAATCAGATGTGACTATGACTTGATGTTTTGTTTTTTCAAATGCTCTCTGTGCAGAACGAATATTTCCTGAGCCATAATCGAGGATGGCTATCAAAGAACGCCCTTAGTCGAAGGGATTCCTCCAGAGCGAGGATCTAAAGCAACCGCATCCTTAAATGCTTGTGCTACAGCTTTAAATTGTGCCTCAAGAACATGGTGGGCATTTCTTCCTTCAAGAACTCTGATGTGTAGCCCAATTCTTGCCTCAGAGACTATTGATTCCCAAATGTGTCTTCCAAGGGTGGTATCAAAAGTTCCTATCAATTCAACTATCTCAGGTGCGCGATGAACCAGATATGGACGACCTGATAAATCAACAGCTGCTTGCACCAACACTTCATCAAGTGGAACAAGTGAGTTGCCAAATCTTCTAATCCCCGATTTATCTCCAAGGGCCTCTCGTAGAGCCTGTCCAATAGCCAGAGAAGTGTCTTCTACGCTGTGATGCGAATCTACAGAGATGTCTCCATTGGTTTTTACAGTTAAATCAAAACCAGAATGCTTTCCCAGTTGCGAAATCATATGATCAAAGAATGGGACGCCAGTTTCTACATTGCATACCCCAGTGCCATCAAGGGTTAGCTCAACTACAACGCTAGATTCTTTAGTAACGCGCTCCACGCGAGATTTTCTGGGATTGGCCATGGGAGAAATTATCCCCTATCAAGGCCAGTACTTGCGACTCAATTATCTTGGCTTGTTAGCCCAAGTTGGTTAAAGAATCGAGGTTAAGGCCTCAAGGAAAGCCTTATTCTCATCTTCAGTACCGATTGTTACCCGTAGATATCCAGGTATTGAGACATCACGAATCAATACTGCCTTATCTACCAATTTCGTAAATAGCTCACTTGCGCTCTCTTTAAATCCAGTAAAGAGCAGAAAATTTGCCTCCGAATCAATAACGACAAGGCCGAGGCTCTCTAGCTCTTTAGCTAGAAAATTGCGGGAGTCAATGATCTTTGCAATTTGCGCCGATAACTCTTGGCTATGAGTGAGAGCAGCTAGCGCTGCTGCCTGCGTTAGAGAACTTAAGTGATATGGCAATCTTATTAATAACATCGCTTCAATAAGTATCGGATCTGCAATCATGTATCCAACTCTTACTCCGGCGAATGCAAATGCCTTACTCATCGTCCTTGAGATGATTACATTTGGGAATCTATTCAAAAGAGAGAGAGCTGATATATTATTTGAGAATTCTGCATAGGCCTCATCAACTACAAAAATTGCTCCCACTTCTTGGCAAGTTTTAGCCATCTGCTCGACGTGCTCAATAGGTGTGGCATTGCCACTTGGATTATTTGGAGTTGTTAAATAGACCAGACCAGGCTTTAGATCCCTAATAGCTTTTAATGAGGCAGGGACATCTAGTGAGAAATTGGCCTGCCTTGGAATAGATATCCACTTCTTGCCAACAGAGCGATTAATCAGGGGGTGCATAGAGTAAGAGGGCTCAAAGCCCATCGCATCGCCAGAGAAAGCAAGTGCAATACTCTGCAGAATCTCATTACTTCCATTTGCTGCCCAGATATTTTCAACTCCAAAACTTAAACCACTCTGCCGTTTAATCTCATCAGCAAGTGCTCCTCTGAGTTTTATCGCATCGCGATCTGGATAACGATTAAGGTTTTTAACTTCCTTAGCAATTGCTGCGTTAATACTTGCCTGCAAACTCACACTTAGTTGATAGGGATTCTCATTGGTATTTAGTCGATTTGCTAGAGAAATTTGCGGCGCGCCATATGGCATCAAATCCTTTAAGCTCTCATTTAATTTGAGCCATTTTGGCCAGCGATCACTCATTACAAATCCTTACCCGCTTCAAAGCGTGCAGATATCGCTTCACCATGAGCGGGAAGATCTTCAGCATTTGCAAAGGTAATAACGCTAGGTGCAATTTCGCTAAAGGCTTTCTCGTTATAGGAGATAAAGTGAAGGCCCCTTAAGAAAGTTTGCACCGATAGCCCGCTTGAATGACATGCACACCCTCCCGTTGGAAGAACGTGGTTTGAGCCTGCTAGATAGTCACCAAGTGAAACTGGTGAGGTGCGCCCAAGAAATACAGCACCTGCATTTCTAATTTTCTTACTATCTCTCTTAGGGTCTGTCGTTAGTAGCTCAAGATGCTCAGCAGCGTATGCATTTGCTACATCTAGAGATTGATCAAGATTATCTGTAATAACGATTGCTGATTGAATGCCATAAAGCGCTTGGAGTATTCGCTGACTATGTTTGGTTGCCATTACCCTCGTCTTTAACTCAATCTGCACTTGATCTGCCAACTCTAAAGAATCTGTAATCAAAACTGCTGCGGCAATACTGTCATGCTCTGCTTGACTAATTAGATCTGCAGCTACTTCACCTGCTCTAGCGCTCTTATCAGCCACAATTGCAATTTCAGTTGGTCCAGCCTCAGAGTCAATACCAATTTTTCCGCGCAGCGCTCTCTTTGCTGCCGCTACATAAATATTTCCTGGCCCGGTAACTAAATCAACTGGCTCTAATATCTCTTGGGTAACTCCATCGACAACGCTACGAACTCCGTAGGCAAAGGCTGCAATTGCTTGCGCGCCTCCCATTGCATAGATTTCATTAATTCCAAGGATTGCACAGGTTGCCAAGATTGTTGGATTTGGCCAACCAGAGTTATTGACTTGAGCAGGTGATGCCAGAGCAATACTTTTAACCCCAGCAATTTGAGCAGGGACTACATTCATAATCACTGAACTGGGATAAACCGCTTTTCCTCCTGGAACATATAGACCAACTCGATCAACAGGAATCCAACGCTCTTCAACTTCCCCGCCATCAACAACTCTGGTTAACGCACTTGATCGCACTTGATCCTTATGAACACTTCGAACTCTTCTTATCGCCTCATTAATTACGCTCTCAAGATTTGGATCTAATTGCGCAAGCGCCTTATCAATTTCTTTCTGAGGAACTCTAAGGCCACTAGGAGCAACGCCATCAAATTTGAGACTTAGATCGAGAAGGGTCTGCTCACTTCCCTTTCTTACAGATTCAATAATTGGCTCAATAGCCTTCATCGCAGAGGCGATATCCATCTCAGCCCTGGGGAGCAGTTCTTGGTATTGAGCTTTAGATAACTCTTTACCCCTTAGATCTAAGGTTCTAACAAGATTGGCTTGGCTCACTTAGCTATTCTAATTGAGCAAGCAATTACCTCGCAGAGGATTTCCTTGCCTAAACCAAACAATCTGGGCCGAGAATTGACTTGAGGTCTGCGCTCAGGCTTGGTGAGGCAGTAATTTTCAATCCATCATCAAGCTTAAGGATAGTGTTCTTTGTTCCACCTTCAATTTTTAGATGAACTTCTCTAGTTCCAGGATGGGAACGCAATATCTCCTTCATTCGATCAACAACAGGAGGTGTGCATCGCTCGGCTTCAAGTTTGATTACAAAGGGTCCAATCGGTGCTTGATTAATGTCAGCAAGACTTAACTCTAGAGCGGTAATTTGCGGCGTCTCTTCACGTTTATCAATTCTTCCGCGAATAATTACGATTCGATCTTCAATTAGATTTAGGGCATGGGTTTGATAAGTAGATGAGAAGAAGCGCACATCAATCGCGCCTTCAAGATCTTCAACTGTAACAATCGCCCAGGATTGACCTTGCCTGCTCACTTTTCGCTGAACCGCTGTGATTAACCCAGCGATGGTAATAATCTGCTCGTGAACTACCCCTTCATCTAAAATCTGACTAATTGTTGTATCAGTTGCGCTCCTTAATACATGCTCCACTCCAAGAAGTGGATGATCTGAAACATAGAGGCCCAGCATTTCTCTCTCATAGGCAAGTAGAAGGGCCTTCTCCCACTCTTGATCACTAACTTCCAGCGCCAGAGTTGCGATGCCATTAGCGCTAATTTCATTTGCCCCACCGAATAAATCAAATTGACCAATAGCCTGGGCACGTTTTTCTTCTAATACTGAATCAATGGCTTCAAGATAAATACTCATGAGCCCCTTACGAGAGTGGCCAAGGGAGTCAAAGGCCCCAGCTTTAATTAGGGACTCTATCGTTTTTTTATTACAGACCGTTTGATCAACTTTGGCTAGAAAATCACTAAAGGAGGTGTACTTACCTTTCTCGTTTCGATTTTTAACAATCGATGCGACAACATTTTCCCCAATGTTTCTAATGGCAGTAAGACCAAATCGAATGTCATTACCACCTGGGGTGTACTCCGCATTTGAGAAATTAACATCAGGAGGCAGAACCTTAATTCCCATTCGGCGAGATTCATTTAAGTAAAGCGCTGACTTATCTTTAGCATCCCTGACGCTAGTAAGTAGCGCTGCCATGTACTCAGTTGGATAATTGGCCTTTAGATAGGCGGTCCAGAATGAGAGAACGCCATAGCCTGCGCTATGTGCTCGATTAAAGGCGTAATCAGAGAATGGAATCAGCGTCTTCCATAGCTCTTCGATAGCAATACTTGAGAATCCATTGTTACGCATGCCCTCTTCGAAGTGAACATACTCTTTATCAAGAATCTCTTTATTCTTCTTACCCATAGCTTTACGTAGTAAATCTGCTCGACCTAGAGAGAAACCAGCAAGTTTCTGTGCAATTGCCATAACTTGTTCTTGATAAACAATAAGTCCATAAGTATCTGCCAGAATCTCATCAAGTGCTGCACTTAACTCAGGATGAATCGGTTCAATTCTCTTACGTTTATTCTTGCGATCTGCATAATCATTATGAGCATTAACTCCCATAGGGCCAGGGCGATAAAGAGCGATAACAGCTGAAATATCTTCAAATGAATCTGGCGCCATTGATCTAAGTAGAGCTCGAATTGGAGCGCTATCTAATTGGAATACTCCTAGAGTCTCACCTCTTGAGAGTAATTCGAATGTCTTTTTATCTGAGAGCTCTAAAGACTCTAGAACAATTGTCTTTGCCTGGTTGCTCTTGATATTTTCTAGACAGTCATCTAGAACTGAGAGATTACGAAGTCCGAGAAAGTCCATCTTTAATAGCCCTGTTGCTTCGCATGCGCCCATATCAAATTGAGTAATGATTGATCCATCAGCCTCTCTTCGATGGATCGGAATGACATCTATCAAAGGCTCTCTACTAAGAATCACCCCGGCAGCATGAACTGACCATTGTCGCTTGAGTCCTTCAAGTCCCTTGGCCATATCAACGATAGTTTTGGAATCAGGATCGCTCTCATAGATATTTCTAAATTCTTGTGCTTCGCCAAAGCGCTCATTTTCTTTATCAAATACCCCTTGAAGTGAAATATCTTTACCCATAATCGAAGGAGGTAGAGCCTTAGTTAATCGCTCACCTAGCGCGTATGGATAGCCCAAAACTCTGGCAGCATCTTTAATCGCAGCTTTAGATTTAATAGTTCCATAGGTAATAATCTGAGCAACTCGATCATCGCCATATTTATTGGTGGCATATCTGATCATCTCTGAGCGTCTACGCTCATCAAAGTCCAAGTCAATATCAGGCATCGATATGCGGTCTGGATTTAAGAAACGCTCAAAGAGCAATCCATGTTTAATTGGATCAAGTCCGGTAATTCCTAAAGAGTATGAAACAAGAGATCCAGCAGCCGATCCTCTCCCCGGACCAACACGAATTCCCTCTCTCTTGGCTTGAGCTACAAGGTCTGCAACAACTAAGAAGTAACCTGCAAATCCCATCTTGGTCATAACATCTAATTCAAAATGAAGGCGCGCCTGATACTGAGGTGCAATCTCATCCATGCTCTTTGCGCCAAATTTCTCTAATAAGCCTCGTTCGCCTTCTTTAATTAGCCAAGAGTTCTCACTCTCGCCTTCAGGAACTGAAAATTGAGGGAGCAAATTTTCATTCTCGCGCATCGTAATATTGCAGCGTTCGGCGATTGCAAGGGTGTTATCGCAGGCAATTTCAAGGTCTTTAAAGATACGGCGCATCGTTGCTGCATCTTTGAGGTAATACTCTTTGCCTTCAAATTTGAATCTCTTTGGATCAGCCAGAGTTGTTCCTGATTGAATACAGAGAAGTGCTTCGTGATGTTTAGCATCATCGGCATAGGTGTAGTGAAGATCGTTTGTTGCAACGAGTGGAAGCCCTAGTTCTTTTGAGAGCTTTATTAAATCATCTTTAACACGTCTTTCAATTTCAATGTCATGATCCATAATTTCAACAAAGTAATTATCTGCTCCAAAAATATCGCGGTAATTTGCTGCAGCCGCCCGGGCTTCGTTATATGCCCCCATTCTGATGCGAGTTTGAATCTCTCCTGCCGCGCAGCCTGTTGTTGCAATTAATCCTTGGCCATATTGCGAGAGCAACTCGCGATCCATTCTTGGTTTGTAGTAAAAACCTTCTAGCGATGCAAGGGAAGAAAGGCGAAATAAATTAGCAAGGCCAACATTATTTTCAGCCCAGAGCGTCATATGGGTATAGGCCCCACCTCCTGAGACATCATCTTCTCCGCCCTCAGCCCACTTGACTCGCTTTTTTTCAAACCTTGACTCTGGAGCTACATAGGCCTCTATTCCAATGATGGGTTTAACCCCTGCGCTCTTCATAGTTTTATAGAAATCAAAAGCGCCAAAAACATTTCCATGATCAGTCATAGCGATTGCGCCATCGCCAGAGCGGGCTACTTCCTCAGCTAATTTTTCAACGCGAGCTGCTCCATCGAGCATCGAATACTCAGTATGGACATGTAGATGGACAAAACCCTGGCTCACGGTCGGGCAGATTACTCTCTTGCTCTCACTTGACGGCAAGCAACGCAAGGGCGCGCGTTAGATCATCAGGCAGTGGGGCATTTAGGGTGATTCGCTGATCACTTGAGGGTTGATTAAAAGATAGCTCCATTGCGTGTAGCCAAGGTCTCTTTAGCTCTAGGCGTGCAGCAAGGACAGGATCTCCTCCATAAGCAAGGTCGCCAACTAAAGGATGGCGCAGGGCATTGAAGTGAACTCGAATCTGGTGAGTTCTTCCAGTTTCTAAAACTACTTTTAACAGAGATGCTCCTTGGTAATACTCAATTAATTCATAGTGGGTAATGCTCGCCTTGCCATCGGCAACGACAGCAAAACGATAATCCTCTCTTGGGTGGCGACCAATTGGAGCATCAATACTTCCCTCAACTGGATCAATATGTCCCTGAATGAGTGTGCGATAAACCTTTTCGATACTGCGATTTCTAAATTGATTCTTCATAGAAATGTAGGAGCGCTCATGCTTTGCCAAGAGCATTAGTCCAGAAGTTCCGGCATCTAGCCTCTGCACAATTCCCTGACGCTCTTGGGGGCCAGTTGTTGAGATTCGATAACCCCTGGCAAGAAGAGCTCCGACAACAGTTGGTCCCATCCAGCCTGGACTTGCATGCGCAGCGCAACCCACTGGTTTATTAACTACGACAACATCATCATCGTCATAGATAATTTCAAGAGTATCAATTGGGGTTTCTTTTAACTCCAGTGGATCATAGAGAGCTGGCATTAAAACAGTTAATCGATCTCCCGCGCTAACCCGATCTGATTTTGAAAGCGGTTTCTTTCCCTGCAAAACTTCACCAGCATTAAGTAGATCAGCCACAACGCTTCTTGATAGCTCTAAAACTTTTGCTAAAGCTGTATCAACTCTCTGGCCATCTTGCGCTTGATCTATCTGAATCGCTCTCTTCTCACGCTCCATTAAATAACCTTCTTATATGGCTCAATATTTCGAATTGCTAGAAGGCTCATTAAAATCGCTGAAGTGACAATCGCTGAATCAGCAATGTTAAATACTGGCCAATTAGGTAGCTCTATCCAATCAATAACTTCGCCTCTCCATGGCCCCGGCGGCCTAAAGGCTCGATCCATCAAATTTCCAAGAACTCCGCCAAGTAGTAGGCCTAAGGCAATTGCCCAAGACCCATTAGTAACTCTGCCAATGAAATAGAGAATGAAGGCAGCTACACAGAGTTTTAAAGAGCTCAGAATTAAGGTGGCATCAGCAATTAAATTAAAAGCAGCACCTGGATTTGTGGCAAAAGTTAATTGAAGAAAATCTCCTATGAGCTTTACTGGCTCTCGGTATTGAAGATAGGAGAGAGCCCAATTCTTACTAATTAGGTCGAGTGCAAAAATTACTACTGTAATTGCTATAAAGAGTCGTCGCGCGCGATTAGCACCCGACGACCTTATCGGCGCTCTTCCTTCTGTTTGCATAACATGCAGAGAGTGGCCCGAGGGAAAACTTGGAGACGGGCTTTTCCAATCGCACTTTCACAATCTTCACATCGCCCATAAGTTTTCGTTTCAATTCGCTCTAACGCTCTCTCAGTCTGAAGAACCATATCTCTGGCGTTATAGACCAGCGATATCTCATGTTCGCGTTCAAATGTCTTAGCGCCAGCATCAGCTTGATCATCGCCAGCTCCAACTCCTGAAGCTTCAATTAGATCATCCATTTCACTTTCAATTGCTGCAAGTTCTTTTTGCAACCTTGCTAAATCTTTCGAAAGTTCAGATTTAATTGCTTTCATCTCAGTAGCGCTCCAAGATTCTTCGCCATCAAGAACGAAGGGCGAAGGCGCTGCCTTCACTGGCTTTAGCGCTGGGGCTTTCTTTCCTAACTTTGGCGTTCTAATTGGCGGAGGCATTACTAAACGTTTTTCTGGAACAACTACAAGATCACTTGCCTCTATCTCTGGTTTATAAACTGAAATTGTTGTTGCTCCACCTTTTGCAGTGCTGCTGGTAAGAGCAGTCTTATGCGCACCCTTCATAATCTGGGCAGGGGCTTTCTTTAAAGGCGCCTTCTTAGCAAGAGTTGGGCGAACTGGTGCTTTCTTTACTGGCGCTTTTTTCGCGGGAGCATTCTTAGCTGCAATTTTTTTTACTGGCGCTTTTTTAGCCTTTGGCTTAACGCTCTTGGCCTTAGGTTTTGCCTTCGCTGGGCTAGATTTCTTCTTAAACTTCGCAACCGCTGAGCGGACTTTCTTTTTTAATGCCACAACGGCGAAGGCTAAAGGTTTATTGATTTAAATGCCACTCGCCCCGCTATAGGCTAGAATGAGCGCGCTTACATCAGTTATCGCGATGACCAGGCAATCACCTGTGAGCGAGTTGGAAGAAGTGAGTCAAGAGCTCATCTAGAACCAGCAGTAAGTTTTTTTTAAAAAAGCGGCAGCAGAAAGCTGCAAGGTGGGTGGTACCGCGGTCGCAAGATCGCCCCTCCAAGAGATCGAAGAGCGTTTTATTCGAATTTCGAGGGGGTTTTTCAGTGGCAAGTAATTCGCCTTATCTCCCGTTATCTGCCTCAATCGATCTTCCAAAAGTAGAACATGAAGTTTTAGATTTCTGGCAAACCCAAGATATTTTCCATAGCAGCGTCCAAATGCGCCAAGGTGGTCAGAGCTGGACTTTTTATGAAGGGCCGCCAACTGCAAATGGGCTGCCAGGAACTCACCATATTGAAGCTAGAGTTTTTAAGGATGTATTTCCTCGCTATCAAACCATGAAAGGTAAGTATGTAATCCGTAAAGCAGGTTGGGATTGCCATGGCCTTCCGGTTGAGATTGCAGTTGAGAAAGAGTTGGGATTTTCTGGCAAAGGCGATATAGAAAAATTTGGAATTGCTGCCTTTAATGAAAAGTGTCGTCAATCGGTGCAGAGACATGTGGGCGCATTTACTGAGATGACTGAGCGAATGGGTTTCTGGGTTGATTTTGATCAGGCCTATTGGACGATGTCTAATGAATATATTGAAAGCGTCTGGTGGTCACTTGCTCAGATTCATAGTAAAGGTCTATTAGTTCAGGATTATCGCGTAGCTCCATATTGCCCAAGATGTGGCACCGGTCTATCAGATCATGAGCTAGCTCAAGGCTATGAGAGCGTGACTGACCCAAGTGTTTATCTCCGCTTTCCAATCACAGATGGAGAGCTAAAAGAACTTGGCGCATCCCTTCTAGTTTGGACCACAACGCCTTGGACCTTGGTATCAAATACTGCAATTGCAGTAAACCCAGATGTTGATTACTTGGTAGTTAGCACAAAAGCTGATCCTGAGAAAGAAGTTAGCTCTGAAGTATTAGTGATAGCAAAGAATTTAGTTGAGCTCGTAGGTAGCAACTATGAAATTCTAAGAGAGCTGAAGGGAAGTCAATTAGAGAAGATTAAATATCAACCTCCCTTTAACTTTATTGATATTCCTGATGCTCACTATGTAGTTCTGGCAGATTATGTAACCACCGAAGATGGCACTGGATTAGTCCATCAAGCCCCAGCCTTTGGCGCAGATGACTTGCAAACCTGCCGCAAATATGGCCTGCCAGTTGTAAATCCAATTGCTCCAAATGGTGAATTTGAAGCAGGCATTGCAACAGTTGGAGGAATGTTCTTTAAGCAAGCAGATAAGATCCTAATTAAAGAGCTAAAGAAATCTGGAGTGCTTTATAAACACCAACAATATGAGCACTCCTATCCACATTGCTGGAGATGTCACACTCCCCTTATCTATTACGCTCAACCTTCTTGGTACATAAGAACCACAAAAATCAAAGATGCTTTACTTCGAGAAAATGCTGCTACCGATTGGCATCCAGAGACCATCAAAAATGGTCGTTATGGCGATTGGCTAAATAACAATATCGATTGGGCTCTCTCGCGAAATCGCTACTGGGGTACTCCCCTTCCAATTTGGAGATGCGATAATAAACATGAGGAAGCCTTTGCCTCAAAGGCCCAACTGCAGAGCCGTTATGGCAAAGATTTAACTGATCTTGAACTCCATCGCCCCTTTGTTGATGAGATTGTTTTTAGCTGTCTTAGCTGTTCATCGCAGATGGTGCGAACCCCAGAAGTTATTGATTGTTGGTATGACTCAGGTGCAATGCCCTTTGCGCAATGGGGCTATCCCCATAAGCAAGGTTCAGAGGAGAAGTTCAAAGAGGCTTATCCAGCTGACTTTATCTGCGAAGCAATTGATCAAACCCGTGGCTGGTTCTATACCTTGATGGCAATTGGCACTTTAGTATTTGATAAATCTTCATATAAAACCGTGCTCTGCCTTGGCCACATCTTGGATAAAGATGGACGAAAGATGAGTAAGCATCTAGGAAATGTATTAGAGCCAATGGCTCTTATGGATAAACATGGAGCAGATGCAGTGCGTTGGTACATGCTCGCTGCTGGTTCTCCTTGGAGCGCCAGACGAGTTGGCCACGATGCAATCTCTGAGGTAGTTAGAAAGACTCTACTTACCTATTGGAACACAGTTTCTTTTCTAACTCTCTACGCCTCAGCTGCCAATTACTCGCCCTCCCCCATTACTAAAGCCAGCGAGCTCTCAACGATGGACCGTTGGATTTTGAGTGAATTGAATCAATTAATTGCAACAGTAGATCAAGCTCTAAGCGATTTTGATTCACAGTTAGCTGGATCTGCCCTTGCCACATTTATCGACGACTTATCAAATTGGTATGTAAGAAGATCAAGAAGAAGATTCTGGGATGGCGATAGCGCAGCTCTTTCAACGCTGCATCACTGCCTTAAAAATATCACGCTGCTTATGGCTCCAATGGTTCCATTTATTACCGAACATGTCTGGCAAAAATTGATTCGCATCGTTGAAAAAGATGGCCCTATCTCGGTTCACCTAGCCGATTTTCCAATTAGTGATACTTCAGTAATTGATAAGGAGCTATCAAAATCAGTAGCTCTGACTAGAAGATTGGTCGAGCTCGGGCGAGCATCAAGAGCGCAATCAGGAGTCAAGATTCGCCAGCCACTATCACGGGCGCTAATTGCAGCCCCTGGTTGGAAGTTACTATCTACTGAATTACGTGAACAGATCTCAGATGAGTTAAATGTTGAGTCATTAGATGATCTGGCAAGTGCTGGAGCAGATCTAGTAGATATCTCAATTAAAGCTAACTTCAGATCCCTTGGAGCAAAATTTGGTGGTGATGTTCAAGAGATATCAAAGGCTATTAGTGCAACAAATGCCCAAGAATTAGTCAACCAAGTAAGAAGTGATGGTAAAGCTCAAATCATCTATGGTTTGAAATCTGCAGAAATTACTGAAGATGATCTGGTAATTACTGAGACTCCAAGAACTGGATGGGCCGTTGCCTCTCACTCTGGAGAGAGCGTTGCTCTTGATTTAAACCTAACAGGTGAGTTGATTGCAAAAGGCATTGTCAGGGAGACGATTCGAGCCATTCAAGATGAGAGAAAAGCATCAGGCTTTGATGTTAGTGATCGCATCCATGTTAAGTGGAACTCTGATGAACAATCTTCAAAGGCAATAGAAGCTGGAGCTGCCTGGATAAGCGAGGAAGTACTTGCTCTCTCATTTGAGCGAGATTTAAATCTAAAACCAGGTGAGCAAGAGCTTGGTCTTAATCTCAAGCTCAATAAGGCCTAGAACTTACTTCTAATCTGCCAGAGATCAGGAAATATTGGGTTAAATAGAGTTGAAGCAAGATAAGTCGCGCCACTTGAACCACCGGTTCCGCTCTTATGTCCAATAGTTCTCTCCACCATTTTTACATGGCGATAACGCCACTCTTGCAAGCCTTCATCGATATCAACTAAGCGCTCGCAGATTAGAGATCCTTCGGGATCTTTTCTATGAAGGTCAAGGAGAGCCTCTTGAACACTCTCCTCTGGTTGATAGGCCAAGGTGAAATCGCGATTAAGGATTTCTTTTGCAATCTTAAATCCTCTGCTATCTACATACTTAAGTGCGCTATCCCATAGAGATGGCGAACTCATCAAATCCTCAACGCGCTTCTTATCTGCAGGAAGTAAATGCGCTGCAGCCTTTGGATCACGTCTTCCAAGAATTGCTTCGATTTGGCGAAACTGCGCCGATTGAAAACCACTGGAGGCTCCAAGGCGATCACGGAAAGAATTGAACTGCAGCGGGGTCATCGTCTCAAGAATGTCGATCTGGGCAACGCAGATTTTCATAATAGTTCTGATGCGACCAAGAATTGATAACGAGTAGTGAGTATCACCTGATTCAAGACTCTTCTTGGCAGCAAGAAATTCATGGATCAATTCCTTAAACCAGAGTTCATAGGTTTGATGAATAACAATGAAGAGAAGCTCATCATGTTCTGGGCCCTCTGAGAGAGGCTGTTGGAGCTCTAGAAGTTCATCAACTTTTAAGTATGAGCTATAGGTAAGGGCAGCATCATTGTTTTGACTCATGTGACTCGAACCTGACCATCATCAATTTTTTCATATTGACGGGTGCTGACTAAATCTCTAATTCTTTGAAATCCATCATAAATTTCCACATAGGAGTTAACTAGAGGGGAGATGGCAACTCTGATCGAGTTTGGAGCGCGATAATCAGGAATTACATTGGCATATTTTCGCAGCGCAATAGCTATTTTGCTTGCCTCTGGATGACAGAGAGAGATATGACCCCCACGATTACCTGCGTCTCTTGGCGTATTTAACGTAAATCCGAGAGGTGATAACCATTTGTCAAAGAGCTCAATCATCATTTGAGTCCCTTGGCCAGCTTTTCCTTCAATCCTTGAGATTCCAGCCTCTTCAATCATTTCAAATGCACTTTTAATACAGCGCAGACCCATTAGCGAAGGGCTTGCTATTTGAAAACCTCTAATCCCCTCAACTCTTTCAAAGTTATCACCCATAGCAAATTGATCGCGTTGGGCAAACCATCCTTGTATTGGAACTTGTAACTCTCTTTGAATATCTTTTGAAACATATAACCAGGCTGGAGCGCCAGGGCCTGAGTTTCCATATTTATATGTACATCCAACTGCTAGATCTACGCCATTCTTATCAAAATCAAGAACTACTGATCCCACTGCGTGAGCGGCATCCCAGAGCATTAATGCCCCATAACTCTTTACTAATTCAGTAAGAGCCTTTATATCCTGCCTCGCACCCGATCGATATTGCACAACTTGAAGTGAAACTAGGGCCACATCATCTGATAAGTAAGTTTTAAGTAGCTCTGGAGTTATCAATTCATTCTCGCTAATAGCGCCATCTTCATTATCAATAGTGATTAGATTTAAACCTAGGCTCTTGGCAATTCCTTGCATGATGTAGCGATCAGTTGGGAAATTAGCTGCATCAATAATTATGGTTTTTCTACCCGGTCTTGCCTTAATGGCCGCTAGCGCTAATTGATAGAGATTTACTGAAGTTGTATCGCAGGCTAATACCTGTCCTGCCCCTGCTCCAAGTGCGCTTCTGCCAATCAAATCTCCAACTCTTTGAGCTTCATCAATCCAATCCTCCCAACCTGTAACAACCTTTGGCCCCCACTCTTGGGTCAGAAAGTCGCTAATGGCTTTGACTGTGGCATGAGGCAGGCGACCTAGAGAATTGCCATCTAGATAACAAGTATTAGGGTCAGTAATTACAAATTGATTTCGATACTTACCTAACTCATCTTGAGCATCTAATGCTTGGGCTTGGCTGCGTTCCATAACCTTGAGTCTAGGTCAGGAGTTAGGTTCTTGAGAAGTTTCCCCTTAAAAGAGAAGTTTTATCGAATAAAAGCAATAAGAATTTGTGTTCCAAAGAAGAGAACAATAAATGAGAGATCAAGTGCCACAGGTCCCATTCGAAGCGGCGGGATGAACCTGCGAATAAAACCGAGCGGCTTATCAGTAATCATGTAGATAATTTCAGCAACTGGAAGAATTATTCCCGCTGGACGCCAGCCGGGACGAAACATTCTTACATAATCAAGAATTAGACGAGCAAAAAGGGCAAAGAGGAAAAGGTTTAGAGCAAGGACAATCCAGCTGCTGATATTTATCACAGCGGTTTTAAATCAACTCTGGTTAAAGAGGCTCGCGTTAGCTGCTGCCGTCTTATCCTCTGAACTGACCATCACATTTGGTGGCGAGAGAAGAAAGACCTTCGAGGTTACGCGCTCAATAGTTCCAGCATGACCAAAAACTAAACCAGATGCAAAGTCAACTAATCTCTTGCGCTCTGACTCTTCCATATCGCTAAGGTTCATAATTACTGGATTTCCCTCACGGTAATACTCGCCAATTGCTCGAGCCTCACTATAAAACCTTGGAGTAATAGTCACGATGCGATCAATTGGAGCAGCATCTGCGCTCTTTGAAAGAGTTGGCATAGAGGAAGCAACAGTTAGTGATTTGCTCTCACGCTTTACTGGGGCCACTCTGCTTCTTGGTGATGCAACTTCGCTAGATAGGTCATCTTCGGTTAGACCGAGATAGTTGGTCATTTTTCTCAAGGCATTAGACATACCAAAATTTTACTCGCCTATCTATCTCTGCCCGAGGATTGAGCTACCAAGCCTGATATGTGTCGCGCCATATTCCATCGCAATCTGATAATCCCCACTCATTCCCGATGAGATATAGCCAGCCCCTGGAGCCATTTTCAATAGTTCTTCCTTCAAATTTCTAAGGGTCTCAAAGCCTGGTCTGGGATCTTTATCTAAAGGAGCAACCCCCATAACTCCAACAATTTCTACTCCAGAAAGCTCTAGAAGGCTCTGGGCAAAGGCTACAAATTTCGCTGGTTTTATCCCACTTCGATTACTTTCTTGGTTGGCTATCTCATCTGGATCCAAATTCACTTGAATAAAGCAGCTCTGTTTCTTGCCCATTTCAAGGGCTAGCTCTGAGATCTTAGATGCGTGGCGAAGCTCATCAAGTGAGTGGATATAGCTCGCTACTGAAACTATCGCCCTTAATTTGTTGCTCTGCAGAGTTCCTTGAAAATGCCAATTAATATCCTTAGGCAGAGCCTCTGTCTTTAGGCTTAATTCATTCTCTCGATTCTCTCCAAATTGACGCTCGCCTAGAGAATAGAGAATCTCCAGATCGCTAATTGGGAAATTCTTAGTAACTGCGATTAATTCAACCCCTGGTTTTAGCTCGGTGCGAACTTTATCTAGAGCGCTCTTTATTTGGATCTGCCTAGCGCTCATCTAATAATCACCCCCGCCTGCCTTCCAGTTTTGTTATCACGACGAAAGGAGAAATATCCCGGGCTATGTTTACTGCACTCACCTTGAGAACTCCAGGTAATTGCTCTGTCTTTAAGTATAGAGATTACTCCAGCCTCTAAATCAAGGCATCTCCTGCTCTCATCTGTTGCACATTGCTCTATCTGACCCACAACTTGGCGATATATCTCAAGGCTAACTTGATAACAGTTGGCACAGATTGATGCTCCAAGAGATGCGCTGATCTGATTTGAAGCAATCCCATAGCTTTCAAATTTCTCTAAAGTTGCCTCAAGTACTCCTGCGATAAGTCCTTTTCTGCCGATATGCACTGCAGCGATAGCTGATGGCGATGAGAGAAGTAGTGGTATGCAATCTGCAGTTAATACGGCGAGTGCTACCCCGCTTCTTCTAGTAAATAAGGCATCAGCATCTAGCTCTTGTAGATAAGAAGAGCTCTCATCAATCTCAACAACTCTTGAGCCATGGACCTGATTGGTAAAAAATAAGTTACTTCGATCAATTCCTAGCTCTTTTGCAAGCAGCTCACGATTGCTCTCAACTACCCCTGAATCATCGCCAACATGCTTTGCTAGATTAAAACTCTCATATTCATTTCTACTAAAGCCGCCATGGCGCGAGGTAAATAGCGACCTCGACATTTAGCTGCTTACTACTTCATGAAATCAGGGATATCAATCTCATCTTCAGCCACTAACTCTTCAAATGTAATCTTTCTTCTCGGAGTTACTGGTGTATCCATTGCAACAGCTATTGGATCATTTGCTGCAATTGGATCGGCTTGACCATTTAAGGCAGCCGTTGAGATAACTGGAACAGAAAGCCTCTTTGGTGCTCCCCCATCAAAGCCAGCAGCGATAACGGTAACTCTTACCTCATCGCCTAGAGCGTCATCGATAACAGTTCCAAAGATGATGTTGGCATCAGGGTGAGCGCACTTAGCAACTAACTCTGCCGCCTCACTAATTTCAAATAGACCTAAATCTGATCCACCAGCGATTGAGAGAAGTACGCCATGGGCTCCATCAATTGATGCCTCAAGAAGTGGTGACGAAATTGCAAGTTCGGCTGCTCTAGTCGCTCTTGCCTCACCTCTTGCAGATCCAATTCCCATAAGAGCCGAACCTGCTCCATCCATAACGCTCTTTACATCAGCAAAGTCAAGATTAATTAAACCTGGCGTTGTAATTAAATCAGTAATTCCTTGGACTCCAGAGAGCAGTACTTGATCTGCTGTCTTAAACGCCTCAGGCGCTGAGATAGAGCGATCAGAGATTGAAAGTAGGCGATCATTTGGAATAACAATGAGTGTGTCAACTTCTTTTCTTAAATTTTCAATTCCTTCATCTGCCTGCATTGCGCGGCGCTTACCTTCAAAACTAAATGGTCGAGTAACTACGCCAACTGTTAACGCTCCTGCATCTTTAGCGATCTTTGCAATAATTGGCGCGCCACCAGTTCCAGTTCCGCCGCCCTCTCCTGCAGTAACAAAAACCATATCTGAGCCGCGAAGTACCTCTTCAATTTCTTCAGTGTGATCAATCGCTGCTTGCTTACCAATCTCTGGCGCTGCTCCTGCGCCAAGACCACGAGTTAATTTACGACCAATATCTAATTTCACATCAGCATCACTCATCAGAAGAGCTTGCGCATCAGTATTAATTGCAATGAACTCAACGCCTTTTAACCCCGCATCGATCATGCGATTAACTGCATTAACTCCGCCGCCACCAATGCCAACTACTTTGATGACTGCTAAATAATTCTGTGGTGTTGCCACTTTTTTCGCCTCTCTCCAAACCCTAATTCTCAACTTTAGACTTAGAGTTTCTGTTTACTATGCGAGCAAAAGTAGTTGCGTAGCGCTCCTCTGGCAAAGACCGACACGATTAGTTAAGGAAATACTTTTCTATCGAACTGTTGGTTTTAATGGATCAATTAGATTGATTCTTCGAACTTTTTTATTCTCATCTTGCGCCAATAAACGCTCTAATACTTCAACTTTTACCCCAAGATCATTAATGCTGCCCCAGGAGATTTCAATCCTGCGCCCAAAATAGTTGGCAGAGGTGATGAAGCTCGCGTTATCTCTGGCGCTAACTCGTTTTATTTCAAATCCTCTCGCCGCAAGATCTTGGCTAAATAGCTCTAATAACTCTCTAGCCCCAGCCTTTAATTCTTTATTAGCCTCATCTTCAGACCCGGCAGGCAGAGTTAGCTCAGGTATCTGCTGCCAACTCTTATCTCCTGAGCTGATCGCCTGATCAATAGCCTGTCTTGGTAGATAGAAGTAATCAAGATCATCGCCCATAAACCCAATGCTTGCCCCCTGTGGACTTGAAGTTGAGGTGAGGCGGGCTATCGGCGTTCTAGAGAGAATTTTTCTAAGTAGCTTGCCATTAATTAGATTGCGATCTAATTCAATATTTTCAACCCAGGCAAATTGGCGGAGTCGATTGGCAATTTCGCGACGATCAACTCTTGCAATCTGATCGCCAAGTTTAACTACAGAAGGCGCTTGAGCTAATTTCGCCTCTACCTCTCTAGCAATCTTCTTATCTTTGATATCTATCTTTATCTCTTTGACAACAAAGACCTGGCTAAAGCCTAAGAGATAAGCAAGCGCTGCGGTAATAACAATTGATATTAGAAGGATTATCCTTGGATGTAATCTCATGCAATTAGGATTCGATTGCCTCTAAAATCAATTTACCCAGTGAGCTAACATCTCCGGCTCCAAGTGTGAGAATTACATCTCCACTCTTTGCCATCTTTGCAACTGATTCAATAACCTCTGGCATAGATGGTTGATAGCTATGAATTGCGCTATCCATCTCCTTAGAGATAAGAAGTGAACTAACACCTGCAATCTCTCGCTCACTTGCTGGATAGATCTCAAGTAAATAGGTGTAATCAGATGCTGAGAGGGCTTTAGCAAATTCACTAGCAAATACTTGAGTTCTTGAGTATCTATGAGGCTGAAAAACTGTGATAACTCGACCGCCTTGAGCATAGATTCCTGCGCTCTCAAGGGTTGCTTTCACCTCAGTTGGATGATGGCCATAATCATCAATAACTGTTATCCCCTTTGCGATTCCTTTAATTTCAAAGCGTCTTCTAGCTCCGCTAAATAGCGATAAGCCCTTGATTAGATCGTTGGCATTTGCTCCAAGTTCAAGTCCTGCTAGAAGAGCGGCTGCGGCATTTAAAAGATTATGACGGCCAGTAATGGCAAGCTCCATCACTGCTAATACTCGACCCTTATAACTAACTCTGGCCTCAGCGCTCTTTGGCTGGAGGTGAATTCGATCAAGGCGAAGATCTGCCTGACTATCTATTCCATAGGTAGTAATCGAAATTGGAAGGTTCTTCTCTTTTACTCTCGCCATTAAGCGAAGCGCTCCAGGATCATCGCTACAGATCACCAAGAAGCCCTCTGCTCTGATGGTGGCGGCAAAATCATCAAATATCTGATCTATCTGGGCAAGAGTTGCAAAGTTATCTACATGATCTAATTCAATATTGGTAATTATTGCGCCAAGTGGTTTATAGGCAGTAAAGGAGCCATCCGACTCATCGGCTTCAACTATAAAAGTATTTCCAGAGCCTTGATGAGCATTAGTTCCAGAGTTACTAACAGTTGCGCCAATTGCAAAGGATGGATCAAGGCCTACATGTTGAAGCGCCACAGTTAACATTGAGGTAGTTGTCGTCTTTCCATGGGTTCCAGCAACAGCTACAGAGCGGGTGCCGATCATTAATTCAGCAAGCGCTGCTGCCCGCTCCAGTACTGTAATCCCTTTTTTATGCGCTTCTTCAAGCTCTGGATTATTGGCAGGAATAGCACTTGATTTAATCACTAAGTCTGGGCTACCAAGATTATCTAGGCTATGGCCAATATAAATCTTTGCTCCAAGACTTCTAAGTCCATTAAGAGTTGATGACTCATTTAAATCAGAGCCTGAAACTTGAGCGCCTCGTGAAGCCATAATCCTTGCAATCCCACTCATTCCAGAGCCGCCGATACCAACGAAGTGGACCTGTGCCCTACTCCAATCACGAATTATCTGAGCGCTCATTTACTCTGGCCTCTCTTTGAGTAAAGCTTGAGCCAATTCAGCAATTTTCATCGCAGATTTTGAGTTAGAACCAATAGATTTAGGCTGATAGTTGGCCGCATTAATAAGAGCCTTAGATAAATTTTGATCTAACCACTGTGATGAGAAATCATCATTTGCAACCATCATGGCAGAGCCTTGTGCTACCAAGGCAGCTGCATTATCAAATTGCTCACCATTGCCATGAGGTAGCGGAATAAGTATCGAATACTTTCCAAGAGATGCTAGCTCTGAGCAGGTAACAGCTCCGGAGCGAGTGATTAGTAGATCTGCGCTTGCATAGATAGATGCCATATCGTGAAAGTAGGGCTGGGGTAGGTAGCTACTAGTTGCTTTTGGTAGTTCATTATTAATTCCTAGCGCATGGATTATCTGAACTTCTTTATATCGGTCTTGATATTTGGCGAGAAACTCCTCGATAACTGAGTTGATATGGGTAGAGCCAAGTGAGCCGCCAAATACTGCAACAACTGGGCGATTAGGATCAAATCCCCAGCTCTGGCAATTTAATTCTCTAAAGCTTGACTTATCAGCTAGCTCTGCAAGATTATTTAACGATTGGCGAATTGGCATGCCAGTTAAGACTGATCCTGGCCATTGCTCTGCTACCCCTTTAAAATTAACTGCACTAACTTTTGCAAAGCGCCTTCCTAATCTATTAGCAAGGCCTGGTTTTGCATTAGCCTCATGAATCATTATCGGAACTTTTTGGCTCCAAGCTGCCAGGTATGCCGGAGTTGAAACATATCCCCCAAAACCAATTACTAAATCAGCTCTCTTAATAATTGCTCTTGACTTGAGTATTGCTTGAAGTAAGAGAAATGGGAAGAGAATCATCTTATGTGAGAGTTTTCTTGGAAATGAAGCCTTTGGAATGTAATGGATTCGATAACCTCTCTTGGGAATCAGTAGAGATTCCAATCCACCTAAAACTCCAAGAAACTCACAAGAAATTTTCGGGTCTCTATCTTGGAGGGCTTCAGCAACTGCTAGCGCTGGCTCAATATGTCCTGCACTTCCCCCACCTGCAAAGATCACCCGAAGCGCCATGGGCTTTATCCTCTCGCAGTTCTTGCCGCCTTACGCTGGCGAATCTCTGAAGCAATCTGAGGGTCTCGACGTAAAACCCCGAGCACAAAGCCAAGGGCGATGAAGGTGGCGATAAGAGAGGAGCCACCATAGGAAATCAGCGGCAGAGTCACTCCAACTACTGGAATTACGCTAATTACTGTTCCGATATTAAGAAGCACTTGCACTGCAATCCAACATCCAATACCAGCGCAGACATAGCGATCAAATGAATTCTGTGCATTTAGCGCAACTTTAAATATTCCAAGTATCAAGATTCCGAATAGACCTAGAGTTGCCAGAGTTCCTAGTAACCCAAACTCCTCACCAATTACTGCAAATATAAAGTCAGTATGAACTTCAGGAAGGCTGCCCCACTTCTGCTTACTACTTCCAAGGCCCGTTCCAAGCGCCCCACCTGAAGCAAGTCCCATGATGCTATGAGCTTGCTGCCAACCAACGCCTTGATAATTCTCGTCAGCAAATGGATCAAAGAATGCAGAGAAGCGATTCATGCGATTGGCGTTTGGCAGAATAAAGGCAGCAAATATTGCGCTGCCTACAAGGCTTAAAATTCCAAATACTCTTAGCGGTAATCCTGAAATGAAAAGAATTCCCGCGATGATTCCAGATACCACTGCCGCCGTACCAAGATCATTGCCAATCATTATTAAGATCATAATCAAAGCAAAACCAGGAACTATTATTCGAGCAGGATTGCTTGGTAGTGACTCACTAGCCCTCTGATCATGGGTGCGCAGCCTCAGGGCGCACCAAAGAATTAAAAGGAGTTTTGCAAACTCACTGGGCTGGAGGGTAAAGCTTCCAATTTCAATCCAGTTGGTATTTCCACCAACAGTTTTACCAATTCCACCAATCTGAGGAAGGATTAGAAGTGCGCAGGAGAAAACTAGTGAGACTTGAGCTATCGGTTTCCAGAGCTCATATCTAAGCTTCATAGCTACCCAGGCAAGTCCTGCTGCCAGAAATAGAAAGAGAGCTTGTCGGGCAACAAAACTAAATGAGTTACCTGACTCTCTTAGAGACTTAACCGATGATGCGCTTAGAACCATCACTAGCCCCAGCGAAGATAGAGCCACTACAGAGCCTAAAATCAAATAATAAGCAGATGCGGGGGTGGCAAATAATGGCTTTGATTTACTCACCAAATGCCTCCTTTGCCGCTTGGGTAAAGATATCGCCGCGATCGGCATAGTTCTTGAATTGATCCATTGATGCACAAGCTGGGGCTAGCAGCACAACATCTCCGCTTACTGCAATATTTTTTACAATTCCCATCACCTGAGCCATCACATCTATTCCCGTTAAATTCGAATCGGTCATATAGATAGCAAGATTAGGGCTCTCCTTTAGTAGCGCACTTTGAATAGTTGTGGCATCACTTCCAATTAATATCGCAGCTTTGATTCGACCTTTAGATCTCCTAGCTAACTCATCCATGGCCGCTCCTTTTGCAAGGCCTCCAGCTATCCAGATTGACTCTAGTTGAGATTGAATGGCAGCAATTGCGGCATGAGGATTTGTAGCTTTTGAATCATCTATAAAGGTTATCCCGTCACTAGTTAGAACAACTTCAAGTCGATGGTGATCTAATTTGAAGCTTCTTAATCCTTGAGCTATCGCGCTAGGGCTTGCTCCGATACTTCTGGCAAGGGCCGCAGCAGCCATCGCATTAGAAACATTATGGCCCACAGATGGAGTGACATCGCCGAGTTCAAATAGAGCCTCAGCATCGCCATCGACAAATGCTCGGTCAACAATGATATTTTCAACAAGACCAATCTCATTTTTACCTGGAACTTGGAGCGATATCCAGATAACCTTCTTTGAGAGCTTCTTTCCGCTCTCTGCAAGGTATTGATCATCTCTATTGAGAATAACTAAATCAGCTAGATCTGCAATTTTTAACTTTGCAGCAAGGTAATTTTCAAAGCTTCCATGCCAATCGATATGGTCCTGAGCAACATTTAATATTGCCACTGACTCAAAGTGAGCCAGCTTGCTCCACTCTAATTGAAATGATGAGAGCTCAAGGGCCAAAATATCTGATTCAGATTCAACTACCGCCTCAATTGCGGTATACCCAAGATTTCCACATGCTTTTGCTTTGATTCCAGATTGAATAAGCATTGATTCAAGCATCTGAATAGCGGTTGTCTTTCCATTTGTGCCAGTCAGAGCGATCCAGCGCTGATTTGGAGCAATCTGCTCTTTGACTCTCCAGGCAAGATCAATTTCACTAATTAATTCAATCCCAGCCCCTAATGCCATCTGAATTAATGGATGATCAACTCTCCATCCTGGCGAAACAACTGCCAACTTCACTCCAACTAAATCCTCAGCCTTTAACTCACTCTTTATCTCAGGGCCTATGACTTTTTCATCAACTGAAATGACAATTGCTCCCCTTGATTTCAAAAACTTTAATGTCGGGGCCCCGGTGACGCCAGCGCCAAAGAGAATGCATCTGGCTCCACTTAGAGAATCAATAAAACTCTGACTCACGCAACCACCCATTGAGCATAAAAGAGTCCAAGACCTGCAGCAACGCAGAGCCCTGCCACAATCCAGAAGCGAATAACAATTGTGACCTCGCCCCATCCCAGTAATTCAAAGTGATGTTGCAAAGGCGCCATTTTAAATACTCTCTTGCCGCCGCTTAACTTGAAGTAGCTAGTCTGGATAATCACCGAGAGAGTGATGATCACAAATAAACCACCAAGAGGAATTAGTAGAAGCTCAGTTCTTAGAGTCATAGCAAGGCCAGCTAAGGCCCCACCTATTGCAAGTGAGCCGGTATCTCCCATAAATATTCTTGCAGGAGAGGCGTTCCACCAGAGAAATCCTGCGCAAGATCCAGCAAGGGCAGCGGAGAGAACTGCAAGATCTAGTGGATCTCGCACGTTATAACAATTACCGCTACCAACCACTTCGCAGCGCTGACCAAACTCCCAGACCCCAATTAAGACAAAGGCTAGAAATGACATTACTGCAGCCCCAGTTGCTAAGCCATCTAAACCATCGGTTAAGTTAACTCCATTACTTGCGCCAAGCACCATCAAGATTGCTAGAAGAATTACTAGCACCATGCCAAGCTTTATCGAAGTATCTTTAACAGTTGATAGATACTCCGACATTGGAGTTAGCCCAAGATCATCAGGAAATCTGGTGGCTAAATAACCAAATCCGCCAGCAACAATTCCTTGTGTGAGCAGTTTTTCTCTCGCCTTTAGACCTAGTGAGCGCTGCTTTACTACCTTTAGCCAATCATCTAAGTACCCAATCAGACCAAGGCAAACTATCAAAGTAATTACCAATACCGCTGAAGTTGTCAGCGCTGCTCCAGTAAATAGATGAGAGAGTAGATATCCAGCAATTGCTGCCAGAATCAGAATTACCCCGCCCATAGTTGGCGTACCACGCTTTATATGATGGCTCTTTGGTCCATCATCTCTTATCTGCTGGCCGTAGCCCTTGCGCGATAAGAACTTGATAAATGCCGGGGTAAGAAGGAAGCTAATTAGAAAGGCCGTAGCCCCTGAAATTAAAATACCTCTCATATGTTCTCTCCTTCTGCCTCGATCATGACGCTGGTTTTAATTGCGCTAGCTAACTCTTCAAGCCCTTCAGCTCTTGAGGCCTTAACGAGAATTACATCACCTGAATTAAACTCTGAAGATAGCGATAACGATTCTTTCCAGTTATCAAAATGTCGCACTGTAACTATCGAGGGATTAATCTGCTTTAGATAAGACTTACTATTGATAACAACTAAATAGTCAATTCCTAAATTCTGCGCAATCACTCCAATTTCTTCATGCATCTGAGCTGAGGCCTCCCCCAACTCATGCATTAGACCAAGAAAGGCCCAAGAGCGCCCGCCTTTTTCTTGGGCGAGAAGAGATAAAACCTTGAGAGCTGCCTCCATACTCTCTGGGTTTGCGTTGTAAGAATCATTGATAAGAGTCAAGCCATTTGCCTCATCTAGCTCCATGCGCCACTTACTAAGAGGGGCATGATTTGAAAGAGCCGATGCAATTCTATTAACGCTTACTCCGAGAGAGCTAGCAATCGCTGCTGCGGCGAGGGCATTTGATATCTGATGGAGGCCAAGAATTTGTAGCTCCACTGCATGGCGATCACTTCCAATTACTAAATCAAAGTGGGCAAAGCCTCCCCTGGCTTCAATATCAGCTGCGCGAATATCACATTTAGCGCTATCGCCAAAAGTCACTCGCATAACACCTTTCGCACTTGCCATCTCTGGAGTAAAGGAGTCATAGGTTCCTAATACTGCAACTGCGCCACTCTTTAATCCAGCAATTAACTCACCCTTGGTCTTGGCAATCATTTCTTGAGAACCAAATTGGCCAAGATGAGCATTTCCTACCTTTAGCACTGCGCCAACATCAGGATTTGCAAGAGATGTTAAAGCAGCGATATCTCCGCTCTTTCTAGCGCCCATCTCAAGGATGCAATATTTACTCTTATCTGTGCAGCGCAGAAGAGTTAAGGGAACTCCAAGTTCATTATTAAAGGAGGCAAGTGAGGCAATAGTTTCACCTTCATTGCTAAGGATAGAAAAGAGTAGATCTTTAGTTGTTGTCTTTCCCTGGCTTCCAGTAATTCCAATTACCTTTAAACCCTTTAACTCACCTCTTACATAAGAAGCTAATTTTGCTATTGCTACCAACACATCGCCAACCAAAATGTGAGGGCTAGATACCGCTCGAGAGACAATACTTAACACCGCCCCCCTCGATATCGCATCAGCTACATAGTCATGACCATCAGCTCTCTCACCTTTTAAAGCTAAGAAGATATCTCCGGCTTTGACCTCTCTGGAGTCAAAGTGAAATTGCGCTTGATTTGATAGCTCAACATCTCCATTGGCTCTGCCCTCCATGATCTGAGCCATCTCTGCAATGCTCATTTGAATCACAATTCGGCCTCGATGCACTTTTGCAAAACATCTTGATCGCTAAATGGAAGTTTAACTCCCTTAATTTCTTGACCAACTTCATGGCCCTTGCCCAAGACCACCAAAATATCTCCATCTTCAGCTATTTCAACGCCATACTTAATCGCTGATTGGCGATCTGCGATAACAGCGCTAGGTGAGTTAACTGCAAGGAAGCCTTGCATCTCCTTTAATATCTCCCCAGGATCTTCATCTCTTGGATTATCGCTAGTAAATATTGCGATATCACTTCCAGAAAGAAGAGCTTTGCCCATTAGAGGGCGCTTTGATTTATCGCGATTGCCTCCACATCCAAGGATTGCAATTATCTTTGCGCTGCTATTTTTCCGTAGCGTTGCAAGAACTTTCTCAACAGCATCTGGTGTGTGAGCGTAATCAACTAGGGCTAAGAATTCTTGACCACAATCAATACTCTCCAAGCGCCCTGGAGCTCCCTTAAGAGTTATCAGGGAGTTTCCAATCACTAATGGATCAACGCCACTTTCTAAAGCTATCGCCATAGCCATGAGTGCATTATCTAGATTATGTTCACCGATGAGATTTAGTTGACCTGAGATGAGAATTCCATCTCTACCTCGCACCTCAACTTCATATCCTTTAGATGAGCTCTTAATCTCTTGGTAATACCAATGGGCTTTACTATCCCTGCGAGAGATAGTCGTTGGAACCATTGCTATCTCACCTGCAAGCCGCGCGCCATAGGCATCATCAACATTGATAAAGGCAGCTTGGCAGCTCTGAGCATTAAATAGCTTCTTCTTAGCTTGGTAGTAACTCTCCATATCGCCATGAAAATCCAGGTGATCTTGCGTCAAGTTAGTAAAGGCAGCAGCAGAGAAGTAAGCGCCATCTACTCGATTAAGAGATAGCGCATGGCTACTTACCTCAATAGCTGCTGCGCGAATATGTCTTTCTTGCATAATAGAGAGAATGTTATGAAGTTGATCAGCTTCAGGAGTGGTGTGGCTAGCGCTAAATCTATCCTGGCCAATCTCAATTCCAATAGTTCCAATTAGACCAGCCTCCATCCAGGCAAATTCCCATATCTGCTTTAATAAAAATGAGGTTGTGGTCTTGCCATTAGTGCCAGTAATTCCTGCTAGAAAAAGTGCTCTGCTTGGAGAATGATTAAACCAATCTGCTAAATATCCAATCTTATTTCTAGGGTTCTCGATGGTAAGAATTGGAAAATCGCCAAGTTTGCCTAAGGCAATATCTTGGCCTTCTTTATCTGTTAGTAATGCAGTTGCGCCAGCTCTTTTAGCATCTAGAGCAAATTGAGCTCCGTGATGTTTTTCGCCAGCAAGTGCTATGAAGAGCTCCCCCTCATTGATTTTATTGGAAGAGCTAGAAATACCAGTTATCTCAAGAGATTTAAACTTTTCACTAATTTCAATTCCTAGAAAAGATGCGACATCACCAAGCCTTTTAACATTAGCTTCGAAGCGTCGCATCTCAGCCATTTTCACTCGCTTTAACTCTCTTAGCCCCTGATGCTTGAGCTCCCCCGGTCATTAACTCAATCTTTGCTTTCAACTCTTTCTCATTAAGAGCGTAAGTGGTAGTGGCTGGAGCTGTAGGGCGAATTGCTCTATCTTTTAGGACAAAACTCATAACTTTGTTAAATACAGGGCCACCTAAATAGCCACCCCAATGAAGTCCCTTAGGATCTTGAATCGTCACTGAAACTACAAACTCGGGTTTATCTGCAGGAGCAAAGCCAATAAATGAAGCGGTATATCCGCTATAGCAACCACACTTCGGGTTATATCTCATCGCAGTTCCAGTCTTTCCAGCTACGCGGTAGCCATCGATAGCTGCTGATGCTGCCGTTCCTCTAGCGCTAGCAACGCTCTCCATCATCAGTCGCATCTTTTTGGCAGTATCTGCGCTAATAACTCTTACCGACTTCTGCTGACTTGCCGGGGTATATCTGCCTGCCCCATCGCTAATTCCTGCAATAACAGTTGGCGTTACTCGAAGGCCATCATTGGCAATGGTTGCAAAAACAGATGTTGCCTGAAGCGCAGTTAGCGAATAACCCTGACCAAATGCCACCGTTGGGGCAGTAGTTCCTGACCAATCTTTAACATCAAGTAGCTTGCCACTCTCCTCGCCAGGAAGACCAGAGTTTGCTTTTTCAGCAATTCCAAACTTCTTTAAATATGAGTGAAGCTTGTCATTAGAGAGCATCTCCCCCACCTTTATCGCACCAGTATTACTAGAGACGGCAAGTGCGCCGGTGAGAGTTAGCCTCTGAGTTGGATGCTTATCATGATCACTAAATACTTTATTGGAGCGTTTTAGTTTCCAGGGAATAGTCATAACGCTCTCAGGTGAAATCATTCCCTCTTCCATTGCGGCAGCAATTGTCATTACTTTTCCAGTAGAACCTGGTTCATAGACTTCTTGCACTGAAGGGTTCTGCCAGCGATAGGGATCTACATCTTTCGTATCGCCAGGTGTGAAAGAAGGATATGTTGCATGAGCTAGCACCTGCCCAGTTGCTGGATCCATAACAACTACTGTGCCTGATAGCGCTCTAGAGCTCTTAACAACGGTTCTTATCGCCTCTTGTGCTACCCATTGCACATCTCTATCAATAGTTAACTTGACGGTATTTCCACGAACTGCCTCTGTAGTTATCTTCTGGGTTCCAGGAATTATTGTTCCGGCAGCATTGGCATAGGTGTAATGGCCATCAATGCCACTAAGAGTTGAATTCATGCTGTATTCAAGCCCGGCTGCCCCGCTGCCAGCTCTATTAATAAAGCCAATCACTGCTGCTCCCAGCTCGCCTTCTGGGTATTCGCGGACATAGATCCGCTCAGCAAAAAATCCCATTAGCCTTTTAGCTAGACCATTTTCTTTCTCTGCAATCTCATCATTGTATGAATCAACTGCCGCTTCTAATTCTCTCCAAACTCGCGGTTTAACTGCCTGGCTGATTACAACATATCTTCTCTCGCCAATTAATTGTTCTTTTAGCCAATCCTGATCAACATCTAATATCGGAGCTGCAAGTTCTGCTAGCGCTTTAGGGTGATCAACTATCGCCTGATCAACCAGGATTCGATAGGCGCTAACGCTTCTAGCAAATTCAGTGCCATTGATATCGGTAATTGCTCCCCGAGGAGCCATAATTACCGACTTTTTAGTCAATTCATTACTAGCTTTATCTGCAAGGCCTGCCGCTCTAACTCCCTGAATATCAATTAAGCGAACTGCAAAAGCAATGAGAATAACTAGTGAGATCGCAACTAAGTAGCTAATTCTTCTCTCAACTAACTTATGGTGGCTCATGGTTTTGCTTTAACCACCTTCACTGGCTCAACTGCTACGGGAGCTGAAATATCAAGAAAAGTTGGTGATTTACTTGGAATCATTCCAAGTGCGAAAGCTCGCTCTGCTAGCGCCTCTGAAGTTGAGAGTAGAGCTACTTGCCTAAGCGCTTCTTCGCGCTCTTCATTAACGAGTATTGCTTCAATTTTTAACTCTCTAACTCTTTCTGCATCATTTCCTAGAAGAATATTTACCCCTAAAAGACCGAGCAGGCCCAGCGCCAAGGTCGCCCCAACTATTGAATAGAAGAGGCGATCTGTTGCTTGAGCCCCTGGTGTTGGGCGAAGCTCTGGAACAAGTTTGAGAATTGCTCTTGATGATTTCTCAATTGCTAATTTCTTTGAACGCTCAAAGGCTGGGCTAAGAACTGAGAGAGCCATCAGGCAGCCACCCGCTGGATAGCTCTAAGCCTTACCGACTTTGCGCGAGAGTTATCTGAGATCTCATCTTCACTAGCTTTCTGACTTCCATTAAATACCAGGGAGAATTTTGCAGATAAGGCTTTAATCTCAACTGGAAGGCCAAGTGGGGTCTTTGACTCTGTTGCTTGAGTGAAGAAGTTCTTAACAATTTTATCTTCTAAAGACTGAAATGACATCACAACCATACGTCCACCAATATTTAAACGCTCTAGGCAG
>JAURJF010000001.1:37061-51634 GCA_030832365.1 Candidatus Nanopelagicales bacterium
ATTGCTCTCTCTAATATTGCTAACTCTTGATTAACTTCTATACGAAGTGCTTGGAAAGTCCGCTTAGCAGGATTTCCCCCAAGGCGTCTTGCAGGAGCTGGAATAGATCGCTTAATTAACTCTGCAAGATCACTAGTGCTCTCTATTGAATTATTCGCTCTTGCCTCAATGATGTTATCGACAATTCTTTGAGCAAACTTCTCTTCGCCATAGGTGCGAATAATGTGAATCAACTCGCCTCTGGAATAGCTATCTATTACCTCTTGGGCTGTAATGCCACTGCTTTGATCCATACGCATATCAAGTGGTGCGCTCTGAGCGTAGGAGAAGCCACGCTCAGATTGATCCAACTGCATCGATGAAGTTCCTAGATCAAAGAGAATTCCATCAACCGATGAAATCCCAAGTGAATCAAGGAGTTTTGGGGTCTGGTCATAAACAGCATGAAAAATAGTGATTCGATCTAAGTGGGAAGAGAGTCGTTGACTAGCTTTATCAATTGCGCTCTTATCTCTATCAATACCAATTATCTTTAACTTTGGAAACTTCTCTAATAGCGCAAGTGAATGACCGCCTAGACCTAAGGTGGCATCGACTAATACTGGCTTCTCTTTATTTTCTAGCGAGGTTGATAAAACAGTGATGCAGCGATTTAGTAGAACTGATGTGTGTTCCAGCTTCATCCCTGCAACTCCTTTTCTTAATCGTTGTTATTACTTTTACTTTTTTCTTACTCTCTTCTCTGGTCACCGCCGGCCGACGGATTGCGGGGGATAAACGGCACCGGGGAAGGGGCGCCGTTTATTTGAAGGTCGGCGGTGGCCAGAGAAGAGAGGAGTTATTTATTTATTGCCCCTTGTTAAAAGAGGCCTGGAAATACCTCCTCGGAAACATCGGCAAAGCCTTTTTCACGATCTTTTAGATAGCTCTTCCACGCCTTGGAATCCCAAATTTCGACTCGAGTATTTGCGCCAATTACTACGCACTCTTTCTCTAAATCTGCATACTCTCTTAAGCCAGCAGGAATCATTACGCGACCTTGCTTATCTGGAATTTCATCATGTGCACCGGCAAACATCACGCGCATGTAATCCCGAGCTGCTTTTGCAGTAAGTGGCGCTTGTTTTAGCTGCTCTGTAATTCGCGCAAATTCAGCAGATGGAAAAACAAATAAACAACGCTCTTGTCCTTTAGTAATTACTAAGCCTGATGCCAATTCATCACGGAATTTGGCGGGAAGGATCAACCGCCCTTTTTCATCTAAACGAGGTTCATGGGTGCCAAGAAACACTTAAGAGACCTCCCCTACTTGACTTACCTCGCAGAACCCCCGTTCTGCTTAATTCCCCACTTTACTCCCTTTTCCTCCATTTTCAACCACCTCTCCCCACGCGTAAGCTGCCCTGGAAAAGGGCTCCTCCACCAAGCTCTTTTGGGCATAAAAAAACCCGCCAGAGGCGGGTGGGTACTACTTAAATCTAATTAACTATTCACCGAGATTACGACGATCCCATCTCTGCTCAAAGCCTTGGCTCCACTTACCAGGCCCTTTCTTAGGCCCAATGTTCTGAGCTTTGGAGATGACCCCATTCATAAGGCCCCCAAGATTTGAGATGGCAAGAACGGCCCCAACAAGTGAGGCGATAAATCCAGCAACCCCAACCAGTGGCACTTGAGAAATTAAGCCGCCAAAGAGGATAAAAATGCCTATAAGAATTAGGCCAAAACCAATTACAACCCGGCTCCTTGAAGGGCTCTTGCCGCTAAAAGTTGAAATTAGGCGAGGATCATCAGCAGCCAGCGCCTCTTCCATCTCGGCTAGAAGCCTTTTTTCATGCTCAGATAGTGGCATAGGCATGAGAATAGTAGAGGCGGGCCCATCTGGAAAGTCGAAAGGATGAGAAGTTGCTATGAATCTTCACTCTCATCATCTCCCTCTCCAATAAGTCGTGCCGGTTTCACAGAGCCACTTCCGAATCGAGCAATTGCCCGATCGATAGCAACCTGCGCCTGGCTCCATCCAACCTCCCGCTCTCCCAGCTCTAACTGCTCAACTGCTCCACTTTGATCAACTAATTGCTCGAGTGAAACTCCGAGAAGTCGGACTCTTGAGCCAGCAATCTTGAGCGCTAGATAGAGGTCTTTAACTACTTCATAAATTTCATGGCTGCCACTTATAGAAAGTGGGAGAGTTTTAGAGCGCGTGAGATTAGAAAAGTCAGAGAAACGCACCTTCAAACCAATTGTCTTACTTCGCAAACTGCGAGCCCGTAGCCTTGCGGCAGCTCTTTCAGTTAATCGCAGAATTTCTCTAAAAATCTCCTCTTGATCTTCCAAATCATAGGCAAAAGTCTCTGCAGCGCTAATGCTCTTCTCTGGAGCATCTGCAACTACTTCTCGATAATCTCTAGCCCAAGCAAGTTCATAGAGTGATACTCCAGCACTTGGACCAAGTGCTCGCTTTAAAGTTTCAAGTGGGGTGTTGGCAATATCGGCAACTGTTCTAAGACCCAGAGCTTGCAGCTCTTCATTAGTTTTTGGCCCCACTCCCCAGATTTCTGAAACTGGAAGTGGATGAAGAAAGGTCAAAACTCGATCATGTGCAATTTCAAGTATCCCATTTGGTTTGCAGCGCCCTGATGCTAATTTGGCAATAAATTTAGTTGTCGCAATTCCCACAGAGCAGGTGATCTTCTCGGAGGCAAAGACTCGCTGTCTTATCAACTCTGCAATCTGTCGACCGCTACCAAATAATTTTCTTGAACCTGTGACATCGATAAATGCCTCATCTAGGGAGAGCGGCTCAACATGCGGGCTAAATTCAAAGAATATCTCCATAATTTTTCTAGAGACCTGTGAGTATCTCTCATGATCTGGCGGAATAAAGATTGCACTTGGCGCCATTCGCTGCGCTCTTGATACTGGCATAGCAGCTTTAATACCAAATTTTCTAGCAGCATAATTTGCCGAAAGAACTACTCCCCTAGCGCCTGCGCCAACTACTAAAGGCTTTCCTTTATATTGCGGATAATCCAACTCTGAAACTGAGGCATAGAAAGCATCCATATCAACATGGAGAATGGTGGAATGCTCGCCCATCTGGCTACTCACAGATAGCGAGGCTACGCCACTTTTGATAAGCAGCTGATAAATCCCATGCCCCAATAGCTCTAAGTGAGATACCGCGTAGCCCAGTTCTACGGGTAGCGCCGCGAATTAATAGTAGCTTCGAGTTATAGAGCACCTCGGCATAGCTATGTTGAGCGTCTTCAAAGAATGTTGCATCGCTACAGCCATATCCATCATCAAGAGTTAGAAAGATAACTCTCTTGCCAGAGCGAACTGGTGGGGTTTGTAGCGCCACTTTAACTCCAGCTACCAATACTAAAGATCCTGATCTTTGTTCTAGGAGCTGGTTAGATTTTATTGCTCCTATCTGATTGAGAAAATCAGCATAAAACTCAATCATATGATGAGAGATATCCATCCCTAGATACTTAACTTCATTTCTTACCAGTTCATGATCTTCTAAATCAGGTAGCCCTGTCTTAGATAAAGTGGGGGTAAAACCTAGGCTTAACTGCGAACCAGTAATTACTTTAGTTCTACTACCACCAGACCATTTATATAAATCATTTAGATGTAGTAATAAATCTCGACGATTTATCTCATCGCCATAGAGGCGATCAAAGGCCCCCACCATCAATAAGGCTTCAGTAGTTGGCCTGCTAACTGAGCTGCGATGGACAAAATCAGCTAGATCTAAATAAGGGCGATTAGCGATAATTGCTGATATCTCTGCGCTACTAATCCCTGAGATATCGCTAAGAGATAGCCTGATACTTCTCTGATTATCGCCTTCCACTCGATAGCTAATATCAGAGTGATTAATATCAAGAGGGGCGATAGTTAATCCATTTCGTCTAGCCTCATCTAATAGAAGGCGCTTGGGATACATACCAGGTTCATGAGTTAGAACTCCGGCAAGAAATGCTGCTGGGTAATGGCGCTTCAACCAAGCAGATTGATAAGTGGGAAGAGCAAAGGCAGCGGCATGGGCTTTGCAGAATCCAAAAGAGGCAAAGGCTCTTAAGACATCCCAGATTTGAGTAATAACTTTTAGCTCATAGCCTCTTGATAAAGCTTGGGCAAAGAACCAATCACAGACCTCTTGCTGACCCTGCCTACTACCAAGAGCTCTTCGTTTCTCATCGGCTTGGCCAAGAGAGGAGCCAGTTAGGGTGGCGATGATTTCAATAACTTGCTCGTGAAATACCACTACCCCTTGGGTATCACTCAAGATTTCAGCTAAATCAGGGTGGAATATCTCCCTAGTTTTAAAACCTTGGCGGGCATTTAGAAATGGAGTGATCATGTCGCTCTTTACTGGCCCTGGTCTAAAAAGTGAGATATCAATTATTAAATCAGTAAAAGTCTCTGGGGTTAACTTTCCAACTAATTCACGCTGGCCTGGGCTCTCTATTTGAAAGATACCTAAAGTCTGAGCAGATTGGATGAGCGAAAATGTTTCACTATCATCTAAAGCTATTGCATCAATATCTATTACCTTTCCAGTACTTCGCTCTATCTCAGATATGGCATAGGCCAGAGATGATTGCATTCGAACTCCTAAAATATCTAGCTTTAAA
Organism: Candidatus Nanopelagicales bacterium; assembly: GCA_030832365.1. Classification (GTDB taxonomy): domain Bacteria; phylum Actinomycetota; class Actinomycetes; order Nanopelagicales; family Nanopelagicaceae; genus MAG-120802. The sequence continues at coordinate 41,711 of JAURJF010000001.1, forward strand.
AGCCCAATAGCTTCCACATCATCTTTATCCCACTGCACCATCGGATAATTACTAGCATTTATCTCGATTGGGGCTCTCTGATATAGCTCAGCGCTAGAGATCACCACTGCGCAGGGATGCATTGCAACATTTCTAGGTAGGCCATCTAATCGCTCTGCAAGCCCTACTGCCATCTTCCAGATTGGGCTAGTTATATTTAAATTAGCAAGTTCAGGAAGATTAATTAGCGCCTGTGAAATATTGCGAGCTCTAATATGAGGAAGTGATTTAGCAACTAGATCTATCTCCATGGGGGCAATTGAGAGAGCTGCGCCCACATCTCTTATGGCATGGCGAGCTCTATAGGTATCAAACATTGCAACTGTTGCAGATCGCATCGGGTAATTTGCAAATACCTGATCATAAATTTCTAACCTTCTAGCAGATTCCACATCGATATCAATATCAGGAAGAGCCCTTCGAAGTGGAGAGCAGAATCGCTCCATTAATAAACCTAGTGAGAGCGGTTCAACTCCAGAAATTCCTAAGAGATGACAGATTAATGATCCAGCCCCGCTTCCTCTTGCCGCTACTCTGATTCCAGAGGCTCGCGCGCGATCTGTAATATCGGCAACAGTTAGAAAATATGATTCAAAACCTAGACTCTTAATAATCTCTAACTCTTTTTCTAATCTTTGGCTGACCTCACTATTGCTCTGGCCGTAGCGCCAATTAATACCCGCAATTGAGCGCTGCCTTAGTTGAAGAGTTAGCTCATCTTGTCCTTTAGCCCCTAAAAGCTCAGGCTCTGGAAGATGGATAGATCCAAGGCCAATATCTTGGCTAGGTGATAGCTCTGCCTGCTTAGCAAGGTCTTGGGTAGTACTTAGTAATTTACGGCTATTTCTCTGGCCCGAAGCGCGAGTAATTATCTCTGCTAAGTGATGCATCTCTTGAGAGCTTTTAAGAAAGGCCTCGCTATTTTCGCGCTCTACAACATTTTTATGAAGCGGCAATAACCTTCGACTTGCATCGAGAATATCTGCTATTGGCGCATCCTGCCTTAAGCACATTCTTGCAGCATTGCTAAGTATCGCTGGAAGATCATTATCTTCAGCAAAACCAAGCATCCTTGAGGCATGGGTAGTCGATCTTGCTCCATCTCCATAAATTAAATGAGAGACAATTTCAATTACTTGGCTTTGAAATAGTTCGCAGCTATCGTTATATAGCGATAACGCTTTTTCATATTGACGATTAGTAATAGCTCTAGCAATTAAAGAGTCAGGGCCTTGTAGCGATATTAGGTTACTGGTGTAGTTAGAGTGTTTCCTTAGAAAGTCTAAATCACACTCACCATAGCTTTTGAGTTCGCTCACTAGCCTTACTAAAGATCTCCAGCCTTTACCTGGGGTAGCAAGTAATGTGATCCGACTCTGATTCTTGCAAGTGATATCAACTCCAATAATTGGAGTAATGCCATTTTCAACGCAGCTCTGAGTAAAGCGAATTGCGCCATATAAGCCATCGCGATCAGTTAGAGCAAGTGAGCTCATGCCAAAGTCGCGAGCCTTCTCAACTAGAAGATGAGGAAGAGTGGTTCCATATTTAAATGAAAATCCACTAGCAAGATGAAGATGAGTAAAACTCATGCTGGTCTTGAGGTGGGGCGAATCTGCCAAAGGCTAGGAGCGTTATTAGCCCCCTCTGGAATTACTTCAATGCGTTCTATTTCAAAAGTTTTCATCACTCCAATAGGAGCTGCCTCTACGCGCCATAAAATCCGTCCACCATCATCTGGGCGAAATAAGCCATCGCTAGCTCTATTCCACCAACCACCAGATTCACGCCAAGAGCTAAGCAGGGCATAAATTCGATAGCGCTGACCTTTATAGGTGAACTCAATTGGCTCACCGCCGGATAGGTAGATCTCCGGTCTCTGATTCTCCATCTTTTCGAACATTTGTTCGAATACTAGCTAGAGCCTCTGACGCCAGCAAATTGCCTAAAACTCGCCTCAAGGACATGCCCTACTCACGCGCCATTAACCAACTTGTAACCAAGGCCATGCAAGTATCGGCCAGTGATCACACATACACAAAACCCAAAGACCCAGGGCAGCCCCTCCCTCCGTCTGCGACTCTCCGCAATTGCCAGCGCAGTAGCGCTAGCAACATCTGCATTAGTGGTTCTCACTTCCCCGCAGGTCACTGCAAATACCTTTTCAGTTCCTGCTGCTCCAGTAATCAAAAGAGCATACTTAGCCTCAAATGGCATAAGAGTTGTCTTTGACAAAGTTTCAGCTTCACCTGCAGTTAATGGATATGTTCTTTCAAGTGGGGCTGGATCGTGCGCAATCACACTTCCAGCAACAACTTCAGGAGTGGTAACACTTCCAATTATGACTGGACAGAGCAGTGCAACAGTTTCCATTAAGGCAGTCAATGCCTATGGATTCTCACCGGCAAGAACTTGGAGCAAGACATTTACTGCATCTGAGCTAACTGGTGTTACCTCAACTTCATGGCAGACAGTGCAGTTACTTCAACTAAGCGATCTACATGGCGCTATTGAAGGAACATCTTCCAATGCTGGAACTGCTTTACTAACTACAGCATTTGCAGCTGAGCGCGCCAAGAATCCAGCAACCTTTACTCTCTCAGCTGGAGATAACATTGGAGCTGCTCCACCAATTTCAAGCCAGTTTGAAGAATTACCAACTATTGAATCTATGAATCTAATGAAGTTTGATGTTTCTGGATTTGGTAATCACGAACACGATAGAAATATCGCACATGTTCAGAAAATTATTGGTGCATCTGATTTCCAGTGGGTAGCATCAAATTACAATACCTTAGAACCTCTAAAGAGTGGCGATAAGGCTGCTAAGAGCTACTTAGTTCTTGAGCGCGGCGGAGCTAAAGTCGGCTTTGTTGCTGGAAATACCGAAGAAACTAAGGAGCAGATATTTCCTGGAAACCTTTCATTCGGTGGAAAAGAGCTAGTAATTTCAGCTGATGTAAGTGGCATCAATGCAGCTGTTAAAGCAGCCAAGGCCGATGGAGCAGACTTTGTCGTTGCAATACTCCATCAAGGATGGCAGGAGAACCGTGATGGCGAAGCAAAAGGTCGCCTCATTGAGTTAGCAAAGCAGATCAAGGGCGCTGCGGTGGTATTTGGTGGTCATAGCCATCAGACCTACTCCTCAGCTCTTGCTGGCAATGCTGCAGTCAATGGAACCGTTATTGCTATGACTAGAAATGCTGGTCAGGAATATAACCGTGTCACTCTCTGCCTAGATAGTTCACGTCGTGTTCGTGGATCAACAGTTGAGTTAGTAACTCGCGCCAATATTGCAACTCTTACTCCAAATGCGGATGGCGCAGCGCTAGTTAAGAAATATAAGGATCAGCTAAATTCCAAGCTTGATGTAAAGATTGGCCAAGTCAATGGCATATTTGCACAAGGTGGATCTCCACAGGTTCAGAGAGCTGGCGAAGCTGCAATTGGAAACTTCACTGCTGATGCAATGCGAAAGAAGTATGGAACTGACTTTGCATATATCAACGGTGGTGGAATTAGAGATAAATTCCCAGCAGCAACATATGTTGCCGCAGATAAGTCTCTCAATCGCCCAGGAACCGACAAGGTTGCTCCATACGATGTAACACTTGGTGATGCCCTTGCGGTATATCCATTTGGAAACACAGTTGGAGTATCAGTAATTACTGGTGAGAATCTCTGGAAGGCCCTTGAAAATGGCGTAAGTAACTGGCCAGGCGATGGTCGCTTCCCACAGATTTCTGGTTTCAAATTTAGTTTTGACACCACAAAAGCTGTTGGATCGCGCGTACAGAGCGTGACCAAAACCGATGGAACTGCCATTGCAAAGGACTCTAAGGAGTACACAGTTGCAGTGCCAGACTTCATGATCTATGGAGGCGATGGATACGTCGGCTTCTTTACTCCTTCTAAAGCGAAATTGCGCGGTCTACTAGTTGATGTCTTCATTGAAGCAGTTACTGAAGCATCATCCGGTGGTAAGGCAATTACTATCCCAGCGCTTGATGGACGCATTACTAAAGTAAATCCATAAGTAAGTTAAAAAACGCGCTCCAGCTCTGCCTGGAGCGCGTTTTTTACTGCAAAAAGCTCTACTAGTTCGACCTTTTACTACTTACTAGGCCCTACAATTTTGTAGCTAGCTCTTATCAAATACACGAAAGGCAAAAATGGATATAGTTTTAATCATCGGAAGGGTTTTATTCTCGCTCCTGTTTATCTCATCTGGAGTAGCTCATCTTACAAAACTTCAGGCAATGACGGGATATGCCCAATATAAGAAAGTTCCAGCAGCTAAGTTATCTGTCATAGTCACAGGGCTATTGTTGATTATTGGCGGCCTATATGTGGCACTTGGAATTTATGCTGATCTAGGTGCGCTACTACTCGCTATTTTCCTCCTTCTCTCTGCATTTAAGATGCATAACTTCTGGACAGTAAGCGATGATCAGGCTAAGCAGGCTGAGATGACTGCCTTTATGAAGAATCTTGCCCTTGCTGGTGCTTCTCTGATTATCTTCGTATTGGTTGGAAGCGGCGGCGAATTTGGCCCAACAATCACAGAGGGAATCTTCAACCTATAGTTGAACGACAGTTGAATTCTCAACGAAAACCCCCCGTTAATAAGTATTAGTAGCGGGGGGTTTTCTTCTAACTTAGGTAGCCTCCTCTAATGGAAATAGCTCTGGCAATTCTTACAGGGATCGCAATTGGATCAGTTTTGGGATATGTCGGAGCTGGGGGCTCCATGTTGGCGGTCCCAGCCTTAATTTATATTTTTGGATTCAATCCAGTGCAGGCAACGACCGCCTCACTGATTGTGGTTTTTGTTGGGGCTGCCTCAGGAGCACTCCCAAAACTAAAGAAAAATGAAATTTTGATTAAAGAGTCACTTGTGATCTGGGCAATTGGATTGACCACCAACTTTACTGGCGCCTATTTTCTGCCACAGATTCCAGAAAGTGCAATTCTTACAGGCTTTGCTCTGGTATTGGTAGTTGCGGGATTTTCTATGCTTTTGCCGGGAGCTAAACAATCAAGTGAACGTAAGATTTCACCTCTTGCCTTAATCGCCATCTCACTAATTATTGGTGCAATCACAGGGCTCTTTGGCATTGGTGGAGGCTTCTTAGCCATTCCAATTTTAATTCTCTTTTATAACATTGCTCCAGCAAAAGCTGCAGGAACTTCTCTTTTCATAATAACAATTAATACTCTTACAGGTTTTATTGCACACTTTCGTCACTGGGACGAGATTAATTGGTCGATACCAATCATCATGGCGCTAATGGCACTATTTGTGTCGCGGTGGGCATCTCACCACAGTTCCAAGATTTCCCCGATAACTTTAAAACGAGCCTTTGCGATACTTGTTTTTGCTATCGCAGCCTTTACTCTAATTGAAACTTGGTTTATTTCGTAAGTGAAAAAATCTTCAGTTCTCTTTGTCTGTGTTCATAATGCAGGGCGCTCTCAGATGACCTCAGGCTATCTCCAGGACTTTGCTGGTGATTGGGTTGAGGTAAGAAGCGCAGGTTCTGCTCCGGCAGATTCAATAAATCCAGCTGTCGTTATTGCAATGAAAGAGGAAGGTATCGATCTAAGCGCGCAGAGACCAAAGATTCTTACCAATGAAGCTGTTGAGGCCTCAGATGTTGTTATCACGATGGGATGCGGGGATGTCTGTCCAATCTATCCAGGCAAGCGCTATCTTGATTGGAAGTTAGGTGATCCTGCAGGGCAAGGCATCGATGCAATCCGTCCAATTCGAGATCAGATCAAGTCGCTAGTTAAGGAATTGATAAGCACTCTCTAGAATTCAACTATGGATTCGATATTGGAGAAAGCTGCAGTTAAGCGCGCCCAAGCAGCCCTTGATAAGCATGGAATTTCTGGGAAGATAAAAATTCTTACCGATAGCGCCAGAACAGCAGCCGAAGCGGCAGCAGGATTAGGTATTGAAGTTGGACAGATTGCCTCATCGCTAGTGTTTAAGTTGCCAGATCAGAGATCGCTTCTGGTAATTACCTCAGGCCGCCATCGAGTTGATACTCAGATGGTGGCAGATTTACTACACGTACCAACCCTTGATCGAGCAGATGCAGATTATGTTAAGGAAATCTCTGGATACTCTGTTGGCGGAGTTGCTCCACTTGGTTGGATTAATGATCCCAGCATTACCTTAATTGATGAGGCTTTAAGTGATTATCAAGTGATCTGGGCTGCCGCCGGTCATCCACATGCAGTATTTCCAACTACTTATCAAGAATTACTAGAGGCATCAGGTGCCATGGCTGCAAGAGTCGATAATTAGAGTGAGAATTGCTCTGTGAGTTCTCCTCTTTATATTGAAAAGAGCGGCGCTGGAGATCCCCTACTTCTTATCCATGGCATGGGATCTGCCAGCAATGCTTTCAAACCTATTCGTTCAACTTTAGATAAGAACTTCTCAGTAGTAACCATTGACCTTCCAGGGCATGGAAAGAGCCCTTATCAAAAAGGTGAATTGATGGATCCCCAATCCTTAGCACTTAAAGTCTTGGAACAATTAAGCGTTGAATCAATTGAGAGCTTTCATCTTGCTGGCAATTCACTTGGTGGATGGATTGCAATGGAGATGGCTGCAATTGCTCCAGAGAGGGTCAGATCACTTGTAGGAATTGCGCCTGCTGGCCTATGGCTCAATCCTTATAACGCTAGATATCCAGGCACAGCGCTTGCTCGATTTCTTGCTAGATACACAATTAAGTTAGCTCCGACAGCGCTTCATTTTACAACTGCTCGTAGATTTGGCTTTGCTGATGTTAGCCCCCGTTGGAATGAGTTTTCTTATGAATTATGCCTAGATGCAACAATTGCAATGGCTAGCGCCGAAGGTTATTACCCCGCTTGGGATGGCATGTTACTAAAGCGTTTTGATCGCCAGATATCTGATTTGATTCCAGTGACAATAATTTTTGGTGATTCCGATAGAACTCTCCCTGAGACCAGCTGCCAGGAGAAATCGCTTGCGCCAAAGCATGCTAGATGGATTATTTTCCCTGATACGGGCCATGCACCGATGTGGGATAGTCCCCTTGATGTAATCGATGAGATTAAGAAAGCAGCGGGAGTTACAAAATGATCCTAGTTTTCTTCTGGAAGATTAAAGCGCGATATATCCCTTGGGCAATTCTGCATATGGGGCTAGATCGTCTAGCTCTTGCTAGAAGAAGTGATGTTAAATTCTGGAAGTTATTAGGGGCTGGAAAAGGTGAAACCTTCACCCCAAGAGATACCGACATCCGTCGCTGGGGCTTACTAGTTGTAGTTGATAAAGACTCAGAGATTGCCAATTCAAAGATGATTAAGTGTTGGAATAAGAAATCTCTATCACAATTTAGCGCTCAGCTATCTCCCATATCAGTTAATGGCGCTTGGTCTAAGAAGAGCCCCTTTGAACAGATCCCCAAAGCTACTAATGATTGGAGCGGAAAAGTAGTTGCAATTACAAGAGCCAGAATTAAATGGCGTAAGAATGTAATTTTCTGGAACTCAGTTCCTCCAGTAACAACAAGTCTTCATAGTTCACCAGGATTAATTTCTGCTATTGGAATAGGTGAGGCTCCAATTGGTCTGCAGGGCACCTTCTCTATCTGGGAATCTGGTGAAGCAATTAAGAATTTTGCCTACTCAGGCGCTGCTCATAAAGAGGCAATTAAGGCTACTCATCGCCATGCTTGGTATGCCGAGGAGATGTTTGCACGCTTTGCCCTCATTGAATCTCGCGGCTCGTTATAAGGCACAATTAAGCCATGTCGATTCGTAATTATCGCCCTCGGCGAGATTCACGGCGAAGGATAACTCCGTGGCGAAATTTTACGCTGGTAGCGGTATTAACTGTTGCTCTAGCTCTACAACTCTCCTATCCCTTAATTGAAGGAGAGCGACTTCGTCTAGTAACTATCGCCACTGTTTACTGGGCAGCAGGAGCTATGTTGCTCCACGCTCTCTTTGCATATGGCTTTACCTATGCGATTAGATTTCTTCTAATTACCTTCACCTATTCTCTTTTAGTTGAACAAGTCGGGATGAGAACTACCTGGCCCTTTGGAAGTTATGAGTATTCACCATCTCTTGGATATCAAATCTTTGACGTTCCGCTAGTTGTTCCATTTGCTTGGATCATGATGGCCCACTCGGTATTTATCGCGGCGAGAAGAGTTGCTCCGAACTTTGTCTTTTTAGTTGGCGGATATGGCCTTATGGCCTGGGACTTATTTCTAGATCCTCAGATGGTTTCAGCTGGAAGATGGAGTTGGGAGATAAGCGGCAGAAGTGTTCCATTTCAACCAGAAATTCCAATTTCAAATACCTTTGGATGGCTCTTAACTGGAATGGGTTTAATGGCCCTTCTGAACATCTTTCTTCCCAAGGAGAGACGATCTCTGGGATCAAGTAGAGCAGTTCCTGAATTCTTTCTTGCTTGGAGTTGGATTGGTGGAGTGGTAATTAATATTTTCCATTTTGATAGACCAGGGGTGGCATTCCTTGGAGGCTCAGCGCTAGGGGCGCTAGTGATCTGGTATTTCATCTCAGTTAAATACGGCCGCCGAGATTAAGGGAAAATGACTTTTCTATTAGATCTATCTGCTCTTCTGATTGCAATTATGCTTCTTTTAGCAGTATTTAACTTCTTTACTTTAAGGGTAGTTTCTAGCAAAGATAGCCCCCTGATTGATCAATCTGTCTCGATTTTAATTCCTATGCGTAATGAAGCTGAAAATGTCATTGAACTTATTACTCTCCTTAAAGCGCAAAGCAACCTAAATGATTTTGAAATTATTGCTCTAGATGACTCCTCAAGTGATAACACTAAAGAGTTACTACTAGGACTATCCCAAGACAACTTAAAGGTCATTGCAGGACGAGAGCTGGAAGAGGGCTGGCTAGGAAAGAACTATGCCTGCTATCAATTAGCTAAAGCTGCAACTGGTGAGTATTTAGTCTTTCTAGATGCGGATGTGAGGTTAAAACCAGAGGCTATAGCTAACACAATTGATTCGATGAGAGCATGGAATTGGGATTTCATCTCTGCCTACCCCAGACAGGTTGCAATCACATTTTTAGAGCGGTTAACTCAACCACTTCTTCAATGGTCTTGGTTTACAACTCTGCCACTTCGCATCTCTGAAAAGTGGCCAAGGCCATCAACTGTTGTGGCAAATGGTCAATTTATTGCGATAAAGCGTCAGGCTTACTTTGATTGCGAAGGCCATAAGGGTGTGAAAGCTGAAGTCTTAGATGATCTCTACCTAGCTAGAAATTTAGTAAGAGCTGGAGCAAGAGGCGGAGTTGCAGATGGCTCAAGCGTTGCGCATTGCCGAATGTATTTAAATGCGAGTCAACTCATTGAAGGTTATGCCAAATCACAGTGGAGCGCTTTTATTAATCCACTAGGAGCACTTCTTGCAATATCTCTACTTACTCTCACCTCTATCCTTCCTTTTGCAGCTGGTCTAGCAGGAGAGCTCTCTGGTTGGTACCTCTACTTTGCAATCGTGATAACAAGAGTTCTAAGCGGAATTAAAACCAGAACGATTCCAAGTGCCTCACTTCTTCATCCCTTAAGCGCCTTAATTTGGATTTATCTGATCATTCTTTCGTGGATAAAAAAGTATCGAGGCGAGCTCACTTGGCGCGGTAGAAAACTATGAGCCATCACAGAGCTAGTAAAGTCTCTAAATCAATTATTGTGATCGGCTCTGGCATGGGGGGTATGGCAGCTGCTGCCCGCCTTGCAAAACGTGGACATAAAGTGAAAGTCTTTGAAGCATCTTCTTTTGCTGGTGGAAAGTGTCGAACAGAGATCATCTCAGGATTTTCATTTGATACTGGCCCCTC
>JAURJF010000020.1 GCA_030832365.1 Candidatus Nanopelagicales bacterium
TGTTTTATGCCAGAAGGTGGCCCCTAATTCAAATGCTTTCTTGCTATAGGTAAAGCCATGCTTCTTGCCCGCTGCATCAAGAATTTTCAAACCCTCATTTACAACCTCAGGGCCGATTCCATCGCCTGCGATTACCGCAAGATTAAAGTTTTTACTCATACCAGTAGGGATACCGATCTAGATACCCGAGCTCCAACCTCTTTAGCAATCTTTTCTGTAAATTCAATTGGAATAGCAGAGTCAACCGTAAGCGCCATGAGAGCCTCACCGCCTGCCTTATCTCTAGCAACTTGCATATTGGCGATATTAATTTTTGCAGCGCCTAGAATATTTCCAACAGCTCCAACAACTCCCGGTCTATCTTCATAGATGAGAAATAGAAGATGGTCACTTGGTGGTAGCTCAATATCAAACTTATTGATACGGATTATCTTCTCTACTTTCCTAATTCCCATTAAAGTGGCATCTACTTCAACTCTTGCGCCATTTGAGAAAGCAGCACGAAGGCAGATCATGCTTCGATAATCCTCACACTCAGCCTCGCTACTTACCGTTCCGCTCATGCCCTTTTCTTGAGCTAGATTTGGAGAATTAACATAAGTTGCATCTTCGGTTCCAATTGCAATAAGCGCTCCCTTTAGCGCTGAGGTTGCCAAAATAGATGAGTCATAGATAGAGACCTCACCTTTAACAGTAATTTCAATACTTACTGGAAGCTCTGCTTCAAGGCCGGTTGCAATCTGAGCCATCTTCTCAACTAGTGGAAGTGTTGGACGAATCTCCTCATGGATCTCGCCACCTTTAACATTTACTGCATCTGGTACAAGCTCTCCAGAGAGCGCTTTACGAACAGAGACTGCTACTGCAATTCCAGCTCTTTCTTGAGCTTCATCTGTTGATGCGCCAAGGTGAGGCGTTGCAACTACTTGATCGAGAGTAAAAAGCGGTGAATCAATGCAAGGCTCGGTTGCAAATACATCAAGTCCAGCACCAGCTACTCGCCCCTGGCTAATAGCTTTATAGAGCGCAGCTTCATCTAATACTCCCCCGCGGGCAGCATTGATGATTCGAACAGTTGGCTTAACTTTGCTCAGTGCTGCATCGCCAATCAAATTAGCTGTCTCTTTTGTCTTTGGAAGATGGATAGTTATGAAATCAGAGTTTGCTAGCAAATCATCAAGTGAGACTAAATCTACGCCAAGTGCTGCTGCTTTTGCTGGTTGAAGATATGGGTCATAGGCAATTACCTTCATCCCAAATGCCTGCATGCGATGAGCAACTAGCTGACCAATTCTTCCAAAGCCAACAACACCTAGTGTCTTTTCAAATAACTCAGCGCCTGTGTATTTAGAGCGAGCCCACTTACCACCCTTTAGCGCGGCGTGAGCAGGTGAGAGATGGCGAGCAGATGCAAGTAGTAGTGCAATTGCAAGTTCTGCTGCGCTGACAATATTTGATGTTGGCGCATTAACAACCATTACTCCAGCAGCAGTTGCAGCGGGAATATCAACGTTATCTAGCCCAACACCGGCTCTTGCAATGACTTTTAAACCTTTAGCTGCAGCGATAGCTTCGCTATCCATCTTTGTGGCAGAGCGAATCAAAACTGCATCAACTCCTGAAGAGAGACAGGCCAGTAACTCAGATCTATTTGCCCCATCACAGTTGATGATCTCAAACTCTGGTCCTAGGGCATCTAGGGTTGCTGGACTTAACTCCTCAGCAATTAGAACTTTGGGTTTAGCCACGCGACGCAGATCCTTCCTTGTAATCATCCTTATTGGCAGCTTTAACCCAAGACATCATCTTGCGTAGATTTCTGCCAACTTCCTCAATCGGATGAGCCTCACCTTTAGCGCGCAGTGATTTAAATTCTGGAGCTCCTGCATCTTGATCTTCGATAAAGCGCTTAGCAAATGCGCCGCTCTGGATATCTCCCAGGACTGCCTTCATATTCTCTTTTACTCTTGGATCAATAACTCTTGGCCCTGAGATGTAATCGCCATATTCAGCTGTATCTGAAACTGACCAACGCTGCTTAGCAATTCCACCTTCATACATAAGATCAACGATGAGTTTTAGCTCATGTAGACACTCAAAGTAGGCAACCTCTGGTTGGTATCCAGCTTCAATTAGAACTTCAAAGCCGAATTGCACCAATTGAGATGCTCCGCCGCAGAGCACTGATTGCTCACCAAATAGATCTGTCTCAGTCTCCTCGGTAAAGGTAGTGAGAATTCCACCCGCCTTTAAGCCTCCCATGGCCTTGGCATAAGAGAGAGTAAGTGGCCAAGCAGATCCAGTTGCATCTTGCTCAACAGCTACGATATCTGGAACTCCGCGCCCGGCAGCAAACTCACGTCTAACTAGATGTCCTGGGCCCTTTGGAGCAACCATACAGACATCAATATTTGCTGGTGGCTTGATATATCCAAAGCGAATATTAAATCCATGGCCAAAGAAGAGTGCATCTCCAGCCTTTAGATTAGGTTCAATAGATTCTTTATAAATATGACGCTGCTTATGATCAGGAGCAAGGAGCATAATAACTGTTGCCTCTTTAACTGCTTCTGCAACAGAGAGAACTCTTAAGCCCTCTTCCTCTGCCTTGGCACGGGATTTAGAACCCTCTGCTAATCCAACTCTTACATCAACGCCACTATCACGCAGGTTTAAGGCATGGGCATGTCCTTGTGACCCGTATCCAATGACCGCAACTTTTCGCCCCTGTATTACCGAAAGGTCTGCATCTTCGTCATGATAAATAGTTGCCACGTTCTCCTGCTTTCTAGTTTAGTTTTGGTAGTCCTCGGTCTGGCTATGCGTCGATGAAGAAGCTAGTCCAGTTTCTTGCAAAGTTCGTTCAGCTAAAGTCGCATCGCCAATTTCTAGAGCAATGAGACCTGATTGAACCAACTCTTTGATTCCAAAGCTTGTTAGCTCACCTAATAGCGCTGCAATCTCAGCGCTACTTCCTATCGCCTCAATGGTAAGGCTGGAGGAAGCCTGGCTAACAATTGAGGCTCGATATCTGCCTAATACTGCTTCAATCTTTGAGCGATTATCTCCAGCGCTATTTACCTTAACCATTAAGAGCTCTCTTTGATGGGAGTTTTTATCTTCCATCTCTTGAATGCCGATAACGTTAACAAGCTTAAATAGCTGAGCACTCACTTGATCTAGAGCGTGCCCTTCAAGGTTTAAAACAATAGTAATTCTGGAGATCTCAGGACTCTCTGTTGGTCCCACAGCAAGTGAATCAATGTTGTATCCCCGGCGAGAAAATAACGATGCAACCCTAGCTAGAACACCTGGGCTATTTTCAACAAGGACAGAGAGGGTGTGTTGGGCCATGGCTATAACTCCTGTGAATCCCAGTCAGGTGCCATCTCTTTGGCAATCAAAATATCATCATTAGAAGTTCCGGCAGCCACCATGGGCCAGACCATCGCATCTCGATAAACGCTAAAGTCCACTACAACTGGGGCGTCATTAATTGCATTTGCCTCTTTTATAATCTTATCGACATCACCCTTTGACTCACAGCGAAGACCAACACAGCCCATCGCCTCTGCAAGTTTTGCAAAATCAGGAATTCTCTTGGAGTGCAGATCAGTATTTGAATAACGCTCTTTATAAAAGAGAGTCTGCCACTGACGAACCATTCCTAGGCTCTCATTATTAATAACAGCTACCTTGATTGGAATATCATTTAGCGCGCAGGTTACTAATTCCTGGTTTGTCATCTGGAAACAACCATCACCATCAATTGCCCAAACCGGAGTATCAGGCGCGCCAACTTTTGCACCCATTGCAGCTGGAACTGCATAACCCATCGTTCCAAGGCCACCAGAGTTGAGCCAGGTTCTTGGTTTTTCATACTTAACAAATTGCGATGCCCACATCTGATGTTGACCAACCCCTGCAACATAGATTCCATCAGGGCCTGTAATTGCTCCGATTCGCTCAATTACATATTGTGGCGATAGCGATCCATCACTTGGTTCGTTATATCCAAGTGGATACTTCTGGCGTAGTGAATTCATCTGCTTCCACCATTGGGTGATATCAGCCTTATTCTTAGCAAACTCAGCCTTGACTGCAGGAATCAGCGCTCTAATGATTGGGCCAAGATCGCCAATGATTGGCACATCTGCGTAGCGATTCTTACCAATTTCTGCCGGGTCAATATCGGCATGAATTATCTTGGCATTTGGGGCAAAAGTAGAGAGTTTTCCAGTTACTCGATCATCAAATCGAGCGCCTAAAGTAATAAGTAAATCTGCTTTCTGAAGGCCAGTAACAGCGGCAACTGTTCCATGCATTCCAGGCATACCAAGATGCTGGCTATGGCTATCAGGAAATGCCCCTCTTGCCATCAAAGTTGTAACAACTGGAGCTCCAACTAACTCTGCTAGCACAAGAAGTTCTTTTGCAGCATTAGCCTTTATTACTCCGCCGCCGATATAGAAGATAGGTTTACTTGATTGAGCGATAAGTGCTGCAGCATCTCGAATTGCCTCTGCGTTTGGTTCGATCTGCGGGTTATAACCTAGAAGAGTTAACTTCTTTGGATAGTTATAACTAGTCATCTTTTGGAGAGCATCCTTAGCAATATCAACTAGAACTGGTCCTGGCCTTCCAGATGATGCAATATAAAAAGCTTCAGCAATTGCCCGGGGAATTTGAGCAGGATCTGTGATTAAGTAATTATGTTTTGTCACCGGCATTGTGATTCCGCGGATATCAGCTTCTTGGAAGGCATCGGTTCCAATCGCAGCTGAAGGAACTTGACCGGTGATAGCAACAAGTGGAACTGAATCCATCTGCGCATCAGCAATCGGTGTAACTAAATTTGTAGCTCCTGGCCCTGAAGTTGCAATGCATACCCCAACGCGACCAGTTACTTGGGCATATCCAGTTGCCGCATGACCTGCTCCCTGTTCATGGCGAACTAAGATGTGGCGGATCTTTGAATCAAAGATTGGATCATATGCAGGAAGAATCGCGCCACCAGGAATACCAAACATGACATCAACGCCAGAGTCTTCTAGCGCGTTAACGAGGGCTTGAGCCCCTGTTATCTCACTTGCCATCTTGGTCCACTCCTTTCTTCCAATTCTTTTTGGCCCACTAATGCAAAAACCCTCAGTTTCCTGAGGGTGCGCGTGAACTTTTATCTAGTTCACGCGCAGCGAATCACCACTGAAACAAGTGCTATTACAGAAGTTGATTTCGCTGACATGTGGATAAGTATCCCCTGATAAAAAGTTTGAGTCAACCCTTAAGACGGCCATCTCACAATATGAACGGGGATTAATCCCAACTTAGTCGCAGACCGCGCCCTTTGATGCTGATCCCACAAGCTTTACATACTTACCCAATACCCCAGAGGTATACCTACTTGGTAGCGGCTTAAAGCTTGCCCTTCTCTTTGCTAACTCACTCTCGTCAAGTAATAGATCCAAAGTTCTAGCAGTGATATCAATACGAATTCGATCGCCATCTTTAACAAGTGCAATTGCTCCACCATCACTTGCCTCTGGTGCAACATGGCCCACACATAACCCTGTTGTGCCACCGGAGAATCTGCCATCGGTAATTAAAAGAACAGATTTCCCAAGACCTGCGCCTTTAATTGCGCCGGTAATCATTAACATCTCGCGCATCCCAGGACCACCTTTTGGTCCTTCATAACGAATTACTACGACATCTCCTGCTGTAATAGTTCCATCTTCTAAAGCTTGCATTGCAGCTTGCTCTCGATCAAAGACTCGGGCAGGTCCTTCGAAGGAGTCAACTCCAACTCCAGCAACCTTTGTCACTGCGCCATCTTTAGCAAGTGAACCACTTAAAATTGTGATACCGCCACTTACGCCCATCGGACTTTTTACCGCTCTTAATATTTCGCCATCAGGATCTGGTGGATTGATATCAGCTAAATTCTCAGCCATAGTTTTTCCAGTGACTGTTAAACAATCTCCATGAAGTAGGCCAGCATCAAGTAGGGCCTTTAATATCACTGGAATTCCTCCGACTTTGTCGACATCGCTCATGACAAATCTGCCAAATGGTTTTAAGTCGCCAAGTAGTGGGACCTTTGAGCCAATGCGATGGAAATCATTTAAGGTTAAATCAACCTTTGCTTCATGTGCAATTGCTAGCAAGTGAAGAACAGCATTAGTTGATCCACCTAGGGCCATAAGGGCAGTAATGGCATTTTCAAATGCTTGCTTACTCAAAATATCTCTTGTGGTTATTCCCGCTCTTATGAGTTCAACAACAGCTGCCCCTGACTTAACTGCATAACTATCACGCCGGCGATCAACTGCTGGCGGAGCAGCAGAGCCAGGAAGTGATAGACCGATGGCTTCACCAACAGTTGCCATGGTGTTTGCGGTATACATCCCGCCGCAGGCACCTTCACCTGGACAGATTGCGCGCTCAATTTTATCGACCTGCTCTTGAGAAATTAATCCCCTGGCGCATGCTCCAACTGCTTCGAAGGCGTCAATGATGGTGACATCTTTTCCATCAACTTGTCCTGGAAGAGTAGAGCCGGCATAGACAAAGACGCTAGCAACATCAAGTCGCGCTGCTGCCATCATCATTCCTGGAAGGGACTTGTCACAACCAGCAAATGTGACCATGCCATCAAATCTCTCTGCTTGCATCACAGTTTCAACAGAGTCTGCAATGACTTCTCTTGAAACTAATGAGAAGTGCATTCCTTCATGGCCCATTGATATGCCATCAGAGACTGAGATGGTGCCGAACTGCATTGGAAATCCACCTGCATCAAGCACTCCTTGCTTTGATGCTTTTGCTAAACGATCTAACGAGAGATTACATGGCGTGATTTCATTCCAAGAAGATGCAATTCCTATTTGTGGCTTAACCCAATCTTCATCTTTCATTCCTACTGCTCTAAGCATTCCGCGAGCAGGAGCGCGCTCAAGACCATCAGTTACAAGTCCAGAACGCGGCTTCATTGGATTTGTCATGAGTTAATTCTACTTATCCCTGTCCTAAATGCTTGAGAAGAAGATCGCGCACCTTTGCTGCATCAGCTTGACCCTTTGATTCCTTCATTACTGCGCCAATTAAAGCTCCTGAGGCTGGAATATTTCCCCCTCTAACCTTTTCAGCAACATCTGGAGCCGCCGCGATTGCTCGCTCAATTGCTGCCATTAATGATGAATCATCGGAGACAACTTTGATGCCACGAGTCTCAATTATTTTTGCCACGCTACCCTCGCCATTAATTAGCGCCTCAACAACCTGGCGAGCTAATTTATCGGTTAACTCTCCCTTAACAATTAGGGTGATAACTTCAGCAACATCTGCAGCGCTAATAGCTAGATCTGCTGCAGCTACCGCCTTCTCATTAGCAATTCTGGCTATTTCACCCAACCACCAAGAACGGGCGCGCGTTGGATCAGCTCCCAATTTCACTGTCGCCTCAACTAAATCTAGAACTTCAGCATTAATCATCGCTGCCATCTCTTTATCTGGCACCTGCCAAGCCTCTTGCAACTTCTTTCTTCTAACCGAGGGTTTTTCTGGAAGGTTTGAAGCAATCTTTGCAATTAACTCTTTACTTGGAGCGATGGGAACCAAATCTGGCTCTGGAAAATATCGGTAATCCTCGGCTTGTTCCTTTGAGCGCCCAGATGTTGTTAGACCAGTATCTTCATGGAAATGTCTAGTCTCCTGTATTACTCGCTGATTGGAATTTAGAAGTTCGGCATGGCGAATCATCTCGGACCTAATTGCTCGCTCTACTGACTTAAGTGAGTTGACATTCTTAGTCTCACTTCTTGTTCCAAGTTTCTCAGAGCCTATTGGTCGAAGTGAGACGTTAGCATCGCAGCGCAGTGATCCCTGCTCCATCTTCACATCACTTACCCCAAGGCCGCGCAGAACATCTCGAAGCTCTGAGACATATGCCTTGGCAACTTCTGGCGCATATTTGCCGCATCCATTAACAATCTTTGTAACGATCTCAACTAATGGAATTCCAGCTCGGTTGTAATCAAGAAGTGAGTAATCAGCTCCGTGAATGCGACCAGTCGCCCCTCCCATATGAAGTGATTTTCCAGTGTCCTCTTCCATATGAACCCGTTCAATTTCAATTCTAAAGTCCTTGCTTCCTTCATCTGTATCAATTGTGATATCTAGATATCCATTGGTGCAGATTGGCTCGTCATATTGCGAAGTTTGAAAATTCTTTGGCATATCTGGATAAAAGTAGTTCTTCCTTGCAAAGCGACTATATGGCGCAATAGAGCAATTAAGAGCTAGCCCAATTGCAATTGTGTATTCAATGGCTTTTCCATTCACTACAGGCAGAGCCCCAGGAAGACCTAAACAGACCGGGCAGGTCTGAGTATTAGCAGCTGCTCCAAAGACTGTATTGCAGCCACAGAACATTTTTGATGCTGTGCCTAATTCGACGTGAACTTCAAGACCCAGCGATGGTTCATATTTAGCAATTACCTCTTCATATTTAAGCGCCATTACTTTGCTCCCAGCTTTGGAGCAGAATTTAGAATTGGTCCCTGCCACTTAGTATTTAACTCTACTTCAAGGGCAGCGCCGACTTTATACATCAAATCATCTTTCATAGCTGGGGCCATTATTTGAAATCCAGCTGGCAGCCCATCTTCAGCGGCAAGTCCTGATGGAAGTGACATACCGCCGATTCCTGCAAGGTTAGTTGGGATTGTTGCAATGTCATTTAAATACATCGCAATCGGATCATTGGACTTCTCGCCAATCTTAAAGGCAGTTGTTGGAGCTGTTGGTGAAACTAAGACATCTGCTAATTTAAAGGCGCTCTCAAAATCACGTGAGATTAGAGTTCTAACCTTCTGCGCGCTTCCATAATAGGCATCGTAATAACCACTTGAGAGTGCATATGTTCCAAGGATAATTCTGCGCTTCACTTCCCTGCCAAAACCAATCTGTCTTGTGGAATTCATTACCTCTTCAGCAGATCCCTGACCACTTCTTATTCCATAACGCATCGCATCAAAGCGAGCAAGATTTGAAGAGCACTCACTTGGCGCAATTAAGTAGTAGGCAGCTAAGGCATAATCAAAGTATTTACAGGATACTTCTACAATCTCAGCGCCAAGTGATGCCAGAATTTCTAAGGATTCATTAAATAGTTTTAAGACTCCAGCTTGATATCCATCTCCTTGAAGTTCTTTAATAACTCCAATCTTCATTCCCTTTACATTTCCATCCTTAGCAGCGGCAACAACTGCTGGAACTGGGGCGTTAATAGATGTGGAATCTAGGGGGTCATGGCCGGCAATTGCTTCATGGAGATATGCCGCATCAAGAACCGTTCTAGCACATGGACCTGCTTGATCAAGAGATGATGAAAAGGCAACTAAGCCATATCTTGAAACTCCGCCATAGGTTGGTTTAACTCCAACAGTTCCTGTTACTGCAGCTGGCTGACGAATTGATCCTCCAGTATCAGTTCCAATTGCAAGGGGTGCTTGAAATGATGCTAGAGAAGCAGATGAGCCGCCACCTGATCCGCCAGGGATGCGAGTTAAATCCCAAGGATTTTTAGTGGGGCCATAAGCTGAATTTTCAGTAGATGAACCCATAGCAAACTCATCCATATTGGTTTTACCTAGAATTACTATGCCGTTTTCTTTTAACTTTCTAACAATTGTTGAATCATAAGGAGGGCGCCATCCCTCTAACATCTTTGAGCCACAGGTAGTAGGAATTCCTTTTTGAACTAAAACATCTTTAAGAGCTAGTGGAACACCAGCTAAGGCAGGCATTTTCTCTCCAGCGCTTCTCTTTGCATCAACTTGGCTGGCCTGCTCTAAAGCTCCCTGGGTATCAACATGGAGAAAGGCATGAACCTGCTCGTCAACTTCACCGATCTGTTTTAGATGAGCTTTAGTTAACTCAACGCTAGTGATTTCGCCCTTTGATAGAGCCTCTGCCATCTCAACTGCGCTCTTGTTAATCATCACTCTTCACCCAAAATCTGTGGAACTTTAAATCTCTGCTCCTCTTGCTCTGGAGCTCCAGATAGAGCTTCCTGCGGAGTAAGACTTGGGCGTACTACATCCTCGCGAAAGACATTTACAAGAGGGAGTGGATGAGAAGTTGGAGGAACATCTTCGCCTGCAACTTCTTGAACTCGCGCAACTGCATCAAGAATTACTGAAAGCTCTTTAGCAAGACCAGCTAATTCATCCTCTGATAAATCAATGCGAGCTAGTTTGGCTAGATTTGCCACATCATCGCGCGAGATATTAGACATATAGGTCACCTTACCGAAGAGCTATCGCAAGCAGCGAATTACTTTCGGATCTGGCCATCTCCTCTCACAATCCATGTGGTGGTAGTCATCTGCTCAAGGCCCATTGGACCACGGGCATGAAGCTTCTGATTTGAAATTCCAATCTCTGCGCCAAATCCCATCTCTTGGCCATCAGTAAATCTTGTCGATGCATTAACCATCACTGCTGCGCAATCAGCAAGAGAAATAAATCTCTCTGCGCTCTGGCTGGACTCAGTAACAATTGCCTCAGTGTGATTAGTTCCATACTTCAAAATATGCGCAGCCGCACTATCTAAATCAGCCACAACTGCCACATTCATCTCTAATACACCGTATTCAGTAGACCAATTCTCTTCAGTAGCAAGGCTTGCTGGAATTGATAGGGAGTTAGCAACTTCAAGGCTTGCTTGATCACAATTCAGAATAACCCCTGCCTGATTGAGTTCTTTAAGAACAATTGGCAGGAACTCATTGGCTATCTCTCTATGAACTAGAAGAGTCTCTGCGGCGTTACAGACACTAGGTCTATGAGTCTTTGAGTTAATTACTATTGGAAGTGCTTTAGCAAAGTCAGCGCTCTTATCAATATAAACATGACAGACTCCAGCCCCAGTTTCAATTGTAGGGACAGTTGAATCATCAACAACCATACGGATTAAATCAGCGCTTCCTCTTGGAATTACTAAATCAACTTTTCCTCGAGCATGAAGAAGAGCTCTAGTAGTATCGCGATCACTTGAGGGAATTAATTGAATTACCTCACTTGAAATCTCTCCCGTTTCAAGTGCGCCTCTCATCACTTTAACCAATACCTCATTGCTTGCCTGAGCAGATGATGAACCACGAAGTAGCGCTGCATTTCCTGACATCAGAAGAATTACTGCAGCATCAACAGTTACATTTGGACGAGCCTCATAGACCATTCCGATAACCCCAAATGGCACAGTTACTTGAGTGAGTTTCAAACCATTACTTAGAGTTCTCTGTCTTAAAACAATTCCAAGTGGGTCATCAAGTGCTGCAACTTGGCGGGCCCCTGAGGCAATATCTTTGATTCGCTCCGGGCTTAGAGCTAGGCGATCAAGAAGTGATGAGTTAAGCCCATTATCTTTTCCGCGCTGAATATCAAGATCATTAGCTGCAAGGATTTCATTCATATTGGCCTCAAGAGCATCTGCAATTGCAAGGAGTGCACCTTGTCTCTTGCTATAACCAGCAGTGATTAGAGTCTTTGATGCTTTTCTTGCTCTATCTGCTAAATCTGCAACTAATTGATCATTGCTCATAGAAGCACCATGTCATCGCGGTGGACCAACTCTCGCTCATATTCAGGCCCTAATTCTTTCGCAAGATCTTTAGTAGAGCGCCCGAGCATCGCTGGAATTTCTGAAGAATCAAAGGCAACTAAGCCGCGAGCAATGACGCTTCCATCTTCGGCTGATATTTCAACTGTATCTCCTGCGCTAAATTCTCCTTCAATAGCTTTAACTCCAGCAGGAAGAAGTGAGGTACCACGTTCACGTAGAGCGCTAACAGCGCCAGCGTCGATAATTAATCTTCCGCTACTACTTGCCGCGTGAGCTAACCAGAGCAGACGAGAAGACTTCTTATCTGCTGATGCAACAAAGTATGTTCCTACTTCGCCGCCAGCTAATACTTGGGAAAGATCGCCAAGGCAGGTTAATAACATTGGAATTCCAGCTTGAGTTGAAATTCGCGCAGCTTCAATCTTTGTCACCATCCCGCCGCTACCAACTTTAGATCCTGCTCCCCCAATTTGGGCATCGTCCAATTGCTTAAGGGAATCAACTTGAGAAATCTTCTTAGCTCCAGCCTCTTTTGGATTAGCATCATAGAGAGCATCAACATCACTAACTAGAACTAACAAATCTGCACCAATCAAATGAGAAACTAGAGCAGCAATTCGATCATTATCGCCAAATCTAATCTCTTGTGTTCCAACCGAATCATTCTCATTAATAATTGGCACAATGCCTAGCGCAAGTAATTTAAAGAGGGTGCGCTGCGCATTTTGATAGTGCGACCTACGAACAATATCTTCAATAGTTAATAGCACTTGAGAAGCGATGATTTTATGTTTTCTTAGAGCTTCGGTATAGCTATGAATTAATAGCCCCTGGCCAACAGATGCCGCTGCTTGTTGCGTTGCAAGATCGGCAGGTCTACTTCCTAGTCCAAGGGGGGCAAGACCTGCTGCAATTGCTCCAGATGAGACAACAACAACCTCTCTACCCTGCTCTTTTAATTCAGCGACCGCTGCTGCCAATTTAATAACTGCAGCGCTATCAAGACCAGCGCCATCTGCTCCAGTAAGAGTTGAGGAGCCAATCTTGATAACTATTCGCTTTGCTTTTATAACTGCATCGCGATTCATTTCTGCTCCTCCATCTCTTTTCCTGGATCTGTGGGATCTTCTACCTTGTACTCCCATTGCTGAGCTAATTCTTCATCATCTAATTGATCAATTGCCTCTTCATCAAACTTCTCCCATCCGCGCGGGATGCGCATGTCATCGCCGCGAGGTCCGGCCAGAAGTTCAGCGCCTGCCTCAATAGTTGGCTCCCAATCAAAGACCACCGCATCATCACCAAGGCCAATGCGCACTTCATCGCCTTGCTTGGCCCCTAATCTAAAGAGCTCTTTTTCAACTCCTAAACTTGCTAGGCGATCTGCTAAATATCCAACTGCTTCGGCATTACTAAAGTTTGTCTGATGAACCCATCTCTCAGGACGTGAACCAATAACAGTAAATGAGCCATCATCATTAGCCATAGTCTTAAAGCCAACATCATCAATTGGAGTTGGGCGAAGCACAATCCTTACCTTCTCTAGCTCGCTCTCCTGCTTTCTATGCTCTGCAACTAACTTAGCCATGGCATAGAGAAGTTGTTCAAGACCAATTCTTGATGCAGCTGAGATCTGATAAACCTCATATCCCATCTTTTTTAGCGTTGGCTCCACCATATCTGCCATTGCTTTAGCATCAGGAAGATCAACTTTATTAAGAGCAATAATGCGAGGTCTGGTACTTAAGTCCTCGGCATACTTCTTTAGCTCATCTTCAATTACTTCAAAATCTCTCACCGGATCACGGTCAGTCTCTAGCGTTCCGCAATCTAGGACATGCACTAAAGCTGCGCAGCGCTCAACATGGCGAAGAAATTGCAGGCCAAGACCTTTTCCTTGCGAAGCACCTGGTATCAAACCTGGAACATCTGCAACAGTAAATCTCGCCTCTCCTGCCTGAACAACTCCAAGATTTGGCGCAAGTGTTGTAAATGGATAATCAGCAATCTTTGGTCTTGCTGCAGAAATAGCTGCAACTAGAGATGATTTTCCAGCGCTTGGATAACCAATTAGACCAACATCTGCAACAGATTTAAGTTCTAAAACTAAATTTCGCTTCTCGCCAGGTTCACCAAGGAGTGCAAAACCTGGAGCTCGACGCCGGTTTGAGGCAAGCGCATTATTTCCAAGACCGCCTAAGCCACCTTTAGCTGCAATAAATCTTGTTCCATTGCCCACTAAATCTGCCAAGATGCGGCCTTCTTTATTCATCACAACCGTTCCATTAGGAACGCCAAGGATTAAATCATCTCCATCAGGGCCATTTTTTAGCGCGCCATATCCCTGTCTTCCAGAGCTAGCGCTGCGATGTGGCGAGTGGTGAAAATCAAGCAAGGTAGTAACACTTGGATTAACAACCAAAATAATGTCGCCGCCTCTTCCACCGCTGCCCCCATCAGGGCCGCCAAGTGGAACGAATTTTTCACGGTGAACAGAGACGCAGCCATCGCCACCTTTTCCTGCTGCGGCATGAAGAGTCACGCGATCAACGAAGGTTGTCATCTGACTCTTGCCTCTCTTAAATTAGGTGGATAAGTAAAAAGCGGGCCCGTATGCACGGACCCGCAATTTTTTTAAGTCCGTTGCTTAGGAAACCGGGACGATATTTACAACGCGACGACCACGAGCGCTTCCAAACTCCACTGAACCTGAAGCTAGCGCAAATAGCGTGTCATCTTTTCCGATTCCTACATTCTTACCTGGGTGGAACTTGGTGCCACGCTGGCGAACGAGAATCTCGCCGCTGTTAACTACCTGACCACCAAATCTTTTGATTCCAAGAAATTGTGCATTGGAATCGCGACCATTTCGGGTTGAGGAGACGCCTTTTTTCGATGCCATTTATGCCAACCCCTTTACTTCACACCATTAATCGCAGTGATTTTCACGCGAGTGTTTTTTGAACGAAAGCCCTGACGACGGCGATAGCCGGTCTTATTCTTAAAGCGCAAGATATGAATCTTTGGACCCTTAACCTCTTCAATAATTTCTCCAGTTACTTTAACTCCAGAGAGAAGCTTTGGATCACTTGTTACCGCTGCGCCATCAACAACTAAAACTGCAGGAAATGAAACGGTGGAACCGGCAGCTGCATCAATGCGATCCACAAAGACAGTGTCGCCAACAGCGACCTTCTCCTGGCGACCGCCAGCTTTAACTATTGCGTACACAATGGTCCTTCCATTTCTTTTTCTACTCTTACCAAAGACCCTTATCGGGGCAAGGGCATAGGTTACGGATTGAGCCTATCTAGGGTCAAACTGAGTTAGGCCGTTACAACTCCAGAGCTGGCAGCCCTGCGTTTACGCCTACCAAAGCCTTTCTTTTGGCCAGAATCTCCATCTTTTTTGGCCGGAGTCACATTTTCATCCAGGCTTTCTTTCTCATCACTTTCTGAATCTTCAGATGAGAGGTCCTCCTCTTTATTGACCTTTGCTGGAACAAATTCACGATCAAGGCTCTTCTTATTAACTGGCTCCATGTGAACATGAATGCCTCGACCGCCACAACTATCACACGTTGTAGAGAAGGCTTCAATTAGCCCTTGGCCCACTCTCTTTCGAGTCATCTGCACTAAACCAAGAGATGTTACTTCCGCTACTTGATGCTTAGTTCTATCTCTTCCTAAACACTCAACTAATCTGCGTAGTACCTGCTCACGATTTGATTCTAAAATCATATCGATAAAGTCGATAACGATAATTCCGCCCAAATCTCGAAGCCTTAGCTGACGAGCAATTTCCTCTGCTGCCTCAAGGTTATTTTTAGTAACAGTCTCTTCTAGATTTCCACCTTTACCAATGAACTTTCCAGTATTTACGTCAATAACCACCATAGCCTCGGTGCGATCAATAACTAGTGAGCCTCCAGATGGCAGATAAACCTTACGGTCAAGTGCTTTAGCTAACTGCTCATCAATTCTATTTTCAACAAAGAGATCTTTTCCATGGCTGTATTTTTCAATCTTTGTTAAAAGCTCAGGAGCAATATGGCCAAGATAATTATTAATATCATCCCAAGCATC
>JAURJF010000021.1 GCA_030832365.1 Candidatus Nanopelagicales bacterium
AGGCTCACCATAGAGAAGTGATGGAGCTGAGGTACTGGTGTTTTCAGACTTTGCCTTAATGTCATCCCATTGCGCCTTTAGGCGAATTACATCGCGAGTAAGCTCTTCATCGCTTGCTCCCTCTGCAGCAGTTCTAACAATTACACCCTCTTCATCGGTGATTAGACCTTTAAGAATTTCTTTTAAGCGTGAGCGCTCAGTATCTGCAAGTCGTCTTGAGATTCCGCTCATTCCCCCGCCTGGTACATAAACTAAATATCGACCAGGAAGTGAGATCTGACTTGTTAGTCGAGCACCCTTTTGACCGATTGGGTCTTTAGTTACTTGAACTAATACTGATTGACCAGTTTTTAGAACTTTCTCAATCTTTCGCTCTTGATTATCAGCAAGACCTGCTGCGTCCCAATTAACTTCACCAGCATATAAAACAGCGTTTCGTCCCTTACCAATATCAACGAATGCAGCTTCCATTGAAGGAAGAACATTTTGAACTTTTCCAAGATAAACGTTTCCAACATAGGAGATATTGCTATTGCGATTGACGTAGTGCTCAACCAAAACCTTATCTTCCAAAATTGCAATCTGTGTTCTATCACCTTGCTGGCGAACTAACATCTCACGATCTACAGATTCACGTCTTGCAAGAAATTCAGCATCGGTAAGTATTGTTCCGCGGCGACGATTTTCACGATAATCGTTATAGCGAGGTTTCTCTCGAGCTCTATCTCTATCGCGATCTTTAAAGCGACGAGGCGGGCGATCAAAGCTCTTCTTCTCTCGTGCAGGTTTTTCTTGAACCGGACGAGGCTCGCGCACCTTAACTACAGTTAATACGCCATCTTCTTCAATCTTCTCACCTGGCGCTACTCCATCAGCGCCTGAGCGACGACGGCGTCTACGCTTTTTAAATCCAACGCTGCCTTCGGAATCGCTACTTGGTTCTTGGCCTACCGCTGAGCTAGTTGTAGGGCTCTCATCTTTTTCTAGCCTGCGGCGAGAACGGCCTCCTCTGCGGCGACGGCGACGGCGATTTTCTCTCTCCGCCTCACTCTCGCCCGGAACCTCGGCTGCGCTCTTGGTGGCAGGTTTTGTTGTAGCAGGCTTTGTTGTAGCAGGTTTTGCCTTTGGGGCAGCAGCCACTGGAGCTGCTTGAAATATTGGAGCTGGGATTACCCCGGCCTTTGATTTCTTCTCTTTAACAATAGGAGCGCTCTCGTTCTGCTCTACTGCTTTACTTGCACTTTTCTTTACAGCGCGCTTACGCACTTTTTTTGGCTCTTCGGCCATACGATCAAATCCTTCTTATAAGTTTTCATAAACGCTTTTGTTAAAAGCATTTGCTAAAAAATCTGTGGTGGCGCTTTTTTTTCCGGATCTGCCGACCGCACCTAAAGAGCGGTCTTGGCGACCTCAAGAACGTGAGGCGACTTCGAACTGGGCAAGTATGGCAGATAGTTAAAGCCTTCGCCTAATTAGGCGCAAAAGCCGCTCTTATCGCGTCCTTTGATAGACATTTTGCAATAGGCCAATAGCGATCATATTGGCAAACATCGCAGATCCCCCATAGGAGAGAAATAGGAGTGGAACCCCAGTCATTGGCATAAGCCCCATCGTCATACCGATATTTTCAAAGATTTGAAATGAGAACCATGCAACCACGCCGATTGAGACCATTTTGCCAAATAAATCTGTTGTAGCTCTCGCGATAGCAAAGGCTCGCATCAATACTATGAAATAAAGTAACAAGATAAATGATGAACCAATAAAGCCCAGCTCCTCTCCGGCAACTGTAAAGATAAAGTCTGTCTGTTGCTCTGGAACAAATCGACCATTGGTCTGTGGCCCATTAAATAATCCTTTACCAAGCAGGCCACCTGAACCAATAGTTATACGAGCCTGCCTTAATTGATAACCACTTGCCTGCAGATCTGCTGAAGGATCAACAAAAGACTTTAGGCGATTTAATTGATACTCACTCACCTCGCCGCTAGCGATTGCAAGATAAACCCCAACTACTCCAGCAAGGAGAAGCCCCACCACCCAATAAAGAGATGCGCCAGAGAGGGCAATCATTGTTATCACTGCGGCAGAGATAATCAGCACAGTTCCTAGATCTGGTTGGGCAACAATCAAGATAAGTGGAAGCCCGGCAACTCCTAGGGCTTGCAAGACCTGCTTATCACTTGGTCGATCTTCTCCCGCCATACGCTCAGAGAGAATTAGAGCCATTCCAACAATAATTGAAATCTTTGCTAGCTCTGCTGGCTGAAATTGCAAGCCCCCAGGAAATGAAATCCAAGAGCGCGCTCCATTAACTGTTGATCCAAGTCCAGGGATTAACACTGCAACAAGGCCTAAGACTCCAAAGCCCCAAACAAATGGCGTGTAGGCCCGAAGTAGGCGGTAATCAATAAGAGTTGTGCCATAGGCCAGAGCAATTCCAATGATGACATTAACTATCTGCCGCTTTAGATAATACTCGGGATCTAAATCATTTGCTGCAAACCAATCTCTAGTTGCTGCATAAACCAAGACAATTCCAATTAAAAGAAGGAGGAAGACTGCCGCATTTAATATCTGATCGGCGCCAGTAAAGAATCCTCGTTTACTCTGAGCTTTAAGGGAAATTTTCATGGCAGCAGCTCTGCCTTTGAAGAATCTATTCTTGGAAGCTTCTTAGGATTTCCATTAGGAAATATTGCTACTCGGCCATTTGTGCCAAAGATATGTTCATAGATCTTTCGAACTCCAACACCGCTTGTGCTGGCACCAAAACCACCCTGACTTACCATCATCACAACGGCATACTCTGGTTTTTTACTTGGAGCAAAAGATGCAAACCATGAGGTGTCATCTTTACTTGAGCCATCAAGATTTCTTCCAAAGACCTGACCAGTTCCAGTCTTACCACTTACCTCAACTCCAACTCCAGAGAAGGCTCCAGTTGCAGTTCCTCCAGTCACCACTGCTCGAAGTGAGTTTTGTAGAAACTTCAGAGTTGATTTCTTAATTGGAAGGCGGCCACTAATCTCTGGCTTAAATTCCTTAACAACTCGCCCACTTGGTTCAACTATTGCTTTGGCAACCTTTGGCACCATTAACTTTCCACCATTAGCAAGAGCTGAGTAAGCCACAGCTAACTGCAACGGCGTCATCAAAGTATCTCCCTGACCGATTGAGAAGTTGACCATATCTCCTGCTCTTACTTTGTCACCATCAAGGCAATTCTCTCTAGCTATCTCAATAAGATATGGAGTGAGCTGGGACTTCTTAGCCTTTTCGCTGTAATTACAGTAAAAATCCTTATTCCTGTCATACCAATCTAACTTCCACTGCCTATTTGGAAGGCGCCCAGAGAGCTCTGATGGGAGATCAACTCCGGTCTTCTTGCCTAGGCCATATCCTTTAGCTGAATTAAAGAAGTAATCATTTGGGCTTGGTTTTGGCCTTAAACCACCATCTCGGACCCACTCATCGTAGGCAATTTGATACCAGATTGAGTCACATGAAATTGCCATAGCAGTTGTCATGCTGATTCGC
Organism: Candidatus Nanopelagicales bacterium; assembly: GCA_030832365.1. Classification (GTDB taxonomy): domain Bacteria; phylum Actinomycetota; class Actinomycetes; order Nanopelagicales; family Nanopelagicaceae; genus MAG-120802. The sequence continues at coordinate 3,541 of JAURJF010000021.1, forward strand.
CCTGCAGCATTACTATCAAAATTCTTAAAAGTTCTATCACCGATTTGCACTTCGGCTGGACACTCATAGGTAGTTTTTAAGCTATATCCAGCATCAACTGCTGCCGAGAGGGAGATGACTTTAAATGTTGATGCCGGAGCAAATTCACCTTGGATTGCACGGGAGAACGCTGGGACTCCGCTCTTTTCGCTATAGAGATCTCTTGCTTGATTGACAGTGATTCCATTTTCCCAGATATTTAAATCATAATCAGGATATGAGGCCATCGCTAGAACTTCACCTGTCTTAACATCCATAACAATTGCAGCTCCAGAATCTCCGCGATATCCATTAGCTCTTGCGCGAAAGACAGCATCTTTTAGTTCTACTTCAACAGCTGCTTGTAATTTAGCATTGAGGTTTAGAACTAGATGATTACCTGGCACTGGCGCTCTATTAAGTGATTCTTGTCTAACAATTTCTTTTCGATCAACAATGACAGTTTTGATTCCAGGAATTCCTCGAAGCTGCTCATCGTAGAGCAATTCGATTCCAGCCTTACCAATTAACTCATTTCGATAATATCGTTTTCCTTCTTCGTTATTTAAATTCTTTTCGGTAATAGGCCCCAAATAGCCCAGCACATGGGTAGCTTTCTGCCCAGCAAGTGATGGATAAGAGCGAATTGAAACTGGCTTAGCATCGATTCCCGGAAAGAGATCAGATCTTTCTAGAATGGTAAATACTTGATTCTCGCTGGCATCTTTGGTTATTGGGATAGGTTGATAGCGATTTCCATTCCAACATCCATTTCGCTCACCACTTGCTAGCTCGCCGCAGAGCCTAGTTCTGGTGTAGATATCCTGATATTCAAGCTTTAAGACCTCTGCCACTCTATTTAATACCGATACGCCCTTATCTTCAAACTTATCTAGAACTGATCGATCTGCTGTGACCATCAGCCCTGCCTTATTAGTTGCAAGAGCATTTCCCTCATTATCAACAATTAGCCCCCGAAGAGCTGGAGCGACGATATCTCTACTTTGAATATCAAGAGCCGCTTCTTGATAGCGAGGGCCGTCAGCAATTTGAAGATAAAAGAGTCGGCCAAATAAAGAGAGCATCAGTGAAATAACTAAGACTTGGGCAACAAGAAGTGTTAACGTTGAGCGATCTCTCATCTATCGCTGCCTTGCAGTAAGAGTTACTTTATATAGCTTCATTGCAAGTGGAATATAAAGAGGTGAGAGCAGAGCGCTCCAGAGAGCATTTCCTGAAATACTTCTAAATAAATATGAAGCAGATCCAACTTCTTGACCCAAGATCGCGCCAAATAATAAGAAGAGAGCTAGGGCAAATGAGCTTGCTAAGACTGCAACGCTTAGCATTACAAGCGGGCTGAGCTCTGCATCTAGCGCTGCTCTAACATTACTTGATAGTAAATAACTCATTGAAGTGAGCACTAGAGTCCATAGCCCAAAAGGTGCATCAAGAGTTGGCGATAGATCTAGGATTAATCCGGCAATAAATCCAGTAACTACCGCGCTATTTCTCTGATCTTGAATTACCCAAGCCATAAAGAAGGTGAGATAGAGAGAGAAGCCTGCAACTAGAAAATTGATCTGATTTATTAAGGTCTCTTGTATAAGAAAGAGAGATAGAAAAATAAGTAAAACCTTAGGAAGGCGATTAATCTCCATAGCCTTATCCCTGCGGCGAAGGGCTAGGTGTTACAAATACGGTAACTGTTGGAGCAGGCCTTGGCGCTTGTGGCACTAGAGCATCGCCAGGATCTCCGGCAACTGCTGATAAAACAACGCTTACTACTGAGAGAGAATTTAGATCAACAAATCCATTAACTCTTCCCTCTTTAGTTAATTGGCCAACAGTATTTTCTACATAACTAACTCTTCCTACTGGAACCCCTGGAACAAAGGGCTTATCTCCAGAGCTTCCCCGAGCTAGCAGAACATCACCAACGCTAATTGCTGATGTTGCACTTAGCATCTGCAATGAGTAGTTCTTATCGCCTTGTCCTAGCAGGATTCCCATATCTTGCTTTCCAGCAACCCTTACGCCAATTCGAAATGATGGGTCATTCATTAAGAGCACAATTGATGAGGAAGCAGTTGTTGATTTAACTACCCCGACAAGTCCGCTCGCTGCAATCACTGTCATATCTCGTCTTACTCCAGAATCACTGCCAATATCTAAAACTATGGTTTCACTAAATGTTCCAGTTCCACCTTTACTAATAACTCTTGCAGATACTGTTTTATAGCGAGCTTTACCAGCAAGATCTAAGACGCCCTTAAGTGACTCTAACTGCGCCAGAGTATTTTCATTGAAAATAACTTGGCTCTTTAGCTCTTGATTCTCTTCCTCTAATTTATCAATTTTCTCGCTACTTCTACCTAAATTACCAACCTCTGAGAAGAAATCACCAACTGGTGAAAAGACTCTAGTTGCTAGGCGCTCAACAGGTGCCAACACACTTTGAGTTCCACTTCGAAGCGATGAGAGAAGACTTACCCCTCTTAGATCAAGAGTAATAATGAAAAGTGAGGTCACCAGTAGTGAGACCCATAGGAGCCTACTTCTATTAGAGCCTCGAGTTGCCATGAGTTAACTAACGGCGAGGCTCGGAGATCAGAACTTTCTCTAGCGCCTCAAACTCTTCAACGCACTTTCCAGATCCTTCAACCACAGCATTTAGCGGTCTATCTGCAATGTGAATCGGCATATTTGTTTCATGGCGCAATCTCTCATCTAAGCCTTTAAGAAGTGCTCCACCGCCAGTTAATACAATGCCGCGATCCATTAAATCGGCTGCCAACTCTGGTGGAGTCTTATCTAAAGTTCCCTTAACAGCATTAACGATGGCATTGACCGGTTCTTCAATTGCTTTACGAATATCTTCAGATGAAACCACAATGGTTTTTGGTAACCCTGTTGCTAAATCTCTTCCTCTAATTTCAGCATCTGGTTCATCACGGAGCGGATATGCAGATCCAATTGCCATCTTTATCTCTTCAGCAGTGCGCTCACCTAGTAGTAGCGAGAATTCCTTCTTAACCCAGTTAATAATGGCATGATCAATCTCATCTCCACCTACGCGAATGGAGAGCGCAGAGACAATTCCGCCAAGTGAAATCACGGCAACCTCTGTGGTTCCGCCGCCAATATCAACAACCATATTTCCCGTTGGCTCATGAATTGGAAGACCAGCGCCAATTGCTGCTGCCATTGGCTCCTCAATTATGTAGACCTTTCTTGCTCCAGCTTCATATCCGGCATCTTTGACCGCGCGCTGCTCAACTCCAGTAATTCCTGAAGGAACACAGATAACAATTCTTGGTTTTGCAAGATAGGTGCGCTTATGAACTTGGCGAATGAAGTACTTAATCATTAAAGCAGTGGTATCAAAGTCGGCGATAACTCCATCTTTAAGAGGGCGAATGGCCACAATATTTCCTGGAGTTCTTCCAATCATCTTCTTAGCCTCAGTTCCAACTGCAAGGACTGCGCCAGTATCTTGATTAACGGCAACCACGCTTGGCTCATTAAGAACGATACCTCTACCGCGAACATAAACGAGGGTATTTGCTGTTCCTAGATCAATAGCCATATCTCGTCCTAGGAAGGACCAGTCTGTTTTGAACTTTGCCATTTAATCGCTCCTTACAAGTTAGGGAAGAAAATCTTTATCTCACGCTGCGCTGATTCAACTGAATCAGAGCCATGCACGATATTTTGCACAACTTTTGTACCTTGATCACGGGCTAAATCTCCCCGAATCGAACCAGGTGAGGCAAGTGTTGGATCAGTTACTCCCGCAAGAGATCTAAAGCCCTCAATAACTCTCTCTCCTTCAGCAATCATCGCAACGATTGGGCCGGAAGACATAAATTCTAAGAGCGGTTCATAGAACGGCTTGCCTTGATGTTCTGCGTAATGAGTAGCGAGCAGATCTTTATCTGCTGTTAGCATTCTAAGCGCAGAGATTTTATATCCCTTACTCTCAATGCGTCTGATTACTTCGCCAACTAAACCACGACGCACTCCATCTGGTTTAACCAAGATAAGGGTGCGCTCTGCAGGCGCTGACGAGTTACTCACGGGGTAAGTCTATGCTCATTTCTAACTCCCCGAATCTGGCCCCTCTGCCTTGGCTATATGGGCCGCTTTGGCCGCCTCGCCCTTTCGACCCAAGATAATTGCCGCCACCCATAGTCCAAGAAATAGGGATCCCAGAATAAACATCGTTGGGATAAAGAAACCATAAGCAATAAGCAGAATCTGGGTCAACCAACCTAGAGCCCAGCCAACTTTATATTTCAAAAGGCCAGATGAGATAAAAGCTAGGAGCGCAATTAGAGCGCCGAAGTAAAGACTATTGGTAGTTGAGAGATCTTTAGCAACAAGGAGAGCAAAGCCAATAATTAAAAACTCCATAATCAAAACACTTCTTGCAAGCATCAACATTACTTTAGATTCCTTTTCTTCGGATTATCGCTCTTGCCTCACCGGCGCTAACAACAGATCCAGCTATTAAGACTGCTGTGCTTGAATCATTAAGAGCGTTACTAGTTTTTGCCATCTCTACTGCTTGAGTTATTCCTTGCTCTAAATCATCGGATGCATAAACTCGATCACTTCCAAATATCTCCATAGCCTCTGATTTTAGTTCATCTACATCAGCTGCGCGATGTGAGCTATTCCTAGTAACTATCACTCGATCTAAAACTGGCTCAAGTGCTTCAAGGATTCCAGTTACATCCTTATCGCCCATTGGCGCGATGACTCCAATTAACGCTGAGAAATCAAATTCCTCACTTATCGTTTTTTTCAAAGACTCTGCTCCATGAGGATTGTGAGCTGCATCGATAATGATGGTCGGGTTTCTCCCAACAATCTCACATCTTCCAGGTGAGCTCGCCTTAGCAAATGCCTCTCGCACAATTTCTTCATCAAGCTTTGTCTCACCAGCAAAGACCTCAACGGCAGCAAGAGCAGTTGCTGCATTACTTGCTTGATGCTGGCCATATAACGGAAGGTATAAATCTTCATACTGCCCATAAACTCCAGAGATAGTCAGCATCTGACCACCTAGGGCTAGCGCCCTTGATTTGAGGCTAAATTCGATACCGGATCTAATCGGAGTGGCATCAGCTTTAGCGCAGGCTCGCATCAAGACAGCTGCTACATCACTTTCTTGCTCAGCTAGAACTACAAAGGAGTTTTCCTTAATTATCCCTGATTTAGTTTGAGCAATCTTTTCAAGGGTATCTCCTAGATACTCCATATGATCAAAACCTATTGGAGTAATGACATTCACTGAGCCCTTAATTACATTGGTCGAATCCCACTCTCCCCCCATCCCACATTCAAATATTCCAACATCAACCGGATATTCAGCAAAGGCAACAAAGGCAAGTGCGCACATCGATTCAAAGAATGAGAGTTTATTAGACATCTTGGAATCAACCAGCTCTAGATATGGCGCAATATCGTTATAAGTTGCAATCATAAATTCTGGAGTTATCGATTGGCCGTTAATGGTGATTCGTTCTAAGAAACTCTCTAGATGAGGGCTAGTAAATCTTCCGGTTCGCATCCCCAATTCAAAACAGAGTGAATCAATTAAGCGCGTAGTTGTGGTCTTGCCATTAGTTCCAGCGATATGAATCGTTGGATAAGAGAGCTGAGGCGAACCTAGGTAATCAGCTAAAGCTGAAATCCGCTCAAGTGTTGGAGCAATTCTACTTTCCGGCCATCTATTTAGTAGCGCCTTTTCAATAGCATCAAGGCGCGCGAGATCTTCAGCAGAGCTCATCTTTATTCTTTTGGAAGCGCAGCAAGAAGTGTGTTGATTCGAGTAATTTCACTCTCGCAAAATTCCATACGCTCTCTAATTTCTTTGACTACTTCCATGGGCGCTTTTGCCATAAAGTTCTCATTTTCCAACTTAACAACTGCGCTCTGCAAATCCTTCTTAATACTCTCAAGATCTTTGCTTAGCCGTGCTCGCTCAGCCTTAACATCAATTGCTCCTCTAAGGTCAAAGGCAATACTAAATTGGCCAATTTCAATTCTTGCGCTCTCTTTAAAATCACTTCCCGCCTTATCGAGGCGAACTAGGAATCTAATTGCATCTTCATAATTAAGTAGATCTCCTTCTAAACCTGAAATTTGAGCGTTAATTTTCGCTGAAGTTTTAATCCCTTGCTCGCTTCTAAACCTTCTAATCTCAGTGATAAGAACCTGCATATCCCCAACTACTTTATTGGCTGCAATATCCTCTGGCGCTTTATCAACTGCTGGCCATTTTGCAATAGCCAGTGATTCTCCCCCAGTTAATTCACACCAGATGGTTTCAGTAATAAATGGCATCGATGGATGCATGAGACGAAGTAGTTGATCTAGAATATGGCCTAAGACCCTGCGGCTCTTATCGGCCTGCTCTCCGCCTTTAGCAAAACTTTCTTTAACTAACTCTAAATACCAATCACATAGATCATCCCAAGCAAAGTGATAAATCTCCTCACTAGCCTTAGCAAATTCAAAGGCTTCATATCCCTTATCAGCGCTAGCAATGGTGCTATCGAGACGATTTAAAATCCAGCGATCAATATGGTTTAGCTCAGATCTATCTGGTAGCTCGCCATTTACATGCGCTCCATTAATCATGGCAAAGCGCGCAGCGTTCCAAACTTTTGTAGCAAAGTTTCTAGACCCTGCTATCCACTCCTCAGCAAGTGCTTGATCTGTTCCAGGGTTAGCTCCGCGCACCAAGGTAAAGCGCAGCGCATCAGAGCCATACTTATCCATAAACTCCAATGGATCAACAGTATTTCCCCGAGACTTACTCATCTTCTTGCCATGTTTATCTCGAACTAAACCATGAAGAGCGATAACTTTAAATGGAGCAACTCCATCCATTGCAAATAAGCCAAATAACATCATTCTTACTACCCAGAAAAATAGAATGTCATAACCAGTAACTAATACGCTAGTGGGATAGAACTTCTTTAAATCATCACTTTCATTGGGCCAACCAAGAGTTGAAAATGGCCAGAGCGCAGATGAAAACCACGTATCTAAAACATCAGGATCTTGTTCATATCCCTTAGGAGCGCTCTGATTTGGGCCTAGAACAATTACATCTCCATCTGGGCCATACCAAACCGGGATGCGATGTCCCCACCATAGTTGGCGCGAGATACACCAATCATGCATGTTATCGACCCATTCAAAATATCTTGGCTCCATAGATTCTGGGTCAATTTTTACTTTCCCATCACGAACTGCATCAGCTGCAGCTTTAGCAAGAGGAGCAACTTTGACAAACCACTGCTTAGATAAACGAGGCTCAACTGTTGTTTCGCAGCGTGAACAATGGCCAACAGCGTGAATATATGGACGCTTTTCGGAGACAACTCTTCCCATCTGGCGAAGTTTTTCAACTACAGCAACTCTTGCATCAAAGCGATCCATCCCATCAAATTCAGTGCCAGTTCCCTCCATTACTCCAGCTTCATTCATGATCACAATTAGTGGAACGTTATGGCGCATTCCCATCTCAAAGTCATTTGGGTCATGGGCGGCTGTTACTTTAACTGCCCCAGTTCCAAAGTCAGGTTCAACTAACTCATCAGCGATGATTGGGATCATGCGATTTACTAGGGGAAGAAGAACTGATTTACCGATTAAGTGCTTATAACGCTCGTCTTTTGGATTAACTGCAACAGCGCCATCGCCAAGCATTGTTTCAGGACGGGTTGTGGCAACAGTAATACTTACCTCATCATCGCCATATCTAACCTGCACAAACTCTCCAGCATCATCACTATGTTCAACTTCAATATCAGAGAGCGCAGTTAAGCAACGTGGACACCAATTAATAATCTTCTCTGCGCGATAAATTAACCCTGCATCAAAGAGCTGCTTAAAGATTGTTAATACTGCATCAGAGAGGCCCTGATCCATAGTGAATCTCTCGCGCGACCAATCAACGCTATCGCCCAGGCGCTTCATCTGGCCTAATATCGCTCCGCCTGACTCCTCTTTCCACTTCCAGACTCTCTTTACAAACTCTTCTCTTCCTAAATCATGTCTACTAATTCCAGATGCTGCTAACTGTTTCTCAACAACATTTTGAGTTGCAATTCCAGCATGATCCATTCCTGGCAGCCATAAAACTTCAAAGCCTTTCATCCGCTTCATTCGACTCAATAAATCTTGTATCGAGTGATCTAGCGCGTGGCCAATATGGAGACTTCCTGTGACATTTGGCGGCGGGATAACTATTGAGAAAGGTTCTTTATCCGAATCTGCATTTGCTGTGAAATATCCAGCGCTAAGCCACTTTTGATATAGCTCAGATTCAATCTGGCTTGGATTAAATTGCGCAGGTAGCTCAGACATAAGATGTAGATACTACCGATTATTACGCGGTCTTCTCTTCGCCTCGTTTAGTCGAACGCTTTGGGTTATTTGGTCCGCGCTCGAGATATTTCGGCGCTGCTTTATGACTAATTACCTCAGGGGTGATTAGAACTTTGCCAACTTCTTTTTTGCTTGGCACCTCATACATCACAGGAAGCAGAACCTCTTCCATGATTGCCCTGAGTCCTCTTGCTCCAGTTCCCCTGGCAATTGCCTGATCTGCTACAACTTCAAGAGCTTCTTGAGTAATCTCAAACTCCACATCATCCATCTCAAAGAGATGTTGATATTGCTTAACTAGAGCATTCTTAGGCTCGGTAAGAATCTTAAGAAGAGCTGCCCGATCTAGAGATTCAACCGAGGTCACAATTGGTAGCCTGCCAATGAACTCTGGAATCATGCCAAATTTAAGAAGATCCTCTGGCATAACATCTGCAAATAGATCTTGGGCTTTCTTGTCTTTTTCACTCTGCAACGTGGCGTTAAAGCCAACGCCAGCTTTACCTTTGCGGTTTTCAATAATTTTTTCAAGACCTGCAAAGGCGCCACCAACGATAAAGAGCACATTGCTGGTATCAATTTGAATAAATTCTTGGTGAGGGTGCTTTCTTCCTCCCTGCGGTGGAACAGAGGCGGTAGTTCCCTCAAGAATTTTAAGAAGGGCTTGCTGAACTCCCTCGCCTGAAACATCTCTTGTAATCGATGGATTCTCACTCTTTCTTGCCACCTTATCGATCTCATCGATATAGATAATTCCAGTCTCTGCCTTTTTAACATCAAAGTCAGCTGCTTGAATTAACTTAAGCAGAATATTCTCAACATCTTCGCCAACATAACCTGCCTCTGTTAGAGCTGTGGCATCTGCAATTGCAAAAGGAACATTAAGCATGCGAGCAAGAGTTTGAGCTAGAAGAGTCTTGCCACATCCTGTTGGACCAAGAAGCAAGATATTGCTCTTTGATAACTCCACGCCATCTTCAATACGGCGATCTGGTCCTTTAATTCTCTTGTAGTGGTTATAGACAGCAACTGAGAGCGACTTCTTTGCTCTATCTTGGCCAATTACATACTGATCTAAAAACTCATATATCTCTTGTGGCTTTGGTAGCTCTTGAATCCCAGCAGTACTTGCTTCGCTTAATTCATCCTCGATAATCTCATTACAGAGATCGATACATTCATCGCAGATATAGACGCCAGGACCAGCAATTAACTTCTTAACTTGCTTCTGAGTCTTGCCACAGAATGAACACTTAAGCAGATCGCCGCTTTCACCGATGCGAGTCAAGATGAGCCTACTTTCTAGAGGGGAAGAAGATAAGAATAAATCCTCTAGCCCAGCAAAGGATGGCTAAACGCGTTCGCCCTGAGAGTAATTACCCCTACTTAGTGACAGAGGCTTTTCTTGAGGCAAGAATCTGATCGATGAGACCATACTCAACAGCTTCTGTTGCAGTAAGAATTTTGTCTCGTTCAATATCTTTACCAATTTCTTCTTTACTCTTCTTAGAGTGCTTAGCCAGAATCTCCTCAAGTAATTCACGCATCCGCAAGACTTCTCTTGCTTGAATCTCAATATCAGAGCCCTGACCGCCGCCCTCGCTATATGGCTGGTGGATCAAAATCCTTGAATGCTCAAGGGCATAACGCTTTCCAGCAGTTCCGCCGGCAAGTAGAACTGCAGCAGCAGAGGCAGCTTGTCCAAGACAAATTGTCATCACATCAGGTCTAACAAATTGCATCGTGTCATAGATTGCAGTTAGGGCGGTAAATGAGCCGCCAGGTGAGTTGATATACATCATGATATCTCTATCAGGATCCATCGACTCTAGAGTCAATAACTGAGCCATTACATCATTAGCGACAGTGTCATCGATTCCTTGGCCTAGAAAGATAATTCTCTCTTCAAATAACTTGGTGTAAGGATCAAGGCGCTTATAACCATAAGCAGTTCTCTCCTCAATTGTTGGAAGAACATAACGGTTATGAATATCATTTATTTTCATCGCGCTGTACCACCGCTTCCCGATACTTGCCCTGCAGATTTAACAACATGATCAACAAAGCCATATTCCTTAGCCTCTTCAGCGTTAAACCAACGATCGCGATCTGAATCTGCTGTGATGGTATCCATCTTCTGACCAGTGTGAAAAGCGATTAACTCTGCCATCTTCTTCTTGGTAAAGGACATCTGCTCTGCTTGAATCTTGATATCAGATGCTGTTCCACCAATTCCGCCTGATGGTTGATGCATCATGATGCGAGCATGCGGCAGCGCGTAGCGCTTTCCAGCAGCTCCAGCACAGAGAAGGAATTGACCCATAGAGGCAGCAAGACCCATACCGACTGTTGCTACATCGTTTTTGATGTATTGCATCGTGTCATAGATCGCCATACCAGCAGAGATTGATCCACCTGGGGAATTAATATAAAGATAGATATCTTTATCAGGATCTTCTGCTGCAAGTAATAACATCTGAGCAGCAATTGCATTTGCCATACTGTCTTCAACCACAGAACCAAGAAAGATAATTCTCTCTTTTAGTAATCGGTTATAGACCTGATCATCTAATCCGCCGCCTTGACTGCTGGCCATGCGGGGGGTAATAAGCTCCACTAATTCCTCCTGAAATAAATTTCTATGTCCGTTAGGCTAACGCCAAGAGTAGGAAAATGCTTCCTACAATATGGAAAAAGGTGATTTGTTCGCTTAGAGCAGAGAAACTACTGCTCAGATCCACTCTCTTGCTTTGCAGCAAGGGCAGCTAGATCAACTTTTCGACCTGAACCATCTTTAATGGCCACTCGCTCCAGAACTACAGCTAAGGCTTTGCTCCTTGCCACCTCAGCCATGAGGGCATGGATCTGGCCAGCTTGAGAAATCTCTTGCGCAAATTGATCAGGGCTCATCTGATATCTAGCAGCGCTTCTAATTAAGTATTCGGTCAGCTCTGCCTCAGAGACTTGAACTGCTTCAGCCTTAACTATTGTGTCTAGTAAAAAGTCAGCTTTAAGAGAATTGGTTATCTCAAGGCTTACCTCGCTTCTATGCTCGCTATCTTCTAAGCGATTTTCTTTTTCAAGGTGAACATCGACCTCTTCTTTTACTAGATTTTCAGGTACTGCAATTTCAACTGTTTCTAGTAGTAATTTCAAGAGCTTATCTCGTCCTTGCGCGCCCTGCTCCATTGTCTTTAAGCGTGTTAAACGCTGTCTTACATCGCCCTCTAATTCGCTTAGTGTTTCAAATTCACTTGCAAGTTTTGCAAACTCATCATTTAGTTCAGGAAGTTCACGCTTTTTAACAGATTTTAAAGTGACCTCAACCTCGCCGCTCTGTCCTTCATCCATTCCAACTAATTGAGTATTAAATTTCTTTAACTGCTCTAGCTTCATTCCAATCAAAGCCTCATCAAGGCCATCAACCATGCGATTTGAGCCAACTTCATAGGAGAT
>JAURJF010000022.1 GCA_030832365.1 Candidatus Nanopelagicales bacterium
TGGCAAGAGAGTAACTTTCCCAAATCTCTCACATAGCGGCACAGTTTTAGCTATTACCGAAAGCTTCGGAGCTCAGGCAGGAGATGCTTGGCATCAATTATTAACTAGAGCCGAAAGGATGTGGGGTGCATCAAGACAGGCATTTGTTGAAAGTGAACTCCGCTCCCCCTTTGCGATGCTAAAGAGTCCATCGCTTCTCCGCGATTTAAAAACTATCGCTCCATTTACATCTCTTCGAGATTTAGTTAGAAGTTATACCGATAATGTCTACATCGGAAAGATAATTGATCGCTATGCCACCTATACCGGCTCTGATCCTAGAAAAGTACCTGCAGTCCTTTTAACTATCGCCTTTGTTGAGGAGGCCTTCGGCGCTTGGCATGTTAGCGGCGGAGTCGGCACGCTTGCTAAATCTCTTGAATCTCGACTAAGTGATCTAGGAGTTGAGCTACATCTCAACACAAAAGTAGATCAGATCATCACTAAATCTGGAGTAGCAATTGGAGTCAAATTAGCTAATGGCCAGATTCATAATAGCGATGTAGTAATTGCCAACGCCGATGCAGAGCTGGTCTATAACCAACTTCTTGAAAAGAGTTCCAAAACTAGAAGTGCTCGCAAATCCCTTAATAAAGCAACCGCATCGCTCTCTGGATTCTCCCTGCTTCTTGGGCTTCGTGGCTCATCAGAGCTAGACCATCACACAGTCTTTTTTCCTAAAGATTATGATGCTGAATTTGACTCAATCTTTGATAAGAAGATGCCTGTAGAAGATCCGGCCATCTATATCTGCAATCCAAATGATTCTAAGATGAAGCGAGCTGAAGTTGATGAGAGTTGGTCGGTGCTAATTAATGCCCCTCGCCATCAACCAAAAGATGGTTTTAATTGGGATGAGAAGAGTTCAAAAGAATATAGCGAGCACATTATTGATCTAATGGAGGCAAAGGGATTAGATATTCGCTCTCGACTTGAAGTCTTAGAACAAAGATCCCCAGCAGATTTAGAGAGAAACGTTAACGCCCCCGGTGGTTCTATCTATGGAACATCTAGTAATGGAGCACGATCTGCCTTCTGGAGGGCGCGCAATCGTTCAAAGATTAAGAACTTATTCTTAGTTGGCGGTTCAACTCACCCTGGCGGAGGGCTACCTTTAGTTGGAATTAGCGCTGAGATTGTTGCAGAAGCGGTCGAAGAAAATTCAGAACAGTAAATAAAGAGATTACTTGAAGAATTGCCCAGATTTGAGCAAGTAGCGTTACTAAATCCATATCAACAGCCCTTGCAACGAGAGCTATAAATAAAATGCTAGCTCTAATTGGACGCTCACCGATAGTCACAACCCCTAGTTGAGTAACTCCAAGTGATGCTGCCCTTGAGCGCATATATTCTTGAAGAAAAGCTGCGAGCCAAGCGATTAATACCAATTGATATGGAGCGCCAAGTAGATAGAGGCTAAAGGCCCAGAGCGCTTCAACAATCCGGTCGATAAAGCCATCAAGTAGCGCTCCCCACCTGCTGACCTTTCCGGTGAGTATTGCCAAGGATCCATCAATGCCATCTGCAATTAAGGAGAAGACCAGAAACGCTATAGCCCAATTACTTTCAATACTTACTACCAAGCTGATACCTAGAAGTAATCCAAAGATAGAGAGGGCATTTGGGGTAACTCTTAATACCGCTAAGGGCTTACATAGCAGGAATGAAATTTCTAGCCAGGCCCTAACAATTCCCTTAACTTGAGCTCCTCCATGAAGATTGGCCCAAGAATTAAAGAATTCTGACTTTTTCATCTAAGCCCAATTCTTCTAATTATCTCAATAGTTGGAGCTGCGCTATTCATAGTATAAAAGTGTAAACCTGGTACTCCATAATCTAGAAGATCTTTAGATAATTCACTGGCAATATCAATTCCAACTTTAACTACCTCTTCTGGGCTATCTCCTGCTGCCTCAACTCTTCTTTGAATTTCACTTGGGATTGGCGAGCCTGCAAGTTCGCTCATTTTCTTTAGCTGAGCTAAATTAGTTATGGGAAGAATTCCAGGATAGATATCAAGCTTTGAACCTCTAGCTCTGATCTGATTTACTAAATTGATATAGCCATTAACATCAAAGAAGAATTGAGTTGTACCAAAACTTGCTCCGCATCTCTCTTTCTCAAGTAGCACTTTTATATCTTGTTCAAAATTACCCTTTGATGCTGGATGGCCATCAGGAAAAGCTGCAACTCCAACTTCAAAGCCCATACTTGATGCAAGTAAGACTAACTGGTCTGCATAATCAAAGCCTCCAGCTGTGCTCTCCCATTTCACGCCAGGTCCGCCCTTAGGATCTCCGCGAAGAGCAAGGATTGACTTAATTCCAGAGACTTTATATTGGCTCAGAATTTCAATTAGCTCATCTCTGCTAGAGCCAACACAGGTTAGGTGTGCAATCGTTGAGAGTCCGCTTCTTGCCGTGATCTCTGAAGTGATTCTTATTGTGCGATCCCTAGTTGAACCACCTGCGCCATAAGTAACTGAAACAAAATCAGGTTTATAGACTTCAAGAGCCATTAGGGCGCTCCATAGACGCTCCTCTCCTGCCTGATCTTTAGGCGGAAAGAACTCAACAGAGAAGGTAGGAGCGCTATTCATATAGCGGGAGGGTACCGTTGCGCCGTGAAATCTCCTGACCTATCCCAGCTTCGCGCCGAGATAGATAAGACCTTGGCCTCCTTTACCGTTGCAAGAAGCGCTGCCCTTGTTGATATTGGCCCAGAGCTAGAGCCGGTAGCGAAGGCGATGTCAGATTTTATTACCCAAGGTGGAAAGAGATTTCGACCAATCTTTGCCTATTTAGGTTACCTAGGAAGTGGCGCAGAGCCAAGAGAAGAGATACTTCGTGCCTGCTCATCCTTAGAGTTAGTCCATGTCTGCGCGCTTATCCACGATGATGTAATGGATGGCTCTGATACTCGAAGAAATAAACCGGCAATACATAAAGCATTTCAGCAAATTCACCAAGATGCCTCTTACAAAGGTAGCTCTGAAAGATTTGGAAGTTCCTCTGCAATTCTTATGGGTGATTTAGCTCTGGTCTGGGCAGATCGTTTATTAGTTGAATCTGGAATAAGTGGAGATGAATTTCTTCAAGTGCAATCAGTCTTTGGCGATATGAGAGATGAATTAATGGCTGGTCAATACTTAGATGTTTTAGAGGGAGCACTTGCTACAACAAGTATTGAGAGATCTTTAAAAGTTGCTCGATATAAATCAGGTAAATACTCAATTGAACGTCCTCTTCACTTTGGCGCAGCGCTTGCTGGAAATAAAGAGCTCATGAGCGCATACTCATCCTTTGGACTTCCACTCGGAGAGGCATTTCAACTACGTGATGATCTTCTTGGCGTATTTGGTGACCCAGAGGTCACTGGAAAGCCAGCAGGTGATGATTTAAGAGAGGGAAAACGAACTGTCCTAATTGCGCGAACTATGGAAGCAGCCAATAAAGAAGAGCGTGATCTGCTATCAGCATCACTTGGAGATGAAGGCCTTGATAAGACTCAAATCCTTAAGCTTCAAGAGATCATCTCTAGCTCTGGAGCGGTTGCTCAAGTTGAGAAGCTCATCACAGAGCTTCGGGATAGAGCTATTTCTGCGTTGCGAGATAGCCAAGTTGAGGCGAGTATTCTCTCTGTATTAGAAGAGATGGCAACTATTGCAACACAACGGAGTCTTTAAGATGAGAAAAGTTAAAGGCAAGACAGACCGAGTAGTTGTGGTTGGCGCGGGTCTTGCTGGACTTAGTTGCGCTCTTCGATTGGCAGGCGCTGGGCGAGAAGTAATAGTCATTGAGCGGGAAGCTGTTCCCGGAGGCCGAAATGGTCTAATGAAAAAAGATGGATATTCATTTGATACCGGTCCAAGTGTTTTAACTATGCCAGATCTAATTGCTGACGCTCTGGCGTGCGTTGGAGAGAAGATTGAAGATTGGCTAGAGCTGATGCCACTTAATCCGCTATACCGGGCTTTTTATGCCGATGGTTCTCAATTAGATGTTCATGCAAATACTGAGCAGATGGAAGCAGAGATTGCAAAAAACATTAGCGCAGATGAAGCTGCTGGATATAGAAGATATGTGGATTTTGTTACTAAGTTATATAAGTATGAAATGAATGACTTTATTGATAGAAATATTGACTCTCCCCTAAATCTACTAACTCCTAATCTTGCTCGTTTGATTGCTCTTGGTGGATTTAGAAAGCTTGCTCCAAAAGTCTCTCAATTCTTAAAAGATCCTAGAACCCAACGCGTTTATTCTTTTCAAGCGATGTATGCCGGAGTATCTCCGCAGCAAGCACTTGCTATTTATGCAGTCATTGCCTATATGGATTCAGTTAATGGAGTCTTCTTTCCTAAGGGAGGAATGCACGCGGTTCCAAGAGCGCTAGCAGGAGCTGCCGAGAAACATGGCGTGACTTTCAAATATAACACCACAGTGACAAAGGTTGAAAAAATCGGAACTAGGGCAAGTGCTGTAATTACTAGTGATGGCCAGAGAATTGAATGTGATGTTGTAGTGCTAAACCCAGATTTGCCTGTTGCGTGGCGGGATTTACTTGGCAAGACTCCGCTATCTGTTAAGCGACTTAATTACTCGCCTTCCTGTGTAACTATCTTGGCTGGTTCTTCCAAGAGCTATGATCATTTAGCCCATCACAATATTCACTTTGGCCACTCCTGGGATGGAGTCTTTGACGAGCTAATCACTAAAAAGCAGTTGATGAGCGACCCTAGCCTTTTAGTAACTCTGCCATCAAAAGATGATCCAAGCCTTGCCCCAAATGGAAAACATAGCTATTACATTCTCTTTCCAACGCCAAATCTTGACGCTGATATTGATTGGAAGAAGATGAAGAGCGTATATAAAGATCAGATGTATGCCACTATGGAGCAGCGGGGCTATAAAGATTTTGCTAATTCAGTTGAGGTAGAACATGTAACAACTCCCCTAGATTGGCAAGAGATGGGGATGGAGAGAGGTGCGCCATTTGCTAGCGCACATACATTCTTGCAAACCGGACCATTTAGGCCAAGTAATATGGCAAAGGGATATGAGAATGTGGTCTTTACTGGAAGTGGTACCCAACCTGGAGTTGGAGTTCCAATGGTTCTAATCTCAGGAAGACTTGCAGCAGAGAGAATCGTTGGGCCAGTAAAGTAAAGATGGATGAGTTAAGCGCTGCTGGAATCCATGATCCTGAGCTACGTAAATCCTATTTAGAGTGCAAGAGGCTCAACTCTCTCCATGGAAAAACTTATTACCTAGCTACTCTCCTACTTCCTAAGTCAAAGCGACCACATGTTCATGCGCTCTATGGCTTTGCTCGCTATGCCGATGAGATTGTTGATGATTTAGCATCAACTCTTACTCATCAAGAAAAGGTAGATGAACTTGGCAAGTGGAGCGATCAACTCTTATCCGATATTTCAATGGGGCGAAGTAGCGATCATGTTGGGCGAGCTCTAGTTGATACAGTGCAGCGCTTTAATATTCCAATTTCTTACTTCGAAGCATTTCTTCATTCCATGGCTATGGATTTATCAGTAACTCAGTATGAAAGATATGAAGACCTCATGGAGTATGTCTATGGATCTGCTGCAGTAATTGGCCTTGAGATGGTTCATGTTCTAGGAACAGTTGAGGGAAAAAAATCAGAGGCGCTCATACCAGCTGAGAATTTAGGAATAGCCTTTCAATTAGCCAACTTCATCAGAGATGTGGGTGAGGATTTAGAGCGGGGGCGAATCTATTTACCAATGGCAGAGCTAGCATCATTTGGCGTAGATCGCGCGATGCTAGAGAAAAGGCAAGTTAGCCCTGAAATCAGCCAAGCGCTCAAGTTTCAGATTGCAAGGGTGCGTCAACTACAGAGCGAGGCAGATGCTGGAATAGAGCTACTCAGCTCTGATGCAAGGGCCTGTATCAGAGCAGCAAGTGAGCTCTACTGCGGAATTGTTGATGAGGTTGAAAAGATTGATTATCAAATTTTTAATAAGCGAGCTAAAACTTCTAATTGGAGACGAGCGAGAACTGCCCTTCCTGCCTATTTCTCAGCGCTTGCTTCACGTTAGTTTCTCTGAACTCCCCTTCTTCCCCAATAGATCCACTGCGAGATAACCATAACAATCATAGAAAATCCAAAGAAGAGATCTTCAACTGGAGCAGAGGCAATGTGAACTCCAACTATTACATCAGGGTCATAGGTGATAATTTCCCTAGAGGTCAACCACCAATTAGTAATAATTTGGAAAAAGAGCATGATCGCATAAGCGTTCCAGAAACTCTTTCTTGATAAAACTCGAGATTTAGTTATATAGAAATCAAAGAGAATTACGAGTGGAATTGAGAGAAGGGCTAGTTGGGTGTAACTCATCGCTCATCACCATAACTCCAATGAGGCTTTACCCGTCTCACAGCTTCTATAGTCATTAAGGCTGCAAGAGGAACTACGATAAAGAAGAGAAACTCCTCTATTGGAACTCCGGCAGGTCCGAATATTCCTACAACCTGCTCGCGATCAAAGAACCAATGCTTAGAGTTAACTGCGTAAAAATCCCAGATCAAAAAGATAGTTGCTGTTGGAAGAATAGCTAGCATCGCTCGCTTAATTCTCCGCAATACTCCAACCTTTAGAATTATCTCAAGCCAGAATGAGCCGAGAACTGTGAAGGCGAGCATCGCGAAATAACCAAACTTAAGCATGGGCTAATGCTATTCTTCTACTAATCGGGAGCCGAGAAATTGGCTGAGAGGATCTGAAATTCAGATCGACCGTAGGACCAGTTCGGTAATGCGAATTGGAAGGGAGCTGAATCATGTTTACTATTTTTACAGCGTGGGGATATGAAGTATCAGCCTTAGAGTTAAGCGCAGTTATCACCTCATTTACAGCGGTCCTTCTTGGGGCGCGTGGGGTGAGAATGACCTGGCCTTGGTATCTCCTTAGCGCATCGCTTTATGCAATCTTCTTCTATCAAGTAGATCTAATTGCTAGCGCGCTGCTCCAATTTGTCTTCATTGCCGCAGCCATCTGGGGTTGGCTCGGATGGAAGAAATCTGGCGTTCTACCTAGATATATGAACAATAAGGAGAGATTAATCTGGCTCTCAGCTTTAGTGGCATCTTGGCTAATTACTGCTCCAGCTCTTGAAAATATCGGCGCTGCTGCAACTCTTCCTGATTCCTTCTTGCTTATCTCAAGCACTCTGGCACAGGCTGCAATGGTGCTTCAGAGAAATGAGACTTGGATTGCCTGGATTGTGATTGATATTTTTGGGACCTATCACTATGCCAATCAAGGCTATTGGTTCACTGCATTGCTCTACGGCGTATTTACTGTAATCGCCTTCTTTGGGCTAAAGCGTTGGAAGAAGTTATCTAGTAGCGCTAATCCGATCTAAAATGAACCAGCCATCACTTAGTGAAATCATCGCAAGTATAAAAAAGGGCAGAGCAATAGGTAATGTTGGACGAATCGTTGCTATTGATGGACCTGCTGGAGCTGGGAAAACAACTCTAGCCAACCGCATAAAAGAAAGTATCAAAGATTGCACTATAGAAATCATTCATATGGATGATCTCTATGATGGTTGGCAGAACTCACTAACTCCAGCGTTAGGTAAAGTTTTAGATATAGGCATCTGCGCCCCAGTTTCTAAGGGAAAGAGCTTTCAATATAGAAAATATAATTGGATTGAATCAAAGTTCGGAGCTTTACTTGACTTCTCCTTTCCCGAAATATTAATTCTGGAAGGTGTAGGTTCAGGCCAGAGGGTTGTTAGAAAGTATCTCGATGAGCTGATCTGGATTGATATCTCTGCTTCGGTTGGTTTACAGAGAGTTTTACAGAGAGATGGCGCATACCTTGAAAAAGAGATGGAGATCTGGCAGATGAGAGAGAATTTCCACTTTGTTGCAGACAACACTCGCGATAGCGCCACTATTCGCATTGATGGAGCAAATTTCATCTAAAATTCCCACGTGTCAGAGTTAATTGGAGAAATCATCGATGGGCGCTATCAGCTAACCCGCGTTGTTGGCTCTGGCGGAATGGCAACAATTTATGCCGCGATAGATTTAAGACTTGATCGCCAAGTTGCAGTTAAAGTCATGCATTCACATCTTGCCCAAGATGAGCAGTTTGTCTCGCGATTTATAAGAGAGGCTAAAGCCGCTGCATCGCTCTCTCATCCCAATATCGTTGCAGTATTAGATCAAGGATGGAATCAGGGTGGAGCTCCTTGCGTCTTTATTGTTATGGAGTTAATAGAAGGTGCAACGCTTAGAGATTACATAATTGAGCAAGGCGCTCTCTCTGCCGAACGAGCTTTATCAATTATTACACCAGTTGCAAGTGCGCTTGCCGCCGCACACAAATTGGGAATCGTTCATAGAGATATAAAACCTGAAAATATCTTAGTATCTAAGGAAGGTCGCATAAAGATCGCTGACTTTGGTTTAGCTAGAGGCGCCTTACTTGGAAATACGATGACGGCTGAATCTAGTGTGATTCTAGGAAGTGTTTCATACCTCTCCCCCGAGCAAGTTCAAAGGGGGGTTGCAGATGCTAGAAGTGATATCTACTCACTTGGAATTGTCCTCTTTGAAATCCTAACTGGTCAGAAGCCCTATCAAGGAGAGGATCCAGTACAGGTAGCGATTAAACATGTAAACGAACGAGTCCCTGCTCCTTCAACGATAAAGCCGGGACTTTCAATAGAGATGGATCAACTCGTCTTATCAACTACAGATATCGATCCTGATAAACGGCCAAGAGATGCCGTTATATTGCTTGAGAAACTACGTGAACTCTCCGAAAAGCTAGATCCCCGTAAGAGACAATTAAGCCTAGAACTTGACCTGCCACCACTTGCTATCAAAGAACCAGGAAAAAAAGATGGCGCAAAACGCCTCCGTAGAGATAAAGATCGTGAAGTAGAAATTCCCAAAAACCAGGAGGCGACCGTGAAAAAAGAGAAGAGTTCTTCAATAGGTAAGAAGGCTTTATCTAAGCGCGTTAAGCGCAATCGTCAGATAGCAGCTCTGATTGCAATCTCACTTGGAATTGGCATCTGGTATGTAATCGTTGGCCCTGGTTCAAAAGTTATTGTTCCATCTCTTGCAGGCCTTACGGTAAAGCAAGCAACTAGTGAGTTGGCAGACCTTGGCCTTGATTTAAAGGTAGAGCGCGAAGAATTTAGTGAAGATATCCCAGAAGATAGAGTGATTAACTCAAGTCCAGCTGGGGGCGGGCGCATTTCACCTGATGGAACTGTTGAGGTAACAATCTCCAAGGGTAAAGAGCGATATATCATTCCAACTCTCCAGGGTCTTAAGATAGAAATTGCTGAAAGATTAATCAACGATAATAAATTAGTTGTTGGAGAGGTGATTGAAGAGTTCTCAAGTGAATTCCCCAAAGGCTTTATTATGCGAAGTAGCCCTGTAGCTGGCGAGCGTATAAAGCGTGATAGCCAGGTAACTCTCTATATCTCTAAGGGTATTGAGCAGATAGGAATATCAAGCTATCAAGGAAAGAGTGGCGAGCAGGCTCTTAATGAATTAACTGAAGCTGGTTTTGATGTTGAAACTAAGTATGTCTTTAGCGAAGATCTGCCAATTGGAGCCGTTGTTAGCCAGCTGCCTCGTACTGGAGATATCGATAAGGGAAGTGTAATTACATTAACGGTCTCTAAAGGATCAGAGTTTGTCTTTATCCCTAACCTCTTCTCCTTAACTCAAGCCATGGCCGTTGACACCCTTAAAGACCTTGACTTAAAAGTAATTATCAAGAAAGTTGGCGATAAGAAGATAAAAGTTGTCACTAATATCTCACCTAAGGTGGGCGAGCGAGTGAAACGTGGCTCAACTGTCACAATCACTGTAGGGTGATTTAGTGCCCAAAGCAGCGAAGAAACCTAGGATTGGCGCTCATGTGCCAACTTCGGGTGGAATGGCCAAGCGCGCTATTGAATACGCCAAAACTATAAAGGCAGAGGCGATACAAGTATTTGCCTCAAATCCCAGAGGTTGGGCGATGCCTGAGACAAATCATGAAGCTGATCAAGCATTCATTGAAAAAGCGAATGTACTAGAAATAGAAACCTATATTCACGCGCCATTTCTTATTAATTTAGGTTCTCCAACTGAAGGCACCTATAAGAACTCTCTTGCATCAACAAAATACTCCCTCAAGCGAGGACGTGAGATAAAGGCTAAAGGCGTAGTAATTCACACAGGTTCTGCAGTTGATGAAGGAAATATCAAAAAGGCGTGGAAACAGATCCATGAAGGCATGATGCCAATACTTAACGAACTAGATGACCAAGATCCTTGGCTTCTACTTGAACCTACCGCTGGTCAAGGTCAATCACTTGTCAAGCGCTTAGAGGATTTGAATAATTATTTTGAAGCCCTTGAGTGGCATCCCAAGGTTGGTATCTGTCTTGATACCTGCCATGTTTTTGCAGCAGGGCATGACATAAAGAGTAAGGGTGGAATGAGCGCAACTATTGATTTGTTGGTGGAGGTTGCAGGCGCTGAGCGAATTCAGCTAATTCATGCCAATGACTCTATGGATGTGCTCGGCTCACTTAAAGATCGCCATCAAAATCTTGGAGATGGTGAGATAGGAAGTAAGCCCTTTGCTGAACTTTTAGCTCACCCCGCTATTGTTGATGCTCCGCTAATTCTAGAAACTCCTGGGGAAGAGCTAGAGCATGGAAGAGAAGTGGCGATGCTAATGAAAATGAGGGATAAATAGTGCAACTTAAATTGGCTCCGTGGGCTCTTCTTGTAGTAGCTGCAATGTGGGGTATCTCTTTTGTCTGGATGAAAGACATTTTGGATCAACAGGATGTCTATAGCTTTCTAACTTCAAGATTTATCTTTGCAGCTCTAGCCATGATAATTATCAAGCCCAAGGTATTAAAACTCTTTACCAAGGAGCTAATCAGTAAAGGCTTCATCATTGGACTAGCTCTAGGCTCTGGTTATATTTTTCAAACTCTAGGTCTTGATCGTACTACTCCTGCAATAACTGGATTTATCACTGGCCTTTATGTCGTAATAACTCCATTAATTGCAGCTCTTTTACTAAAGGAGCGAGTGACTCTGAAAATGTGGGGCTTTATTCTTTTGGCGGTAGTGGGCCTTGCAGTTCTATCTGTTGAAGGTTGGAGCGTTGGTATTGGAGAGTTTCTAGTATTTATCTCGGCACTTTTATTTGCAGTTCATATCATCATGCTTGGTGCTTGGAGCAAGAACTTTGATGCCTACGCCCTAACAGTGATGCAGCTAATCGGATGCGCCTTCTTATCGGCAATTCCGGCTGGGATTAATGGATTTAACCCTCCCCCAGATACTCAAGTATGGGCAGTGGTTATCTTTACAGCTGTCTTTGCAACAGCGATAGCCTTTGTAATCCAAACTTGGTCACAGGCTCGAATCTCTACTACTAAAGTTGCGGTGATACTGACTATGGAAGTGGTATTTGCCGCTCTATTCTCATTTGCATATGGAATGGAGCCCTTCACGCTTCGTTTAGCAATCGGCGGAACCTTGGTGCTCATTGCCATGCTTGCCATTGTGCAGCCACGCTTTTCATCTCCTAGATCTAGCTGAGATACTAAGGAGATGGCAGATAGCTTGGAAATCATCGATTTAAGATCTGACACTGTAACTAAACCTTCTTTAGAGATGCGCTCTGCAATGGCTAGCGCAGAAGTTGGCGATGATGTCTACTCTGATGATCCAACTGTTAATTCACTTGAAGAGAGAGTTGCAGAACTATTTGGCAAAGAAGCTGCTTTATTTACCCCAAGCGGCTCTCTTGCAAATCAATTATCAATTCGCTCTTTAGTATCTCCAGGCGAGGAGTTAATCTGTGAAACTAACTCCCATATTGCCCGCGCAGAACTAGGAGCGGCAGCGACTTTTAGTGGAATTACAACGAGGACCTGGCTTGCAGAGCGTGGGTTATTAAACGCTAGCCAAGTTCTAGAACTTGCAAAACCTGATTCTGGCCCCTATCTAGTTTCAACTACAGCAATTGCGATTGAAAATACCCATAACTTTGGTGGTGGAAGTATTCAACCAATAGAGGAAATCGCTCTGCTGAGTAGGCAGGCAAGAGAGTTAGGACTCTTTCTCCACCTTGATGGGGCAAGGATCTGGAATGCTCATATCGCATCAGGAATTTCTCTACTTGAGTATGGAAAGTACTTTGAAACTATTAGCGTCTGCCTTTCAAAGGGGCTAGGAGCTCCAGTTGGATCGCTGATGATCTCCAATAAAGAGCGCATCTCCTCGGCTAGAGTTTGGCGTAAGCGATATGGCGCTGGCATGAGACAGGTTGGCATACTGGCAGCTGCTGGCCATTACGCACTTGATCACAACATATCTCGATTAGTCGATGATCATATAATGGCTAAAAAGCTAGCTAAAGTATGTGCAAGCGCTGCGCCCTCAACTATTAATCCAGATTTTGTTGAGACAAATATCGTTGGACTTGATCTCTCCAAGGCAAATGTATCTGCGCTTGAATTTGCCTCCTCTGCAAAACAAAAAGGTCTTTTGGTCAGCGCCCTAGGAAAGAGCTACCTTCGATTGGTAACGCATATGGATATAACTGATGAGGCAAATGAGAGAGCCGGCGCTATTTTGCAGGAGCTACTACAGCGCGCCTTCGTGCTTAAGTAGCCACTCCTTATATCTCAATCCATAAGCATAATTTCCTAGCGCCCCGCCAGTTTTAACAATTCGATGACAAGGAACAACTAGGGCAATTAAATTTCGAGCACAAGCACTTCCCGCTGCTCGCACCGCATCATCTGAACCTGCCCGCTTTGCTAAATCGGCATAGGAGATAGTTTTTCCTGGAGAGACTTTTCTCATCACTCTCCACGCTGATTGTGAAAACTTCTCACCTTCCTGGTCAACTTTAATCCCATCAAGGGCTCTTAGATCCCCATCAAAGTAATCGGAGACTAGATCTGAAATTATTGGAATTTGATTGACTTTCTTGCTCTCTAATTGCCTCTCCTGCTTAGAGATTGAGGCAAGGAGTTTGTCTTGTGAGGTAAAACCTGCAGCGATGAGAATATGCTCGCGTGATATTAGAGATAGAGCCCCGACTGGAGTTTTAAGAGTAGTTCGAAGCAACACTTGCAAACCCTACTGTCCTAAACTAAATATGGAAATACTACAAACGATCGCGAAGCATCTCAGCGACAAGGAAAGCAAGCTCTAAAGATTGAGTGTGGTTAAGCCTTGGATCACAGGCGCTCTCATATCGGGTAGCGAGATCCTCATGCGAGATTTCCTCTCCCCCACCGACACACTCTGTAACATCATCGCCGGTTAATTCAATGTGAATTCCTCCAGGATGGGTTCCAAGCCTCTGATGAACTTCAAAGAAGCCCTTTACTTCATCTAGAACATCATCGAATTTACGAGTTTTATACCCGCTTGGAGCTTCATAAGTATTGCCATGCATTGGATCGCAGACCCAGAGAACTTTCGCTCCAGATTTATCTACCGCCTCAATAATCCCTGGAAGAACGCTACGCACATTTGCCGCGCCCATTCTGGTTATAAAGGTTAGGCGACCTGGTTCATTATCTGGATTAAGTGCCTTGATTATTTCAAGTGCGCTCTGAGCAGTTGTCTTTGGACCTAGTTTGACTCCAATTGGATTTTTGATCTTCTTTGCAAAATCAATATGAGCCCCATCTAATTGACGGGTGCGCTCGCCTATCCAAACAAAGTGCGCTGAAACATCATAAGCATCGCCAGTTCTTGAATCAATTCTAGTTAGGGCCTTCTCATATTCAAGAATTAGAGCCTCATGACTTGAATAAAAATCAACTGTCTTAAACTCCTCAGGATTAATCCCCGCAGATCTCATAAAATCAAGAGCTCTTCCAATTTCATTAGCCATAGCTTCATAGCGCACACCAATACGCGAATCCTTAACAAAACCTTTATTCCACTCATGAACTAAACGCAGGTCTGCAAAGCCGCCTTGAGTAAAGGCGCGAACTAGATTTAGCGTTGAGGCAGAGGTGTTATAAACCTTAACTAGTCGAGCAGGATTAGGGCGACGAGCCTCTGGGGTGAATTCCAAATCATTAACAGCATCCCCGCGATATGCAGGAAGTGAAACCTCACCTCGAGTCTCTAGGTCATTACTTCTTGGCTTTGCAAATTGCCCTGCCATTCGACCAACTTTTATTACCGGAAGGCTTGCGCCATATTGGAGAACTGCAGCCATCTGCAAAATAGTCTTAATACGGTTTCGAATCGAGTCAGCAGTTGCTCCCAGAAATGTCTCTGCACAATCTCCACCTTGCAGCATAAAAGCTTTGCCATCTGCTGCTTGAGCAATTTTCTCTTTTAAGTTATCGCATTCGCCAGCGAAAACTAGTGGTGGAAGCGACTTTAATTCTTTTACAGCCAACTCTAATTCAGAGCGATCCGGCCAATTAGGCTGTTGAGCTGCCTTGAGGGCGGGATCAAAGAGAGAATCAATTGACATGGTCAAAGAGTAGGCAACTTAGGGCAATCGGCGTC
>JAURJF010000023.1 GCA_030832365.1 Candidatus Nanopelagicales bacterium
CGGCGCGAATCACTCTTCCAGAGCTTCCAGTTGAAGACTTTGTTCGCGCAGTTGAGGCTTTAGTAAAGCAAGATGCTGGTTGGGTTCCAAAGAAAGTTGGAGAGTCTCTCTATTTGAGGCCATTTATGATCGCAACTGAAGTTGGTCTTGGCGTAAGGCCATCTAATAAAGCTCTATTTGCAGTAATTGCAACACCTGCTGCTGCTTACTTTAACTCTGCTAAAGCTGTAACAGTTTGGATCTCTTTAGAGTATGTCAGAGCAGTACTTGGTGGAACTGGCGAGGCAAAATGCGGTGGAAATTATGCAGCCTCACTTCTTGCTCAGCAGGAGGCAGCAAAAGAAGGTTGTGATCAAGTGGTCTGGCTTGATGCTAAAGAGCGATTCTGGGTTGAGGAGATGGGCGGAATGAATCTCTACTTTGTTAAGGGTAGAGGAAAAGATGCAACTATCTTCACTCCAAAGTTAACTGGAACTCTGCTTCATGGAATCACAAGAGATTCAATTTTAAGCGTTGCAAAAGACTTAGGATATAAAGTTGAAGAGGGAATGATCTCTATTGATCAATGGCGCGATGGAGTGGCAAGCGGAGAGATTTCAGAGATCTTTGCCTGCGGAACAGCAGCAGTTATTGCCCCAGTTGGTTCTGCAAAGAGCAAGTATGGAACTTGGGTAACAGGTGATGGCAATCCTGGGCAGATAACAATGGAGATCCGTAACCACTTACTCGGCATTCAACATGGCACTATCCCTGATAAGCATGGCTGGATGAAGCGAGTTATCTAGTGGCAATCTCTGATGCTTTTCACATCTATGACACCACCCTTAGAGATGGCGCGCAGCAAGAAGGCCTTAATCTCTCTATCCATGACAAATTAACTATCGCTAGACATCTTGATGATCTAGGAGTGGGCTTCATTGAAGGGGGATGGCCTGGGGCTAATCCAAAAGATACTGAATTCTTCAAATTAGCTGCTAAGGAGTTGAAGTTAAAGAATGCAACATTTGTAGCCTTTGGCGCCACTAGGCGGGCCAATAGTAAAGCAGCAGATGATGCTCTTTTAAGAGCGCTGGCTGAATCTGGAGCGCCAGTTGTAACTCTCGTTGCAAAGTCACATGATCGCCACGTTGAGCTCGCCCTAAAGACAGATTTACAAGAGAACTTAGCCATGATTAAGGATTCAATTAACTTTTTACGGCAAGGTGGCCAGAGAGTATTTCTTGATGCTGAACATTTCTTTGATGGATATCGAGCAAACCCAGCATACGCACTTGAGGTAGTAAGAGCTGCAGCAGAGGCTGGAGCAGATGTTATTGCTCTCTGTGATACCAATGGCGGGATGCTCCCTGATGAACTATCAGATGTAGTTTCAAAGGTAATTTCAGATAGCTCTGCTCGTATTGGAATCCATTGCCATAATGACACAGGATGCGCTATCGCTAACTCACTTGCTGCAGTTGCAGCTGGAGCAAGCCATGTCCAAGGAACTTTAAATGGTTATGGCGAGAGAACTGGAAATGCTGATCTAATTGCAATCATCGCTAATCTGCAGTTAAAGAAGAAGCAAGAAGTACTTCCAGCTGGAGCGCTAGAGGAGGCATTTAGAATTGCTCACGCAGTTGCTGAAGTTACCAATGTTTCCCCAAGTGCCAGACAGCCATATGTGGGCATCTCTGCCTTTGCGCATAAAGCCGGTCTTCATGCATCCGCAATCAAGGTAGATCCAGCGCTCTATCAACATGAAAATCCAGAGAGCGTTGGCAACGATATGAGAATGCTTGTTTCTGAGATGGCAGGCAGAGCTTCAATTGAAATTAAATCCTCTCAACTAGGTTTTGATTTAAGTAAAGAGAAAGAAGTTGTTGCCCGCCTAGTTGAGCGAGTAAAAGATCTGGAATCTGGTGGTTACACATTTGAGGCAGCGGATGCCAGCTTTGAGCTGTTATTGCGAGAAGAGCTTGCTGGAAAGAAACCCTCATTTTTCACTATTGAGAGTTGGAAAACTAGCGTTGATCAACTCGCAGATGGCTCAGTGACTTCAAGAGCTGAGGTAAGCATTAGGGCAAAGGGAGAGTTAATTTCAGCCTCCGGTAGTGGAAATGGTCCCGTCAACGCTATCGATAGAGCGCTTCGCAATGGTCTTGAGAAGCTTTATCCAGAACTAGCTCAGCTAGAGCTAACTGATTACAAAGTTCGTATCTTGGAAGGCCGCCTTGGAACTGGGGCTATTACTAGAGTATTGGTTGAGAGCAGCGATGGCCATGGCGAGTGGAGCACAATTGGAGTTCATGAAAATGTTATTGCCGCCTCTGCCATGGCGTTAGAAGATGCGCTAACTTATGGGCTAATAAGAGCGGGAAAGAAACCTGAGTAAGGTTTTTAAGTAAGGAGAGAAAAGAATTTAGCTATGCGCACAGCTTTAAAAAGAGGAGTGAAGTTAACTCCTAACGAATCATCAGAGTGGCTCCGAGTAAGAATGGAAGCTCTAAACATCTCAGGGCTTGAAGAGCTACATCTAAAAACAGGAATTGATAAAGGTTCAATCTCACGCTACTTTCGCCAAGAGCGCACCCCTAAAATTGATGTTATCGCCCCACTTGCTCAAGCACTTGAAGTATCGCCAGAGACTCTGCTAATTGCTCTTGGCGCAATAGATAAGAGGCGCAGCTAATTACTCTCTAGCAGTGATGATTAGCTCATCTCCTGTTCGATTAAAGTCTCTTGGAAAAGCATCATCTGCCCAGAGGCGATGTAGGTGAGCTATCTGCTCGGTATCAAGAATTCCGGAGCAGACATCTAGTATCTGATCAAAGTCATCATTGATTCCTATAGTGACCCTTATTTCAGTTGCAGTATTTGTAAGGCTTGGCTCAAGAGCAGTATCACTTACTATTAAGAGAATTTTCAATCGCTGCTCCTTCGCTGTTTATTCGCTAATTGATTCACCTACCACTGACAAAGCACCGAAGAAGATCCACGCTTTGCGCATCTGAGACAGCGTGGATTAAGTGTTGCTTAGAAGCAACGCTGTGTCTATCGCCTCTATAGGTGATTCCTAGATAACCTAGGGTTTATGGCGCTAGATATTGAGTTAGCAAAGGCTTATCGCAGCCATCTAATTACTGAGAGAAATCTCTCAGAGAACTCAATTCGGGCATATCTTGCTGATTTAGAGTCGCTTCTACTTCATATAAATCAATTGGGAGTATCAGAGTTTGCTCAGCTAGAGCTCAATCACATCCGCTCCTGGCTTGCAAACCTCTCTACTAAGGGAGCAGCTAGATCATCAATTACCCGCAGGGTGGTTTCAATTCGCGCCTTCACCTATTGGGGGGCAAGAAGTGGTTGGCTCTCAAGAGATATTGGTAAAGATTTAATTGCTCCAAAGCCTGAGAGAAATTTGCCTGATGTTTTAGATATAGAGAGCGCAGCGCTAGCCATAAAGGCGCTGGAGGTAAGAGCGCAGGAAGAGGCCAGTGCCAGCTCGCTTCGAGATCTAGCGCTAGTTGAAGTCTTATATGGCTCAGGTATTCGCATCTCAGAACTAGTTGGATTAGATCTTGGCGATATTGATAGACAGAGATCTACTATCAAAGTGATGGGTAAGGGGAGCAAGGAGAGAATCGTTCCAATAGGCCAACCAGCACTTACTGCAGTTGATAATTGGATCAATAAAGCAAGAGCAGAGCTAGTAAGTGAATCAAGTGGCAGCGCAGTATTTATCGGCTCTCGCGGAAAGAGAATTGATCAAAGGGTTGCACGAAGTGTGGTCTATCAAGCGATGGAGGCAATTGGTAGTGATAAGAAATTAGGTCCACACACTCTAAGACATAGCGCAGCAACTCATTTACTAGAAGGTGGCGCGGATTTAAGAACGGTTCAAGAGATTCTCGGCCACTCATCTCTTGCCACTACTCAGATCTATACCCATGTCTCTCAAGAGAGAATTAAGAAAGCATATGAGCAGGCCCATCCCAGGGCTTGAATAATTAATCTTGTAGCGGATGCTCGCTTGAGATAAACCGTATTGTCTTTGAGCGAGAGCGCATTACAAGCGAGTTTGATTGGATATATCGATCTGTGAAGCGAATTCCCTTTAATAGCTCACCATCGGTTATTCCGGTAGCCGCAAAGAAGACATTTTCCCCTGAAACTAAATCATTGGTCGTTAATACCTTATCTAGGTCCATGCCATTTGCTAAGGCTTTCTCCCGCTCTGCTTCATCCCTTGGATGCAAGATTGCCTGAATCACTCCACCTAAACACTTCATCGCGCAGGCCGCAATAATTCCCTCCGGGGTTCCACCGATTCCCATAAGAGCGTCAATTCCAGTTTCATCACGGGCTGCCTCAACTGCTCCTGCTACATCGCCATCGGTAATGAATTTAATCCTTGCGCCAGCCTCCCTAATCTCTTTAACTAATTGATCATGTCTTGGCCGATCAAGGAGAACAACTGTTAGTGATTCGACATCACGACGTTTAGCTTTAGCAATTCTTCTTAAGTTCTCTTTCACTGGGGCGGTAATATCAACAACATCTGCAGCTTCTGGGCCAACTACTAACTTCTTCATATAAAAGACAGTTGTTGGATCAAACATAGTTCCACGCTCGGCAAGTGCAATTACGCTAATTGCATTATTCATTCCCTTGGCGGTAAGAGTTGTTCCATCGATTGGATCTACTGCAACATCAACTGATGGCCCATTTCCATCGCCAACTTCTTCGCCATTAAATAGCATCGGAGCTTGATCTTTTTCGCCCTCACCAATAACTATTACGCCATTCATAGAGACGGTATTGATCATCTTTCTCATGCCATCAACTGCTACTTGATCAGCATCATTTTTTGCCCCTCGTCCAACCCAGCGCGATGCTGCAATTGCTGCAGTCTCTGTAACTCGCACTAGCTCTAGAGCTAGATTTCTTGAGGGTTGGGTAAATGCCATAGTTCTTAATCTATACCCCTGCGAATATCTTCTTTAAGCGGCTTTGAAGATATTTCAATATTTAAGGGCTGTGAAAAAGTAATCCCTGCAACCAGGCCTATAAGAAAGGCGGTGAGAAGAGCAGCAGCTTTCATAGAGGCAAATCTGCCTCGCACCCTTATCGATCTAGGGTGGTTATGGGCGATATTGGTGGAAAAAGTGGGGTTGTGGGTCGGGTAGGATTTGCAGCGCACAGAGGTAAAACTCTGTGACTTCACGCGTCTACTTCATTTAATTACACACGCTGTAATTACTTGAGGAAACCATTTCGGTCTGACTCTAAATGAGTTAGTCGGTGCCTAGACGCTAGAGAACTAACAAATAGTTGGTTCATTAACCGATGCGAACGAAAAAGTTCGCACTTAAGGAGCGTGCCGCCATGGCGGTTGTAACAATGCGAGAACTCCTCGATAGCGGTGTTCACTTCGGACATCAGACTCGTCGTTGGAATCCAAAGATGAAGCGCTTTATCTTTACAGAGCGCAACGGCATCTACATCATCGATATTCAGCAATCACTTGCGCTAATCGATAAGACCTATGACTTTGTCAAAGACACAGTTGCAAAGGGTGGACACCTATTATTTGTAGGAACAAAGAAGCAGGCTCAAGAGCCAATTAAGTCTCAAGCCGCTCGAGTTGGAATGCCTTATGTCACTGAGCGTTGGCTCGGTGGAATGCTTACCAACTTCCCAACTGTATATAAGCGTATCCAACGTTTAAAAGAGTTAGAGGCGCTTGAGGCATCTAATGATCAAGTTCTAACTAAGAAAGAACTTCTCTTGCTCCGTCGTGAGCGCGAAAAGCTTCATAAGAACCTTGATGGAATTCGTAATATGACCAAGTTGCCAGCTGCGATCTGGGTGGTTGATACTAAGAAAGAGCATCTAGCAGTAGCTGAAGCTCATAAGCTTGGAATTCCAGTGATTGCTATTCTCGATACCAATTGCGATCCAGATGAAGTTGATTTCAAGATTCCTGGAAACGATGATGCGATTCGCTCAGTAACACTTCTAACCCGAGTCATTGCAGATGCAATTGCTGCAGGACTTCAAGCGCGTTCTGCAAATGTTGCTAAAGAAGCAATGGATGCTGCAAAGAGCGCTGAAGGAAGAGTTGCAGCCGGTGAGCCTCTTGCTGATTGGGAGAAGGAGCTACTTGCAGGATCTCCTGATGCGCCAAGTGATGTTCCAACTGAGAGCCAAGGAGCATAAGTGTCATATTCAGCAGCTGATGTTAAGAGGCTTCGTGAAGCAACTGCAGCCGGAATGGTTGATTGCAAAAAAGCTTTAGATGAAGCAGCAGGTGACTTTGATAAGGCAGTAGAAATTATCCGAGTCAAGGGCCTAAAGGGTGTTACCAAGCGTGAAGGCAGGGCCACTTCAAATGGGCTAATTGCTGCCAAATCTCAAGGCGCTACTTCGGTAATGCTTGAACTTAATTGCGAGACTGATTTCGTTGCTAAGGGAGAGAGATTTCAAGCAGTTGCTAGCGAACTTCTTGAGCACTTATTTACCTCAAAGCAGAGTGATCTTGCAGCATTTCTATCTTCAAAGCTTGCAACAGGAAAAGCTGTGCAAGAGGTTATCGATGAAGCTAATGCCACAATGGGCGAGAAAGTTGAGTTAAAGCGCCTTGCAGTAATTCAAGGTTCTCCCAATGCTCAGTATCTACATCGCACTAGCCCAGATCTGCCTCCACAAGTTGGAGTATTGGTAGCACTTGCTAAAGATGATGCAGTAATTGGAAAAGATATTGCTCAGCACATTGCAGCCTTTGCCCCGCAGTACTTAGATAGAGCTTCAGTGCCAACTGATGTCTTAGAGCATGAGCGCAAAGTTGCTGAAGAGACCGCTAAGAATGAGGGTAAGCCTGAGGCAGCTATCGCCAAGATTACTGAGGGGCGCGTGACTGGCTTTATCAAAGAAGTTGCTCTACTTGAGCAGGCATTTGCTAAAGATCAGAAGAAGAGCGTTGCAGCCATCCTTACTGAGGCGCAAAATTCCGTGTCAGCCTTCTATCGATTCCGAGTAGGACAGTAAAGTTATTTCCGTAGATCTCTAGAAATTTAAGGAGTGGCGATATGGCAGATAAGCGAAAGGCCTATAAGCGAGTACTCCTTAAATTATCTGGCGAGGTCTTTGGCGGAGCAAAGGGCGTTGGAGTAGATCCAGATGTAGTCCATGGCGTTGCCGAGCAAATTGCAGAGGTAGTTCGCTCCGGGACTCAAGTAGCTATTGTTGTTGGCGGCGGAAATTACTTTAGAGGCGCAGAACTTCAAGAGCGCGGTATGGATCGAGCCAGAGCTGACTATATGGGAATGCTAGGAACTGTTATGAACTGCCTAGCGCTACAAGATTTTTTAGAAAAAGAGGGAATTGAAACCAGAGTTCAAACTGCTATTGCTATGGGTCAAGTTGCTGAGCCATATATTCCACGTAGATCAATTCGCCATCTAGAAAAAGGTCGAGTAGTTATCTTTGGCGCAGGGGCTGGAATGCCATTTTTCACAACCGATACCGTTGCAGCTCAGAGAGCACTTGAAATCGGAGTAGATGCCCTTCTTCTTGCAAAGAGCGGGGTTGATGGGGTCTATTCAGCAGATCCTAGAAAAGATAAAGATGCAAAGCGTTATGACGTTATTAGCTACGATGAAGTTTTATCTAAATCACTTGCGGTAGCCGATGCTGCTGCATTTAGCCTCTGCCGCGAGAATAAATTGCCTATCGTGGTATTTAACCTTCTTGAAAACGGCAATATTGCTCGCGCTGTTCGCGGCGAGGCAATCGGAACGTTAGTTAATTAAGGGGAAGAGATGAGTATTCAATCAGTAATTGCCGATACCAATACCAAGATGGATAAGGCTGTCGAAGTTGCTAAGGAAGACTTTGCTGCAATTAGAACGGGAAGAGCTCATCCATCAATGTTTGCCAAGATTATGGTTGAGTATTACGGAACTCTCACTCCGCTATCTCAACTAGCAACAGTTCAAGTCCCTGAGGCAAGAACAGCGATGATCTCTCCATTTGATAAAGGGGCAATTCCCGCAATAGAGAAGTCAATTAGAGAATCAGATCTTGGAGTAAATCCTGGGGGAGATGGCACGGTAATTCGCGTTAATTTCCCGCAGCTAACCGAGGAGAGACGGAAAGAGTTTATTAAGGTTGCTAAGACCAAGGCTGAGGATTCAAAGATCTCTATTAGAAGCATTAGAAGAGCTGCTAAAGAGGCCATGGAGAAGCTAGAAAAAGATGGCCAGATTGGCAAAGATGATCTCTCTAGAGGCGAGAAAGAGCTAGAGAAAGTCACCTCTGATCATGGAGCAAAGATCGATGAGATGTTAAAGCATAAGGAAGCCGAACTTCTCGAAGTTTAACTTTGAGGCAAAATTATGAGCGACCTTCACTCAATTAATGAGGCGATAAATAAGAAGGCAGGGCGAAAGCTCTTCCCTTCTATTTTGGTAGGTCTATTACTTCTAGCAATTGTCTTCTCCACCATGGCATTTGCGCCAATTGCTTTTGCAGCATTTCTAACTATTGCAGTTTTAATCGCCACAAAAGAGCTAACAGCAGCATTTAAGGCTCGCGGTATTGCTTCAAATTATCTAGGACTTGCACTTTCAACTGCCTTGATTCTTTCAAGTACTTGGATTGGCGGACTTCCAGGTTTAACGGTCTCGATGGTTATCTCTTTAATACTTACTCTGCTACTAGTACTTCGTGGGGGAGTAGATGGCTTTGTTAGTAGAGCTACTGCATCAGCCTTTGCACTTTTATATCCAGGCTTTGTCGCAGGATTTATCCTTCTACTTGCAAGATCTGGCGAGGGTTTTTCCTATATCGCAACGCTTGTAGTAATGGTTGGTTGTAACGATACCTTTGCTTGGGCCTTTGGAGTTCTACTTGGAAAACATCCTCTTGCTCCAAAGATTTCACCAAAGAAGACCTGGGAGGGATTTTTTGGAGGCTTGATATTTAGCGCAATTGGAAGCTCTCTTGCCTTTTACTATCTCCTTGATTATCACCCAGTAATTGGCGCGCTGGCAGGATGCGCCGGTGCGCTTACTGCAACTGTTGGCGATCTATTAGAGAGCGGTATTAAGCGAGATTTATCAATTAAGGATATGGGAACAATTCTTCCAGGACATGGCGGAATGCTAGATCGCCTAGATGCAGTGCTAATTACTGCTCCTCTGCTCTGGTGCATTCTTGAGATATTGAAGCGCTTTTTATGAGCGAGATAAAACTAGTATTTGACGAGATAAAGCCGAAGAAGAAGGCCCCTGAGCATCTAGCAGATTTAACTATTGTAGAGCGGCGCGAAAAGGCAGAGTCTTTAGGCCTTCCAGCATTTAGGGCTAATCAGATAGCAACTCATTACTTCACGCATTACAACGAAGAGCCTGATTCTTGGAGCGATATTCCAGCTGCGATGCGCCCGCTAGTTGCTGAGCATTTTCTTCCAAAACTATTAACTCCAATTCGCCAAGTTGAATGTGATAAAGGAAAGACAAGAAAAGATCTCTGGCGCTTACATGATGGAGTATTAGTTGAAACTGTTTTGATGAGATATAAAGATAGAACGACTGTTTGTATTTCATCTCAAGCAGGCTGCGGTATGAACTGTCCCTTCTGCGCAACCGGACAAGCAGGCTTAACTAGAAATCTAACGGCAGGTGAGATTACATCTCAAGTTGTTGCTGCAGCGAGAGCTTGCGCTAGTGGAGAGCTGCCAGGTGGTCCTACACGGCTATCAAATGTGGTCTTTATGGGAATGGGGGAGCCGCTTGCAAATTACAACGCAGTGATGAAGAGCGTTAGAAACATTATTACCCCGCAGCCAGATGGCCTAGGAATCGGAGCAAGATCAGTAACTGTTTCAACAGTTGGGCTAGTTCCAGGAATCGAGAAGTTAACCAGCGAAGATCTGCAGATAACTCTAGCTGTCTCGCTACATACCCCAGATGATGAACTTAGAGATACTTTAGTTCCAGTTAATTCCAGATGGAAGGTTAAAGAGGTATTAAGCGCGGCAGATAAGTATGTAGCGATGACTGGGAGAAGATATTCAATTGAGTATGCCCTTATTAGAGATATCAATGATCAGAAGTGGCGGGCTGATCTTCTAGGCAGGCTATTAAAAAATCGCCATGCCCATGTCAATCTAATACCGCTAAATCCCACCCCAGGTTCTAAATGGACGGCATCTAGAAAGGAAGATGAGATAGCCTTCGTTAAAACCTTAGAGAAGTATGGGGTTCCGGTAACAGTTCGTGATACTAGAGGGCGCGAGATTGATGGAGCTTGTGGCCAACTGGCAGCGGCCAATAAGGCCTAAATAGATCACTTTTCTCTCTCTTGATAGCAGGGGCGGTAGTTAACTAAACTCACACACCTGACCAACTATGAAAGGTTTTTCCTTGAAGACGCTACAAAACTTTATCAACGGTAAATCAGTTTCATCTTCTTCTGAGAAGACTCAAGATTTAATTAATCCCTCAACAGGGCAAGTCTTTGCCAAAGCTCCAGTTTCTAATGCTTCCGATATTGATAAGGCGATGAAGTCTGCCGAGAGCGCATTTGAGATTTGGAAAGAGAGCACGCCAGGTGAGCGCCAGAGAGCTATTAATAAAATTGCTGATGCGATTGAAGCTCGCTCAGAGGAGCTAATAGGAATTGAAAGTGAAAATACTGGAAAGCCGATAGCAGTTACTCGCGCTGAAGAAATTGGTCCAATGCTTGATCAGATTAGATTCTTTGCCGGAGCAGCGCGTCATCTAGAGGGAAGATCAGCTGCTGAGTATTCCAAGGGACATACATCTTTTATTCGCCGCGAGCCAATTGGCGTCTGCGCTCAAGTAACGCCATGGAACTATCCAATGATGATGGCGGCATGGAAGTGGGCTCCAGCAATTGCTGCTGGAAATACCGTTGTTCTAAAGCCAAGTGATACCACACCAGTTTCAACGCTATGGATGGCAGAGTTAATGCAAGAGTTTCTGCCAGAGGGTGTAATAAATGTTGTAGTTGGAGATAGAGAGACTGGAAGACATTTAGTAGAACATGAAATCCCACAATTTGTCTCTATCACCGGCTCTGTTAAGGCAGGTATGGAAGTTGCAACGAGTGCGGCTAAAGATTTGAAGCGAATCCATCTAGAACTTGGTGGTAAGGCTCCAGTTGTTATTTTTGATGATGCAAATATTGAGGCAGCTTGTGAGTGGATTGCAGTTGCTGGATATTTCAATGCAGGACAGGATTGCACTGCAGCAACGAGAGTCCTAGTTGAAGCTAGCGCCTATGAAGATGTAGTTGCGCTATTAAGTGAGCAGGCTAAAAATGTTATTAAAGTAGGTATGCCAGATGAGGATGTCTTGGTAGGGCCAGTTAATAACGCTAGCCAGCTAGCTAGGGTTAAGGGCTTTATTGATCGCGCTCCAGCCCATGCCAGAATCACAGCTGGTGGAAGCGCTATTGATCGCCCAGGATATTTCTGGAACCCAACTGTTGTCGCTGACTTAAGACAAGATGATGAGATGATTCAAAATGAAATATTTGCACCCGTTATTACAGTGCAAAAGTTCACCGATGAGGCAGAGGCAGTTCGTTATGCCAATGGCGTGAAATATGGACTTGCCTCAAGTGTTTGGACTAAAGATCATGGCCGGGCGATGAGAATGGCTAAGGCCTTTGACTTTGGTTGCGTCTGGATCAATACCCATATCCCAATGGTTGCTGAGATGCCTCATGGCGGCTTTAAGCACTCAGGACATGGCAAAGACCTCTCAGGCTATGGATTTGAGGAGTACACGCGCATCAAACACGTTATGACAAATCTCAACGCCTGATAGATTTCCCCAAATTAGAAGCAATCCCAACTAGAGAAAGTGAAGAGATGAGAAAAGATCTAGATAAATTATCACCAGAGGCGCGCTCCATCATCCGCGCACAAGTCACTCGCCGCTCACTACTTGTTGGCGCAGGAGCAATTGGAGCGGCAACATTTCTCGCCTCATGCTCAAGTGACTCTGAGACAGGAGCTGTAACCTCACCAGAGGATGTTGGTGGAACAGTTCGTTGGGGTAATTGGACTGCATACCTTGATCAGAAAAAGGTTGATGGTAAGAGAACCTATCCAACGCTAAATGCTTTTACTCAATCCACTGGAATCGATGTCGATTACCTAGTTGATTACAACGACAATGATGAGTTCTATGGCAAGGTTCAAGAGAATTTAAAGGCAGGCAATGACATTGGTTATGACATTGTCACTCCAACTGACTGGATGGCTGCCCGCTGGATTCGCCTTGGTTATGCCCAAGAGCTTGATGCATCAAATATTCCAAATAAGGGAAATATCCTAGATACCCTGGCAAATGTAAGCTTTGATACTGGAAGAAATTACTCAATGACCTGGCAATCAGGCTTTGCTGGATTTGGCTGGAATAAAGATGTTATTAAAGAAGATATCGTCTCTGTTGATCAACTCTTCAGCGCTAAATACAAGGGGCGGGTAGAAGTTCTCTCTGAGATGAGAGATACGATGGGAATCATCCTGCAGTATCAGGGCGTAGATATCTCTCAGCCATTTACTGAAGATGAATTTATGACTGCCATTGATTTCCTAAAGAAGATGATCTCGGATGGATTTATCCGCCAGGTTAAAGGAAATGATTATCTAGAGGATCTCGCTAATGGTGATGCCATTGCAGTTATTGGCTGGAGCGGTGATATGTTCTCTGAGAACCTATCTGGTCAGAACTACGGGTTTTCAATCCCTGAATCGGGCGGAACTCTATGGAGTGACAACATGCTCATTCATTCAACTTCAGCTAACAAATCAAACTCTGAGAAGTTGATGAATCACTACTACGATCCTGCGATCGCTGCTGAAGTTGCGGCATGGGTTAACTACATCTGTCCTGTAAAGGGAGCTCAAGCAGAGATGGAGAAGATCGATCCGGAGCTAGCTAGTAGCCCATTTATCTTCCCAGATGATGAGACTCTCTCTAAGGTGCGAGTATTTCGCGGTTTGAGCGCTGAGGAAGAATTTAACTTCTCAGCTGCTTTCCAAGAAGCTATCGGTGCATAGACTAAATCGATAAGTGAGCGAAAAGAAGAAAGTAGAGGGTGATCTCCGACTAGATCAGGTCAGCAAAACTTTTGGTGATTTCGTTGCAGTCGATGATCTCTCGCTAGTAATTCCGAAGGGTTCATTCTTTGCCTTACTGGGCCCTTCGGGATGCGGCAAGACAACAACGCTTCGGATGATTGCAGGGCTAGAGGAACCTAGCTCGGGCAAGATATTAATTGGCGATACCGATATCACCGAAGCAAAAGCCCATGAAAGGCCAGTTAATACAGTCTTTCAAAACTACGCCTTATTTCCTCACCTAACTATCTTTGAAAATGTCGCCTTTGGTCTGCGTCGAAGAGGGATAAAAGATGTTAATGAAGCCGTTGAGAAAGTATTAAATCTTGTCGAACTTGCTCATCTAAAGAATAGAAAACCAGGTCAACTCTCTGGTGGTCAACAGCAACGTATTGCACTTGCCAGAGCGGTAGTTAATCGCCCTGCGCTCTTACTTCTCGATGAGCCGCTAGGAGCGCTAGATCTAAAGCTTCGTCGCCAGATGCAGATTGAATTGAAGTGGATTCAGACCGAAGTTGGCATCACCTTTGTTCATGTTACCCATGATCAGGAAGAGGCCATGACAATGGCAGACACGATTGCGGTTATGAATAACGGAAGAATCGAGCAGATGGGCTCGCCGGCAGATTTATATGAGAACCCAAGGACTGTCTTTGTTGCTAACTTCCTTGGCCAATCTAATTTTATTGATGGCGAGGTTGAGGCAAGTGATGGCGAGAACTTAGTTGTCAGCTTGAAGGGAAGCAGGATTGCGCTACCTAAATCAAGAAACAATGCAAAGAGCAGCTCGCTAAAGCTTGGCATTAGACCAGAGAAGTTCAGACTTCATACCGCAGATGAGAAACTCACTGGCAATTTCCTAAAAGGCGGGGTAATTACTGATATCTCATTTTTTGGGGTAAGTACACAATATTTAGTTGAGATGCCTTGGAAGCAAGAGTTAATGGTTTTTGAACAGAACGATGGCGGCGCACCTGATCTTGAGAAAGGTGATGCCGTAACTCTCTCATGGGAGCCACAGTTCACCTTCGCTCTCGACGGTGATGCAAAATAAGTAGCTAATAATGTCTATTGCCCATACCAGCAGCAGTGAAAAAGTCTTTGCTCCTGCTAAGAAATCTCATCGCACCGCCTATTTATTACTTGCTCCAGGACTTGTCTGGCTTTTAATTTTCTTCGCCTTTCCGCTATTGAACTTAGCTGAGACCTCTACCAAGACGCCGGCTCCATCCTTTGAAACTGGTGAATTTGTCCAGACATTTAGGTTTGCCAACTTCATAGATGCCTTTAGCGCTAATCAAGAACAATTCTTCCGCTCATTTTTCTATGCTCTCTGCGCCACTGTGCTGGCTCTAGCGATTTCTT
>JAURJF010000024.1 GCA_030832365.1 Candidatus Nanopelagicales bacterium
AAGATGATGTTTTAACTGCAGTTGAGAAGTTAAAGCCAATTGCTGAGAAAGAAGGACTTACTCAAGCTCAATTAGCTGTGGCCTGGGTGCTGCAAAATCCTAATATTTCATCTGCAATCATTGGAGCTACTAAGCCTTCTCAGATTAAAGAAAAAGTTAAGGCCTCAGGAGTTAAGTTGAGTAGTGAAACGATGAAAGCAATTGATAATGCTCTTGGAAATCTACCCGAGAGAGATGCTGCAAAAACTGTTAGCCCAAATCCAAGGGCTTAACTAGATTTTCTCGCCCCGCTTAACTTGAGGAAGTGGGGCTCGAAGCCTTCGAATCTGTGTAGAGCGGAGCCAGCCATACATTCCAAGGCCCTTAAGCGTTTCACCAGGAAAACGTGTACTTACCTCGCGCTTGATACGCCTTGAGAGAAAATATCCATCAACAACTGAGAAAATTAGAGCTGAATACATAAGTGCAATCGCAGCAAATTGGATATACATCACTGGGATTAGAGTCATGAATAAAACTAAAACAATAATTGGAAGAAAGAATTCACCAACTGAGCGCCTTGAATCGACATAATTTCTTATGAATCGCCTTA
This sequence comes from Candidatus Nanopelagicales bacterium, assembly GCA_030832365.1. Lineage (GTDB taxonomy): Bacteria > Actinomycetota > Actinomycetes > Nanopelagicales > Nanopelagicaceae > MAG-120802. Next base: position 593 of record JAURJF010000024.1, read on the forward strand.
CCGGCCCTTTATCTCTTGGAGGAAGCGCATTTTCATCACCGCGCATATAGGCATCACGTTGTTGGGCGCGTAAGACTCGGGCTTGCGCCTTCTGCAATTTCTTTGCCTCTTTATTGGCGGCGGGAGCAAGGCGATTAATCACTCTTGATTGCTCTGCCTCTTTGCGCTTTGGTGTTGGGCGCCCTTTTTTCTCTGCCATGGGCGCTACGGTAGGCCAAGCATTCGATCTAGCGCAATTCGAGCAAATTTAGCTGTCTTAGGCTCGACCTTTATCTGATTAACCACGCGCCCCTTAACTAGAGATTCCATCGCCCAGAGTAGATGGGGCAGATCGATGCGATTCATGGTGGAGCAGTAACAGACATCTTTATCGAGGAACACCACAGTCTTATCAGGATTATTAGCAGCAAGGCGCTTAACGAGATTTAACTCAGTTCCAACTGCCCAACTGCTCCCAGCGGGAGATTGAGTAACAGTCTTTATAATCATCTCAGTGCTACCAACAACATCGGCTTTTGAAACAACCTCATACTGGCACTCAGGATGGACTATGACTTTAACGTCAGCAATTTTCTGCCTTACCTGCTCAATATTTTCAACTGAGAAACGACCATGAACCGAGCAGTGGCCTCGCCATAAAATAACTTTGGCAGAAACAAGCTCGGCATCACTTAGCCCGCCGTTAACTTTCCAAGGATTCCAAATAACACAATCGCTAAGTTTTAGCCCAAGTTTTAATACTGCAGTATTGCGACCAAGATGTTGATCGGGAAGAAAGAAGACTTTCTCTCCTCTTTCAAAAGCCCATTTCATAGCTCGCTCTGCATTGGATGAGGTGCAGATAGTTCCGCCATTTTCCCCAGTAAATGATTTAATCGCGGCAGATGAATTCATATAGGTAACTGGAATTGTTTTCCCTGCAATGCCTAACTTCTCAAAGACTTTCCAGGCTTGATTAACTTGATTAGCTGCTGCCATATCGGCCATCGAACAACCAGCGGCAAGATCAGGAAGAATTACAGCTTGATTTTCTGAGGTGAGAATATCTGCGCTCTCTGCCATAAAGTGAACTCCGCAGAAGATTATGTTCTCTGCCGATTGATTATCTGCAGCTGCTTGAGCTAATTTAAAAGAGTCTCCGGTGATATCTGCAAAATCTATTACTTCATCTCTCTGATAATGATGGCCCAAAATCATTGCACTTTTGCCTAAGGCTGCTCGAGCCTTCTTGGCCCGCTCAACTAGATGAGGATCACTTGATGCTGGAAGCTCACCGGTGCAGGAGACGCCACGCTCGCTAGAGAGGTCTGAGCCTTTTCCTAGAAGAAGGAGATCAGTGATTGAGGCCATGGCTTCATTATCTCGCGAAAGTTCGCTGCGTGTGCGCTAAAGTATGGCTCTAAGAAGTTTACGAGCGAGGAAGAGATATATGAGCACTGAGACCAAGACTGAAGGCATCAAACTATCCAGCGAGGCTGCAGTAAAAGTTGCCTCCCTTCTAGCTCAAGAGGGTAGAGATGATTTAAGTCTTAGAGTTGCAGTACAACCAGGTGGTTGCTCAGGTCTTCGCTACCAGCTCTATTTCGATGATCGCTCACTCGATGGCGACACGGTAATGACATACGGAAGCGTCAAGGTAGTCACCGACAAGATGAGCACTCCATATCTAATGGGAGCAACTATTGATTTCGTTGACACCATTGAGAAGCAGGGTTTTACAATCGATAATCCAAATGCTGGCGGATCATGCGCCTGCGGCGATTCCTTTAACTAAGACTGAAACTAACTTCTTAAGGCCTTGCCTATTGTGGGCTGGCTTTAGAGTTATTCGATAATTTCCATTTTCGCTATATCCCATCGCTGTTAAAACATGGCTAGGGGAGAGCGGTCCTGAGCCACAGGCAGAACCTGCATCAATTAATATCCCTTGGGCTTCAACTTTCCGTAGCACCTCTTCGCTATGGGTTCCTGGAATAACAAAGGCTAGAAACCTTGGGTCACAATTAACGCCATCTCCTGCAATCTTTATATCTTTAATCTGGCTTAAGAGCTCTTCTCTAATAAAGGAATTTAGCTCAGTTAACTTAACATAATCTTCTCTTGCTCTCTTTGTCCAATTCTCTAGAGCAACAGCAGTTGCAAGAAGCAGTGGCTTTGAAAAAGATCCATAGACCCGTCTCTTATCAATTATCGGTCCTGGGTTTTGCCACCTGCCGCTATTGGCAATTCCAACTAGAGCAATTCCGGAGGGGCCACCAAAGTATTTCGGATCCCAGATCGCACTATCCCAATTATCGGGAAGGTTTGATAGGGGATAGGCAGAGCTCATATCAGCAAAAACTGCAGTTTTATCTGAAGTTTTTGGAGCGTTTTGAATTACGCCAGTTTCTCTATTAACGGCTTGAAAGCTAAGGGTTGCCTCTCTGCTGCTATCTACTTGAAAATCAACAATTCCTTTGGAATCAACGCTCTGTTCAAGAACTTCTCCACCTCTTGCTTGATGTTGCCTTGCAAAGGCGTGGATTACTTGGCGATCAACTGTTGAGTAGATGAATTTGGATTTGTTCTCAGTTAATAACCCTGCCAAAGCGCATTGAAATCCAAAACCTAACTCTCCAACTATCTCAAGCTCACTACTTGCGATACCAAGATGAGAGGCGATTGATTCCTTTGCTTCATTTATCAAATTTCTTAATTGAGCCGAATTTCTATGGATTTTCGCAGGATCAAACCAAGCAGAATCAAAGAGTTCAAGTAAATGTTGGCGCGCCATGGGCTCAAGAGGCAACTCACTCTGAAAGTCATCCTCTGGGGCGATATCTGTGATGGGCAACACCCTTAGAAACCTACCCCCTAATGGGCGCAGATGCGAGGCGCAAGTATTCTTATCCCATGCTTGCTCTTAAAAAACTTGCCCTGGCAGCCTCTTTGCCGTTTCTGGCTGGTTGTTCCAATGAAGAGCTAACTGGAATTGGATATCGCGGGGGAGTCACCAGCGTCAACGAGGCATCTTTTGCACTCTGGCAATGGGCTTGGCTAGCCGCGGCAGTTGTGGGCGCCTTTACTCTGATTTTAATTCTCTGGCCCGTATTTTTTCATCGCAAAAAAGAAGGCGAGGGATTTCCAAGGCAATTTCAATATAACATTCCAGCAGAGGTTGCTTATACCGTTATTCCATTCATTATCGTCGCCGTTCTCTTTGGATATACCGCTAAGGCAGAAAATGAAATTGTTGCGCTATCTCCACAGAGCAGCACTGAGCTTCACGATGTAACAGTTAACGGCTTTCAATGGTCATGGCAATTCACCTATAAAGAGGCTGGCCAAGGAACCACAGTTACTGGAACTCCTGGCCAACCGCCGGTGCTCTATATGCCGCTAGGTGAGAAAGTTAGATTTACTTTTACCGCATCTGATGTGATCCACTCATTCTGGGTTCCTGATTTCATGATTCAGATGCAAAACATTCCTGGAGTAACTAATCAACTGGAATTTACTGCCAATGAGTTAGGCGAGTATCGAGGATTTTGCAATATCTTATGTGGAAGGCAGCACTCGCAGATGAGGTTTACCGTAAAGGTAGTTACACCGAGTGAGTATGACTCTTATATCCAATCTCTCAAAGCTGAGGTGAACTCGTGACCACTTATGCCACTCGCACTCTAGCCTCAGATGAGATGCCAGAGGCTCCTAAGCCAATGAGCAAAGGCAAACTGGCAGTCAAGATATTAACCTCTACTGATCACAAAGTAATCGGTTATCTCTATCTGGGAACATCGTTTGCTTGGTTCCTAATTGGCGGGATTTTGGCACTTCTTTTAAGAGCTGAGTTAACTCGACCAGGGATGCAGTTTTTAAGCTCTGAGCAATATAACCAAGTCTTTACTATGCATGGCACCATCATGTTATTGATGTTTGCAACCCCGCTCTTTGTTGGCTTTGCGAATGTGATTATGCCACTTCAAATTGGAGCTGCCGATGTGGCATTCCCAAGAATGAACATGCTCTCTTATTGGCTCTATTTATTTGGTGGAATTGTTGCCTTTGCAGGCTTTCTAACCCCTGGGGGAGCAGCAAGCTTTGGATGGACTGCATACGCGCCGTTATCAAATGATATTTATTCACCAGGAATTGGCGCAGATCTCTGGATTATGGGTCTTGCTGTTAGTGGACTTGGAACAATTCTTGGCGGAGTTAACTTTGTAACAACAATTTTCACAATGCGCGCTCCAGGAATGACTATGTTTAGAATGTCGATTTTCTCTTGGAACGTTCTACTAACTTCCATTTTGGTGCTCATTGCCTTCCCACCACTTGCTGCAGCGCTACTTGCTCTTGAGTCAGATCGCCTATTTGGTTCACTCATCTTTGATCCGGCAAATGGCGGAGCGATGCTCTGGCAACATCTCTTCTGGTTCTTTGGCCATCCCGAGGTTTATATCTTGGCGTTGCCATTTTTTGGAATTGCGAGTGAAATTTTCCCAGTATTTAGCAGAAAACCAATCTTTGGATATAAAGGCCTAGTAGCTGCAACGATTGCCATCGCTGCTCTATCGGTTGCGGTTTGGGCCCACCATATGTACACCTCAGGGCAAGTCTTATTACCGTTCTTTTCATTTATGACTTTCTTAATTGCTGTTCCAACGGGTGTGAAATTCTTTAACTGGATTGGCACTATGTGGCGGGGCTCTCTCACCTTTGAAACTCCGATGATTTGGGTCATTGGTTTCTTAGTTACCTTCCTTCTTGGCGGCTTAACTGGTGTTATTTTGGCTAGCCCGCCGCTTGATTTTGCAGTATCTGCCTCCTACTTTGTTGTGGCCCATTTCCATTACGTTCTCTTTGGAACTGTGGTTTTTGCGATGTTTGCCGGATTTTATTTCTGGTGGCCAAAGATGACGGGCCGAATGCTCAATGAAACTCTCGGAAAGATCCACTTCTGGACCCTCTTCTTGGGTTTCCATACGACTTTCTTGATTCAACACTGGCTAGGAATTAAGGGCTTTCCACGTAGGTATGCAGATTATCTAGCCACTGATGGTTTTACCTGGATGAATATGGTTTCAACACTTGGTTCAACCCTGCTAGCAATATCTATGATTCCATTCGCTATAAATGTCTGGATAACTCGCAAGTCTCCAAAAGTTGAAAGCAATGATCCATGGGGCTATGGCTCATCACTTGAGTGGGCTACAACTTGTCCGCCGCCAAGACATAACTTCCTTCGCATGCCTGAGATTAGATCTGAGCGTCCAGCCTTTGACCTTAATCATCCAAATCACTCCAAGATTGAAGGCCACTAAATGAAGGTTGGCTATCGCTTATTTCTATTCCTCTTTGTCTTTTATGCAATTGTGGGAGGGGTTTATTGGTATTTAGGTGGCGAGCCGCTAGGAATTACTGCAGTCCTGTTATGCGCAGGCCTTGCCCTAATTATTGGTTATTACTTCTGGTTTATCGATAGAAGATCTGGCGGAGTACTTCCGGAAGATAATAATGATGGACTCATCTCAGATGGTGCAGGCGAGCTTGGTTTTTATAGCCCCCACTCTTGGTGGCCACTTCCAGTGGGACTTGCTGCCACTGCTGCGGGAGTGGGATTAATTGTGGGATGGTGGTTGACACTTATTGCGGTTGGCGCGCTAATAGTTTCGGTTATGGGATTTGTCTTAGAGTATGAAAAACCATCTGCATCGAGCCACTAATGGAGAAAATTAGGGCAGAGATAGTAGATACTGGCATTGAGCTTTTCTATAAAACCCAGTTAGAGATTAAAGCGCCAGCCAAAGTTATTTTTGATCTCATTGCTGACCCCAAAAATCATCAAAAAATCGATGGCTCAGGGATGCTAAAGGGCGAACTCAAAGCTCCAGATCGGCTTCATCTTGGAGCTAGCTTTGGGATGAAGATGAAATATGTTATTCCCTACATTATCAAGAATCATGTAGTTGAGTTTGAAGAGAATAAATCTCTTGCCTGGCGCCATCTGATGCATAATGTATGGCGCTATGAGCTTAAAGAGCTAGATCCAAAAACTACACTTGTTATCCAAACTTGGGATGGCAGAAAAGCAAGATCTAAATGGTGGGTAAGTGATTCCTATAAATGGGCGCCAAGGGCGATGGCTAAAACCCTGGTTAGATTAAAGGAATTGGCAGAGAAGAAAGTCAGCTAAATAAAAGCAAGACAAAAACTAGTGGTGTCCGCCTTCGAGCTCTTTAACATCATTTGCTGTTGGTTTAGCAATCTGCTCTGCTTGAGAGCGAGATAGACGAGAGCGAATTTTTGATCGGATGGCCTTTGGATTTCTAACGCCATATTCATTGCTTAGGTTTGCCTCTAGCGCTGGCAATTGCTCATGCTGGGTTAGAAGGTATGCCTTCTCTGGAGTTAAGGGTTCATGGACTTCAATAAATTCTCCATGAGGCAGCATTACAAGTCGGCCAGTTTCCTTGCCGTGGAGCACAAGCTCGCGATCAGCTCTCTGTAGTGATAGACAGATTCGCTTGGTAATGACAAAGGCAAGTGGTGGCAGAACAATTACGCCGATACGAGAGAACCACATAATCTGATTAATTGATAGATCAAAGTGAGTGGCAAGGAGATCATTACCGCCGTTAATTAGCGTGACCAACATAAAGGTAATAGACATCGCTCCAAGAGCAGTTCTGTTAGGTGCATTCCTTGGACGATCTAGTAGGTGATGTTCGCGCTTATCTCCAGTTATCCAACTTTCAATAAATGGATAGAGCGCCATTCCAGTGAAGATAATTCCTGGAATTATTAAACCTGGAATCAAAATATTTAATGAGAGCGTGTATCCAAAGATATATGCCTCAAGCGGTGGAGCCATACGAACCAGGCCATCAAGCCATCCCATATACCAATCGGGCTGCGAGCCTGCGCCGATTTGTCCCGGGTTATAAGGCCCATAGATCCAAATTGGATTAATCGATGCCACAGCGCCAAGAAATGCTGTTACGCCAAAGACGATAAAGAAGAAGCCGCCAGCCTTAGCCATATAAGTAGGCATTAGGGGATAGCCAACAACGTTCTTCTCAGTTCTTCCAGGGCCTGGATATTGAGTGTGCTTCTGGTACCAAACCAGCATTAAGTGCACAGTAATGAGGGCTAAGAAAATACCTGGTAGCAAGAGGATATGAACGACATAGATTCTCTGGATAAACATCTCACCTGGGAAGGCTCCGCCAAATATAAAGAACGATAGATATGAACCAACAACTGGAATAGCTTGAATTATTGCTTCAGCAATTCTGATTCCAGTTCCGGAGAGAAGATCATCTGGAAGTGAGTAGCCAAGGAAACCTTCAACAATTCCAAGAGTTAGGAGTCCAACTCCAATGATCCAGTTAAATTCTCTTGGCTTTCTAAATGCTCCAGTGAAGAAAACACGCATTAGGTGAGCAACCATTGCTGCCATAAAAATGAGCGCTGCCCAGTGATGAATCTGGCGCATTAATAGCCCACCTCGAACATCAAAGGAGATGTGAAGGGAAGAGGCATAGGCCGCGCTCATCTTCAAACCAGAGAGCGGTTGATAGGAGCCTTCATACTCAACTTCGCGCATTGATGGGTCATACCAGAAAGTTAAGAAGGTTCCAGAGAGCAATAAAATAATAAATGAGTAGAGAACAATCTCACCGAGCATAAATGACCAGTGATCTGGGAAAACTTTAGTTAGAGTCTTCTTCAGCCATTTAGCAGAGCCAGTACGTTCATCGACGTAATTGGCTACTTGGCCAGCAACTCTCTCTCTTGCGCTCATTACTTATTCCGCCCCCAGAAACTTGGTCCAACTGGCTCACTAAATGGCTGCTTTGCCACTAGATAGCCTTGGCTATCAACTGTGATGGCTAATTGTGGCAGGGGTCGGGCAGATGGTCCAAAGATAACTTTTGCAGCTCTTGTCACATCAAAGGTTGATTGATGACATGGACAGAGTAGATGCTTTGTAGTCTGCTCGTAGAGTGCTACCGCACATCCCATATGTGAGCAGATCTTTGAAAAAGCGATGATTCCTTCATAAGTCCATGAAAGGCGCTCAGCATCCAAGTTAAATTCTTCAGGGCGGATACGGATCAAAAGAACAGAATCCTTTGCGATGTCATCTAAGTGGCGAACTTTCCCGGCAGGTAGTTCAGGTTGAACTTGAGCAACACCGCCAACCTCAAGATCTGAGGGGCGAATCGGGCGATCTCCTGGATCGGTGACAAGTCTGGTTCCAGATTTCCAATTTGTCTCTTTCTGGTCATTACCTGGAAGTGGTCCAAGGTCTCCAAGAAGCAGAACAGGAGAGATGCCAACTAGACCAAGTGAGAGCAGCATCGTTCGCTTAATAAAGGGGCGGCGACCAAGGCCTGCCTCATTTGCGCGGTCTTTAACCGTTGAGACAAAGTCCTCGCGATCTTCATCTTTGGAGCGCTGTTCTTTGCGGTAATCAATTACCTCGTGATCTGGCATAAGAGTCTTTGCCCAATGCACTGCCGCCATACCAATAAAGAAGAGCGCCATTGCAAGACCAAGGCCCAAAAATAGTTGATGGGCATTTGTGCTTCCTAGTACTGGAACAAAAATAAAAGCATCTTCATCAATTCCTAAGTAAGCGTATACAAATAGCAAAGTGCCTAGTACTGAGAAGAGAAATAAAATTCCAACTTGTCGCTCTGCCTTTTTTGCAGCCTTAACATCAACATCTGCTTTGCGATGAATATGCTCTGGAAGTCCTGGGTCAGAAAGTGGGGCTAACTCTTTGCTCATCTATCTACCGAGCCTTTGCTGTTAGCCATACTGCCACGCCAATTAATAGACCAAGTCCTAATACCCAGCCAACAAGACCTTCAGTGACTGGGCCAACTCGACCAAGTGCTGCGCCGCCAAGTTGTGGCTCTGTCTCAGCATGTTTGATCCATTTGATAACTGAGAGTTTTTCTTGTGGAGTCAAAATAGTTTCAGAGAAAACTGGCATAGCCTGCGGGCCAGTGATCATCGCTTCATAAATATGTTTTACTTCAACTCCCATAACCGTTGGGGCATATTTTCCTTGGGTGAGCGCTCCACCTTGTCCAGCTAAGTTATGACACATTGCGCAGTTATTTCTAAATAGCTCGCCGCCCTGCGCCATATTTCCATCGCGCTCCCAAGCAAGCTCTTCATTGGTGACAGCAGCTGGTCCAGGGGCTAAAGATGCGACATAAGCGGCTAAAGCAGCAACTTCTTGATCGTTATAAACCGGCTCCTTTCTAGCAATCTGCTGACTCATATCAGCAACTGGCATACGCCCGGTTGCTACTTGAAAATCAACAGAGGCAGCTCCAACGCCAATTAGTGATGGACCAACTCCAGCGCCCTCTGCATTTAAGCCATGACAGGAGGAGCAACCACGAGCAAATATCTCTTTACCTTCAGCGATTAAAGTGGCTTTGTCGGATTGTGAAAGTGTGGCCTGCTCTGTAACTGCTTGCGCAGCGCTATAGGTAAGTCCGGCAAAAAGTAGTGCGCCTAGTAGAAGTAACGGGCCAGCAAATCTATGGCGTCGATACTTTGAAATAAATCTCATCTATGCCACCAGATAAATCGCCGAGAATAAAGCAATCCAGACAATGTCTACAAAGTGCCAGTAGTAAGAAACAACGATCGCTGTCGTTGCTTGTGAGTGGCCAAAGCGACGAGCTTTAGAGACTCGAATCATTACGATAAGAAAGGCAATCAGACCACCAGTTACGTGAAGGCCATGAAACCCAGTTGCTAGATAAAATACTGAACCATAAGCAGCAGACGAAATGGTTAAACCTTCATGAACTAGTTCTGCATATTCATATACTTGTCCGCCAATAAAAAATGCGCCCATAACAAATGTCAGAGCAAACCATTCCCGCATTCCCCATTTTGAAAGTTGTAGTAGGGACCCCGTGCGTGCATTTTGAAAACGCTCAGCTGCAAAGACGCCGAACTGGCAGGTTACCGAGGAGAGAACTAATACAGTGGTGTTAAGGGCGGAGAATGGAATATTCAACATCTCCACGCCCTGACCCCAGATAATAGGGCCTTGCACAGATCGAGTTGTGAAATACATAGCAAAGAGAGCGGCGAAGAACATCAACTCACTTGAGAGCCAGACGATGGTTCCAACAGCAACGATATTTGGGCGATTCAATCTAGGTGGTGTGGAGACTGCGCTACTCATAGAGGGGATTATTCCTGAAATGAGGGCAATACCCTCTCTTTGAAGGGGTAAATAAGATAGGTATAGCGGTGAAACGCATCACGGGATATTGGCTCAGATTGAGCGAAGGGATAAGTCAGTAAACCCCTAGAATTACCTTAATTATGGAGACCAGCCAGAAAACCCTAAAAATCGCGCTTTACTCAGATGATTCAAGCGTACGATCTAGCGTAATAACCGCTCTGGGTAAGCAAATCTCTCAAGATCTAGGCGCTCATAAGATTCTAGAATTTGCTACCGCTAAGGCCTTACGAATGGCTGTCGATTCTGGTGCGAATTTTGATCTCTTTATTCTTGATGGCGAAGCAGTCCCTGAAGGCGGGCTGGGGGTTGCAAAACAATTAAAGGATGAAGTCTTTAATTGCGGCGTAGTTATCGTCTTGGTGGCACGAAGTTCTGATGCCTGGCTTGCTGGTTGGTCTAGAGCAGAGGGAGTCATTACTCATCCGATTGATCCCTTTACTCTTGCAAAAAATGTTGCAGAAATTCTTGCTAAAAATCCAGTTGCTTCTTAAGTAAGAGCTAGAGCGATCATGGACCTCACTGTTTCTTGGGATGAGATAGTTGAGAAATTAACAGCTAAGCAAGATTTATCTGACCTGGAAATTACTTGGGCAATGGCTCAAATTCTTGATGGCCTTGCAACTAATGATCAGATTAAGAGTTTTCTCCTCCTGCTAAAGGCAAAAGGCGAGAAGCCAAGTGAAGTTAGAGCCCTTGTTGATGTGATGTATCAAAGAGGTGTAGCAATTGATATCCCTGATCGCGCTGTCGACATAGTGGGAACTGGGGGAGATGGCGCATCTACAATTAATATATCAACAACTGCTGCCATCATCACAACCGCTGCAGGAGCAAGAACGATTAAGCATGGCAACCGCGCAGCAAGTTCAAAGAGTGGAGCAGCAGATTTATTAGAGGCCCTTGGAATTGATATCTCTCTCGGGGCTAAGCAGGTCCAGGAGTGTGTAAGAAAAATTGGAATTGGTTTTGCATTTGCCCCGGTCTTCCACCCTGCAATGAAGAATGCAGCCAGTGCAAGGAAGGAGCTAGCGACGCCCACAATTTTCAACATTCTTGGCCCGCTTGCCAATCCCGCAAAGCCAAAGGCGGTGGCTATTGGCGTTGCTAGAGCTGAGTTATTAGAGCTTGTTGCAACAGTTCTCGCCGAGCGCGATTGCGATGGTTTTATCTTTAGGGGCGATGATGGCTTAGATGAAATTTCGCTCAGTACAACCAGTGCGGTTTATCAGATAAATAAAGGCGAGATAAGCAAGGAGATTTTTGATCCAAGCGAGCTAGGCCTGGAACGAATCGGTATAGATGAGTTAAGAGGCGGTACACCTAGCGAAAATGCGGATATCACAAGAGCTATTTTTGCTGGCAAAGGTGGTCCTTATCGCCAAGCAGTTTTACTAAATGCGGCAGTTGCAATTGCAGCATTTAAGGCAGATTTTCATCTAGGTATTACCCAGCAATTTGCGAATGGATATACCTTGGCAAAACAAGCCGTTGATTCCGGAGCAGCAGCTCAATTAGTTGAGCGCTGGGCAAATCTATCTACCGAATTAGCAAAATCTTCCTTATAGCTATTTGCGCCAACTTGAGCTCTAACCTGTTCAATCTCTGATCTAGCTGCTGCTGAGCCAAAAGTTGGAAGGGCCCAGATGCCATCGATTTCGACAATTCGAATTCCTTCTTGATTCAAATAACGAAGCAGAACCTCTACTTCTTCATGATGACTGGCGGGCAATATTTCGCCATTATCGATTACTACCTCAGCTGTTAATTTCAAGGATTCAATAACATCTTTGTAATTATCACTCTTTGCGGTAGCGCTCGCAGCTAATTTGCCATGGCGAATAACAACAAATTCCCAAGTATCAATAGAGGTAGCAATCGCTGTGATTAACTCCTTGACTCTAGTTAAACTTCTAATGCTCTGCGCTCTAGCACTTCCTCTAATAAGCGCTCCTAAACGATTTCGCACCTCAGCAGCTTCTTCAAAACGTTCTTGATTTGCCAGTTCCTTCATCCGCTCATTAAGAGAGTTAAGTATGGGGCGAGAGTCGATATGCAAGCTCTGGTGAATTGCTGTTACATGTGATGAGTAAGAATCTATTGATTCCTGGCCAATACAAGGAGCCCCGCAACGTTTCATATCGAATAAAGCACATGGACTTGCACTTTTCATTGAAGATAAGGTGATTCTTGGTTTGCACTGTCTTATCTGAGTTACTTCATAGAGCGCCTCTATTGCTCGCGCTGATTCATCTCGGCCATTAAAGGGCCCTGCCCAACCGCTCTCATCATCAAGCCCCTTAGCCCCTCTTATTGCAACTAACCTTGGGAAAGCCTCTTTAGTCAGCTTGATCCATAACGACTTTGCTTGAAATTTAGAACGTCGATTAAAGCGAGGCTGTTTCTCACAGATCAGCCTTAGCTCTCTTACCTCTGCTTCGATTATGGTGGCTGTTTGAATTACATCAAGAGAGTGGGCAAGTGAGATCATGTCGTGAATTCTTTTTCGAGTCTCAGCTGCGGTGAAATATGAGCGAACTCTATTTCTCAAATTTCTTGTTGTTCCTATGTAAAGCGGTATCCCAGCTTCATCTCGAAAGATATAAACCCCAGGCGTATTTGGAAGGCCCTCGGCTAAATACTTCTTACTTCTCTGGGCGCTAGTAACACGAGCGCTGAAGGACTTCAACTCCTCTAAAGTTTTTACGCCGTAGCTTCCAAGTCGATCAAGGATGCCATGGAAGACATCAACGGTTGCCCGAGCATCTGAAAGCGCTCGGTGATCTGGATTAGTTGTTGCGCCAAAGAAAGTTGAGAGGGTAGAGAGCTTGCAATTTGGAGCTTCATCTCTTGTCACCACATATCTTGCAATTTTTGCTGTATCTAAGACTTGATAAGAAGGCCAGGAAATTTCAAGCTTTGCACAAGCTGCCTTTAGAAAGCCAATATCAAAAGGAGCGTTATGAGCCACCAGAACGCTATCTTTACTTGAGCCAACAAATTCTAAAAATGAGAATATTGCTTCGCCTAATTTTGGCGCTTGAATAACCATTGCATCAGTGATGCCGGTTAGCACTGTAATAAAGGGCGGAATAGGACTTTCTGGGTTTACCAGAGTCTGAAATTCACCAACTATTTCACCCGCCCTAACTTTCACTGCGCCAATTTCGGTAATTGCGGCGCTGTTATGAGAGCCGCCGGTGGTCTCTAGATCGACAACTACAAAAGTGGTTTCATAAAGGCTCGGTGAGATCTCATCAAAACTTGGCTGGAAAGCTGAAGTAAATTGGCTGTCCTGCTCAGATTTCATGGAGCAAAGATAGATGGGATTAATGACATTTAGCCTGATTAACTTTAGGGTGCGCATATGGCCATTGAAG